>JBBQFC010000013.1:0-67169 GCA_038321615.1 Flavobacteriales bacterium | reverse complement strand
CCGTTGTTTGTGAGTTTGGAAAATAGTGCTGGGAAAACGAAGGCCGCCTATACAGGCGGCCTTTCTTTGGAGGTCTCGAGCGGATTCGAACCGCTGTACGAGGTTTTGCAGACCTCTGCCTAGCCACTCGGCCACGAGACCATTAATGTGTCAAAAGTATAAAATTCCGAGAGTAAAAGCCACCCGCTCTTAACTAATACGAAAGAATTACGGCAACTTCGCTCACATTAGCGTTGATCGGTGGTGTCAGCTTTCGAACTTTTACCCAGGCATGCTCCACTCGGCTGTCGCCAGAACGAACACTATCCAGAATGCGCCGAGCCACTTGCTCGATGAGTTTGGATGGCTTAGCCATTTCTGATAGCACTATCGCTGTAAGCCAGACATAATCAATTGTATCATCTAATTTATCGGAAGCTTCAGATCGCTTCAAATCGGCCTCTATCCATAAATCTACAATGTATTTTCCCCCGATGATGCTCTCTTCAGGTAGGCAACCGTGGTAGGCGTATATTTCGATTCCATTTACTTCTATGCGCCCCATCATTTCGTCAATTCTAAAATCCCTATTTGCAAACGGCTCAAACTCTCTTCTTTGCCCAATAGCTCCATAATGTGAAATATTCCAGGGCCCATACCCTGCCCGGTCAAAAGCAAACGAAGGTTTGGCAAAACGGCACCCATTCCCAAATTGTTAGCTCCCAGATATGCTTTGAACGTATCTTCCAGCTTCACGGCGGTGAAGTCTACGGCACTAAATTCGTTGGCTAATTCAAGCATTAAGGCCCCGCTTTCGGGCTTCCATTTTCTCTCAACCGTAACCGGATCGTAGGAGATAGGCCGCTCGAAAAAGTACAAGCCTGCTTCAAGCATATCGGGGATAAAAGATGCGCGCTCCTTCATCATTGAGCCTACCCCAGATAAGTAAAGGTTGGACACCGTATATCCTTTTTCACGGACATAAGGCATCAGGGCTTCTGCCAATTCTGCATCCGTTTTAGATCTTAAATACTCTTGATTGAACCACTTCGCCTTATCGGGGTCAAACTTAGCTCCAGCCTTTCCTACGCGATCCATGGAGAAAGTTGCTACCAATTCCTGCATGGAAAAAATCTCCTGTGGAGTGCCGGGATTCCATCCCAATAAAGCGAGCATATTCACAAATGCTTCGGGAAAATAGCCCCTTTCGCGGTATCCGCTCGAACGCTCTCCTGTGGATGGGTCGGTCCAATCGAGCGGAAACACCGGAAAACCCAATCGATCCCCATCGCGTTTACTCAACTTCCCGTTTCCATCGGGTCGGAGCAAGAGTGGAAGGTGGGCGAACTGTGGCGCATCCCAGCCGAAAGCTTCGTAAAGTAAAACGTGAAGCGGAGCCGACGGCAACCATTCTTCCCCGCGTATTACGTGGGTGATTTCCATCAAATGGTCATCTACAATATTGGCCAAATGGTAGGTTGGCATTCCGTCGCTTTTAAAAAGCACCTTATCATCTAGTTGATTGGTGTTGACCACCACTATACCCCGAATTTCGTCCTTTACGCGGACTTCTTCATTTCGATTCATCTTAAATCGAATCACATAGGGCTCGCCTGCACTTAATAATTCTTGCACCTGCATAGCTGGAAGAGTCAACGAATTTCGCATAGTGTCGCGCACCAAAGAATTATATTGAGGCGATGCTACTTTCGCCTTCGTCAAGCGATCGCGCATTATGACGAGTTCATCAGGAGTGTCGAAGGCGTAATACGCTTTACCAGCTTCAATCAATTGATCAGCGTACTGTCGATAGCGCTCCTTCCGTTCGCTTTGGCGATAGGGGCCATAATTGCCCCCATGTGCCGGGCTTTCGTCTGGAATGATTCCACACCACGCCAGCGCATCCAGCATATACTGTTCTGCGCCAGTTACAAATCTATTTAGATCGGTGTCCTCAATACGAATTATGAAATCGCCTCCCGACTGCTTGGCAAACAGATAATTGTACAACGCCGTGCGCACCCCGCCCATGTGGAGCGGGCCGGTAGGACTTGGGGCAAATCGTACGCGCACTTTTTTCGCTGTCATGGTATTCTGATTTTGGCCGCAAAGATAGCGGAATCGGAGATATCCATCCGCCCCAGCTATATTTGCGCACATGAATGCTGAACTCGATTACGAATTGATAGATTTTGGCGCTGGCCGCAAGCTTGAGCGATTTGGTAAATATGTGTTAGATCGGCCAGATGTGCTCGCTGACTCTCCCCCAAATGTCGACAGTTCTGATTGGAAAGCGCTTGCAGACGCTACGTTTATCGAAACACAAGGCAGCGCCGGGATTTGGGATCGCGCTGAAGAAATTTCAGCCGAATGGCTTTGCGGGCTTAGCTTACCTTCTTTGAATTTAGAAATAGCGCTTAGTCTTCGGGATTATAAACATGTAGGAATCTTTCCCGAACAGGTCGAGCACTGGGAAATGTTCGCTCGCAACGTGCGCGCCGGCGATCGCCTGTTGAATTTGTTCGCATACACTGGCGTTGCCAGCATGGTGGCTGCCGCAAAAGGAGCCGATGTGTTCCACGTCGATTCTTCTCGTTCGATCATGAAGGTCGCAAAGCGCAATGCCGAATTGAATGGCCTTAACACCATCCATTGGGTAGTCGAAGATGCATTAAAATTCGTGAATCGCGAAGCGAATAGGGGAAATAAGTATGACCATATTCTGCTTGATCCACCCGTATTTGGACGGGGAACGAAGGGTGAAATTTGGAAATTAGAAATTCAGCTTCCGCAGCTTCTCGAATTGTGCGCAAAAATTCTTTCGCCGGAAGGTAGGCTTACCCTCAACACTTACTCGCCAAAACTCAGCTTAAGTGGCCAACGCCAAATAGTGCAATCCGCAGGCTTTTTGGTACAAGATGAAGGTACATTAGAAATCGTGTCCCGAAGCGGTTCGATTTTGGAGCTGAGCAATTTTCTTCATGCAGGGCTCTCAAACAGAGCTTAACAATCCTTAACTTCGATGGCTCGTGCGATAGGATTTCTATTGCCGTACCTTAATGCTATGAAAACGTATGAACAACTTCTTGAGAAGTTAGATGCCTTTATCCGCAAATATTACCTCAACCAAATTATCCGAGGCATACTTTATTTTGTGGCTATTGGCCTTGCGTCTATCCTGATCACATCGGTATTAGAGTATTACGGTCGCTTTTCTTCAGGTTTGAGAGCCGTTCTATTCTTCGGTACTTTAGGTGTCTACGGATTCGTATTTACCCGCTTTATCCTTGTTCCTGCTTTCAAGCTTTTCAAGCTGCGCAAAGGATTAAACCACGCAGAAGCCGCTAAAATTATTGGAAAACATTTCCATGACGTCGACGATAAGCTTCTCAATACCATTCAATTAAGGGTTCAACAATCTCAAAAAGCCGACTCCACACTCATTTTGGCAAGTATTGACCAACGGATTGCGCAGCTACAGCCCATTCCATTTACTTCAGCTGTTGATTTCAAAGAAAATAAGCGGTATTTACCCTATGCATTAATCCCGCTTGGCCTCGGTGCTATATTGCTTTTTGTGGCTCCTGCCATATTGAAGGATGGAACCCAAAGAATTGTATCCTTCAATCGCGAATTTATTGAGGAAGCACCTTTCAAGTTTATCGTGCTCAATGATGAGTTGAAAGCTGGCCTTAACGAAAACTTTCAACTAATTGCTTCCACTGATGGCGAATACCGCCCATCTGAAATGAATTTGGAGTTGGATGGAAAGTTCTTCCGAATGAAAAAAAATGAAAATGGCGATTTTGCTTACACCTTCCGCTCGGTGCGAAATGACATTCCATTCCGGATGACAGCCGATGGTTTTAATAGCGCAATCCAAATCCTTTCTGTACTTCCCACTCCTTCGGTTCTCCGATTTGAGATGTCTCTCCATTTCCCGGAATATCTCGACTTGCCCGACCAAAACGTGAGTAATGGCGGGAATATCCAAATACCGGAAGGAACACGGGTAAAATGGACTTTTGCCACACAAAATACTGAATCACTTTTGCTAGCTTTTGGCGACACGTCTGTTGCATTGAGACCTGCTTCCACCAATCAATTCAGTTTTCAAAGATCAATAGGAAACAGCATGGTATATCGCTTAGCTGCGACTAATAGCATTATTGGTGGAAAGGATACAATGGCCTACCAAATCGATGTTACAAAAGATGCTTTCCCGCGCATCTCAGCTCAAGAATCACGCGATTCGCTGCAAAATGACAAAATTTATTTTGGCGGGTCTGTAAGCGACGATCACGGTCTCAAAAGCTTGACATTCAACTATTTGTTGAGCCGTGCTGACGGGACATCTGAATCGAAAGCTCTGCCCGTTTCCCTGCAAGGCAAAGAAGCCCAAGATTTCTACCACTTCGCTGATTTTGGCTCGCTTGGCTTAAAACCGGGCGATAAAGTGGAATATTTTTTTGAAGTTTGGGACAACGATGGCGTAAACGGATCTAAATCATCGCGCAGCGCCAGAGCAACCTATGCGGCACCGACCACTGATGAACTGGATAAGGCTCGAAAAGATTCGGCAGAAGACGTAAAAGACAAGCTCGAAGAGACTATCAAGAAAGCTGCCGAGCTTCAAAAAGAACTGAAAGATATTAATAAGACTATTCTCCAAAAAAATGAAATGTCCTGGCAAGACAAGCAGCGTATTGAAAACGCCATAAATAATCAAAAGAGCCTCCAACGTGAAGTGGAAAGTCTTCAGCAAGAGCGCAAGAAATCGCAGTATCAGCAGGAGAAGTACTCCGAATTTGACGAGCGGATCCTAGAGAAGCAGCGCCAAATCGACAAACTCTTTGATGAGTTAATGAGCGATGAGATGAAGAAAATGTATGAAGAGCTTGAAAAACTCATAAAGGAGCTTGATCAAGATAAAATTCGCGAAGAGTTGGAAAAACTTCAATTGGACAATAAAGACTTGGAAAAAGACCTCGATCGCACCCTGGAACTCTTCAAGCAATTAGAGTTTGAAAAACAATTTGAAGAATCTTTGGAGAAGCTCGAGAAATTGGCCGAAGACCAAGAAAAGCTTAGTAAAGATTCCGAAAAAGACAAAACCAATTCAGAAGAACTCAAAGAGAAACAAGAAGAGCTCAATGAAAAATTCGAAGAACTCCAAAAAGAACTTGATGAACTCGAGAAACAGAATGAAGAATTAGAAAGCCCAAATAACATGCCCGATACTGAAAAATCGGAAGAAAAAATACAAGAGGAGATGGAAAAATCTTCCGAACAACTCGATCAGAAGAAGAACAAGAAAGCTTCAGAAAGTCAAAAAAGTGCAGCGCAGGAAATGCAAAAAATGGCGGAAGGAATGAAGTCAGCTATGGCAGGACAGCAATCGCAAAAGCAAGAAGAAGATATGGATGCGCTGCGCGCTTTGCTTGAAAATCTCATTCAACTGTCATTTGACCAGGAAGACATTATGGAAAATCTGCGTCAAACTGGTCGAGATGATCCAGGATATGTTGAGTTAGGTCAGCGCCAAAAGAAATTGGAAGGCGACAGTAAAATGGTCGAAGATTCACTATTTGCTTTGAGCAAACGCGTGCCGCAAATCAGCAGTGCTGTAAATCGAGAAATAGGTCTTGTTAATGCCAATATCGCCCAAGCCATTTCAGAAATAGGCGAAAGAATGACGGCCAATGCAAGCGCCAGGCAGCAGTACGTCATGACTTCGTACAACAATCTCGCTCTGCTGCTAGACGAGGCGCTGCAGCAGATGCAAGAAGCAATGGCCAATCAAATGCCGGGGAAAGGCAATTGCGAAAATCCGGGTGGCAGCGGATCGAAGCCATCAGATGGAAAAATGGGCAAGATGCAGGACGAGATGGGTAAAAAGCTCGAGAAAATGAAAAAGGAGCTCGAGAAAGGCAAATCCCCCGGTGGATCAAAGCCTGGTATGGGCAACCAGGGTATGAGCAAGGAAATAGCCCAAATGGCAGCGGAGCAAGCCGCTATCAGAAAAGAAATAGAACGAATGTCGCGTGAACTAAATGAAAAAGGGAAAGGTGAAGGAAAGGGATTGGAAGAGATTGCGGAACAGATGGAAAAAAACGAACGAGATCTCGTAAATCAAGACATTACGCGCGAAACGATGCGTCGACAAGAGGAAATACTTACCCGCCTATTGGAGTCCGAAAAAGCACAGCGTGAGCGGGAGTATGACGATAAACGTGAGAGCAACCAACCACGCGCCTTTGAACCCGTATCGCCGCAGAAGTACGAAGAGTATAACCTAAAGAAAGCGAGAGAGATTGAGCTGCTCAGAACACTTCCACCCGATCTGAAACCTTATTACAAAACTCGGGTAAATGAATATTTTCTTAATTTTGAAGACCGAACGCAATAGCGCCGCACCCAAACACCGCCAATGGAGACCATAACTTTTCCCGCTCAGGGTGAAAACATCACGATTATCGAACGCCTGATTGATAATCTTTGCGAGAAGCATAATGTGCAGGAGGAGCACTACGGCAATATTCTTATTGCCCTCACGGAGGCTGTGAACAACGCCATATATCACGGTAATAAGCAAGACGCGTCCAAGATTGTTTCGGTGCTTCACGAATGCTCCAACGATCGATTCTTTTTCAGAATAGAGGATGAAGGCCCCGGCTTCGATTATGACAATCTACCCGATCCTACTTCACCGGAAAATTTGGAGCGACCAAACGGACGCGGTGTTTTCCTTATGAAGCATTTGAGCGACTCTATTGATTTTCAAGACGGTGGTCGGGTTGTTGAGATCTCTTTCGAGAATCTTTCCAAGCCTATTGCCGTTTAAAGAATCATTTAGGATTTGGTTTTTTTCCATCAGGAAGATATATCCTACCGCCTTCGTCATAAGCGCGCCCTCAGTACTTGGATTAGGAATGCAGTTGAAAAGGAAGGTTTGAAATTTAAAGCTATCAACATTGTTTTAACCAGTGATGGCTTCTTATTTAAAATGAACCAAAAATATCTAAATCACAGCACTTTAACCGACGTTATTACCTTCCCTTTCGAGAATCCAGACGGTGTGGCCGGCGACATATATTTAAGCTTAGAGCGCGTTCGCGAAAATGCTAAAGCTTATGAAGTAAAACTTATTGATGAGCTTCATAGAGTAATGATTCACGGAGCACTCCATTTGTGTGGTTATCAAGACAGTACGCCTACAGCAAAGGCCATCATGCGATCTGCAGAAGATAAATATTTATCTTTGCGCTCCTTCCTCTAATCCAGACACCCAAAATGCTTCCGGAATACGACATAATTGTAGTAGGTGCAGGCCATGCCGGAAACGAAGCGGCTGCAGCAGCGGCCAACTTGGGCGCGAGTGTTCTGCTTGTCACCATGAACATGAACACCATCGGCCAAATGTCCTGCAACCCAGCAATGGGAGGGGTAGCCAAGGGTCAGATAATTCGGGAGATCGACGCCATGGGTGGCTACAGTGGTTTGGTAAGCGACGCTAGCGCCATCCAATTCAGAATGCTCAATCGCAGCAAAGGACCGGCTATGTGGAGTCCTCGCACACAAAATGATCGCGTGCTCTTTGGCAACCAATGGAGATATCGCCTTGAGCAAACTGCTAACGTGGATTTTTTCCAAGATATGGTCAAGGGAATATGGTTGGAAAAAGGGGTAATTCTGGGTGTAATTACCGGTTTAGGAATTAAAATTGCCGCTCGGAAGGTTATTCTTACCAGCGGAACCTTTTTAAATGGTCTTATTCACATAGGAGAAAACAATTTTGGTGGTGGGAGAGCCGGTGAGAAAGCCGCTCATGGAATTACCGAACAGTTAGCACAGCTTGGATTCGACAGCGGGAGAATGAAAACAGGTACCCCGCCACGATTGGACGGTAGAAGCATTGATTATTCCAAAACGGAGATTCAGCACGGCGACGAAAATCCTTCGAAGTTTTCCTTCATGCCTGGTAACGCCATTGCCAATCAGTTGCCTTGCCATATTACCTATACAAATGAAGAAACCCATTCGATATTGCGAACCGGGTTCGATCGTTCCCCAATGTTTCAAGGCCGAATAGAAGGTATTGGTCCACGCTATTGCCCATCGATCGAAGATAAAATCGATCGCTTTGCGGAACGGGACCGGCATCAACTTTTCATTGAACCCGAAGGTCGAGAAACAATCGAAATATACTTAAACGGATTTAGTTCAAGCCTTCCCGAGGATGTGCAGATGAAAGCGCTCAAAACCATTCCCGGACTCGAACAGGTTAAAATGTTCAGGCCTGGATATGCTATAGAGTACGATTACTTCCCTCCAACGCAGCTAAAGCACACGTTGGAAACTAAACTGGTTCCCGGATTGTATTTTGCCGGACAGATTAATGGAACCACTGGTTACGAAGAAGCAGCTGCTCAAGGGCTGATGGCCGGTATAAATGCCGCCTTGGGCATAAAAGGAGCAGCTCCTTTTGTGCTTAGCAGGAGTGATGCATACATCGGGGTGCTTATTGACGATCTTATTACGAAAGGAACGGATGAGCCTTATCGCATGTTTACTTCTCGTGCCGAACACCGGATTTTGCTTAGACAAGACAATGCAGATCAACGCTTGACACCCCTGTCGTTCGCCATCGGTTTGGCAACGCTTGAACGAATGAAACTGCTAGAAAAAAAGGTTGGGATGGGAGCAGATATCACAGCGCATTTAAAGCGTACTGGGATAACGCCAATTGAAATCAACGAGCGCTTAGTAGAACGCCAATCTGCGCCTATATCACAACAGATTAAGGCATACTCCTTACTTGCCAGGCCGCAAATTACCATTCTTGACGTTGTCGAAAGTTCAACTGAATTGACGATGTTTTTAAACTCAATGTCCGCCGGAGAGTCCGCCCTGTTCATGGCAGAAATCACGGAGGGAATAGAGATTCACGCCAAATACACAGGTTATATTGATAAGGAATTTGAGATGGTAAACAAACTCAAACGCCTAGACGGTCTTCGTCTCAAAGATGATTTCAATTACACAGGAATCTCGTCATTAAGCTCGGAGGCACGTCAAAAACTTACTGCCCTTAAACCCACGAGCATCGGTCAGGCTTCCCGAATAAGCGGCGTTTCGCCTGCCGATCTCGCCGTGCTGATGGTTCATCTGGGTCGTTAAATTGTTCCACGTGAAACAAAAACCAGTAGATATCCTCCGTTGTCCTGTCTGCGACAACGCATCCATCATACCCAGAATTAAAGCAAAAGATCATTACTATTCGCAACAAGAATTCAATATATCTGTCTGCTCAAAATGCGACCTGGGCATAACAACCCCTAGGCCGTCAGATGAAACAATTTCTGAGTACTACGACTCGGCTAATTATATTTCGCACGGGAAATTTAAACCGTCATTCAGGGATAATCTCTATCGTTTGGTAAAATTATTCAACAATAGCTACAAATTCAGGAAACTCATTGATATAGTTCCACGTGGAACATGGTGTGACTACGGAGCAGGGGACGGATCATTCGTAGCATATATAAAATCCAGAAGCACACCGATCATCGGTTTCGAGCCAGACGAAAATGCGAGGCAAAATGCCCAGAAAAAGGGTCTTCATCTCCAACCACTATCTGAATTCACAACAGTTCCCACGGCATTCGCTTGTATCACTCTCTGGCACGTTCTAGAGCATATTCCCAACCTGAACGATGTGATCGTGCGACTGCAATCAAAACTCACTTCCGGCGGCGCTATAGTAATCGCCGTTCCCAATAGCGCTTCCAAGGATGCCGAACACTATGGCAGCTATTGGGCGGCTCTTGATGTTCCCCGACATCTGTGGCACTTCTCACCCAAAAATTTAGAACATATATTTAATAAGCACGGAATGCACAAGGTCAAATCATTCGGTCTCCCTTATGATGCCTTCTATATTTCCAACCTCAGTGAACGGTACAAAACCGGAAACCCCTTGCTCGGAATACTCCACGGGCTGTCATCAAACCTCTCGGCCAAGTTCGGAACGCGCACTCATTCAAGTATTGTCATGGTTTTTACAAAAAACGCATTTTAATGGGTCATAAATCCATCAGAGCTTCTGTACGCACATCAGATACTCCCCAGTCATTGAAGCTCCCTACAATCGGATTTTCTCAATTATCTCACATCCAGCTATTTAGTCGTTTTCTTCTTTCGTCTGCTTGAACTATCTTTGCCAAAATTCTAATATGCCCGCTACAGCTACTACCAGTTCACTCGACTTTCTCGAAGCACTCAAGATCAATGACACCAATCCGGGTTGCTACATTGGGAACCACCGTTTCGGTAGTGGACGGATCATTGACAGTTACTCACCGGTCGATGGGCAACTTATTGCAAAGGTGACTTCTGCAACCGCAGCGGATTACAACATGGCCGTTGAGCAAGCTCATAAAGCATTCTTGGAATGGCGAGTTGTGCCGGCTCCCCGACGTGGTGAATTCGTTCGCCAATTTGGCACCCGACTGCGAGAATTGAAGCAGCCCCTCGGGGAATTAGTAAGTTACGAAATGGGGAAATCCCTGCAGGAAGGTTTGGGTGAAGTACAAGAGATGATAGACATCTGTGATTTCGCCGTTGGTCTTTCCCGTCAACTCCACGGCTTAACCATGCACAGCGAACGTCCCAACCATCGCATGTACGAACAATATCATCCTTTAGGAGTAGTCGGGATTATTTCCGCATTTAACTTCCCTGTCGCTGTTTGGGCATGGAACACTGCGCTCGCTTGGGTATGCGGCGATGCTTGTATATGGAAACCATCTGAAAAAACACCTCTTTGTGCGGTAGCTTGTCAAAACATCGTGGCCGAATTAATACAAGATTTTGGTGCCCCAGCAGGGATATCATGTCTCATTAATGGTGATTACAAAATAGGTGAACTCCTCAGTTCAGATAAAAGTGTCCCGCTTATTTCAGCCACTGGTTCTACTAGAATGGGCAAGATTGTGGCAAGCACAGTAGCATCGCGTTTGGGCAAAACCTTATTAGAGCTTGGCGGCAATAATGCGATGATTATTAGTAATACAGCAGATCTTCGAATTGCAATTCCAGGCATAGTCTTCGGAGCTGTAGGAACCGCTGGGCAGCGGTGCACAAGTACCCGTCGTGTGATTGTTCACGCAGATATATACGATCGATTACGTGACGGACTTATCAAGGCATACAATCAATTAAAAATTGGTAACCCATTAGATAGCTCTAACCACGTAGGACCTCTCATCGATAAAGATGCAGTAGCCGCCTACAATAAAGCTCTAGCCGCTGTGGAAGAACAGGGCGGTAATATTATAGTGACAGGTAGCGTTCTCACTGGTGATGGCTATGAAAGCGGCTGCTACGTAAAACCCGCTATAGCCGAAGTCGCAAATGATATGCCTATTGTTCAACATGAAACATTTGCTCCCATCTTGTACCTTATGAAATACAACACTATTCAAGAAGCAATTGCCCTTCAGAATAACGTAGTACAAGGTCTTTCATCATCTATCATTACCAACAACATTCAGGAGAGTGAGCTATTTCTTTCCCAGATCGGCTCCGATTGTGGAATCGCAAACGTAAATATTGGTACTTCCGGTGCTGAAATCGGAGGCGCTTTTGGTGGAGAAAAGGAGACTGGAGGAGGTAGAGAATCCGGTAGTGACGCTTGGAAGATATATATGCGACGGCAAACCAACACCATAAATTACAGTGATACCTTGCCCTTAGCACAAGGAATAAAATTCAATATCGACTAAGATTTTGCGCCTCCTTTCTCTGTTTGCAATTGCTGTAACAACATTGTTATCCTCTTGCGCCGATCCATCCACTGCAAACCCTGAAGTAATCAGCCCGGGTCCTTGGAGAATTGCGTTCAAATTAAAAAATGGTGAATTACCTATTAATGCGTTCATTTTCTATGAGAACGGTATCCCTATACTTGGTATTACAAACGGATCTGATACCATAAATGCCCAAACCGTCTCCTTCAGCAGAGACTCTTTAGAATTTCTCCTTATGCCATCTGGTAGTATACTCAAGGCGCACATCGATTCCCCAGAGCTTATGAGCGGAGTATGGACTACCGATCAAAACACCGACCATAAGATGGCCTTTACCGCGGAACATGGCAAACCGTTCCGGTTTACGAGCTCCAAATCCGCCCTAAGCGTTGCACCAATGTATGAGATATTGTTCGTGCCAGAGAGCGGCGACCCTTACCCTGCAGTGTTAATGCTTCAAAATACACAGGGTCATCTCACCGGCACCTTCCTTACCGAGTCCGGGGACTACCGCTACCTGGAAGGGGATATTTACAATAACCATATTCACCTTAGCACGTTCGATGGAATCCACGCATTTTTATTCGAAGCACGCATCGACGGAGACTCCTTGCGCGAAGGACAATTTTACTCCAGCAGTAATACTCCCATTCCATGGTCTGGAAAAATCACCAATAAAATGTCTCTTCAGTCACCAGAGAATATAACAACCATAACAGATCGAGCAACCACTTTCGATTTCAGATTGCCCAATCAGGATGGGGACACAGTTACCTGGATTGATCTCGTTTCTGATAGAAAAGTGATACTTGTTGAATTTATGGGCAGTTGGTGTCCTAATTGCATGGATGCAAATAAAGCCCTATCAACATTGAAAGCCAAATACCCAGACCAAATTGACATAATCCCTATAGCCTTTGAGCTAACCAATAACCAAGCTGAAGCTGATGTCCGAATTCGGCGATTAATCCCCGAAAAAGAACAGATTACCTATTTGTTTGGCGGCTATGCCAGTAAAACCAGAATAGCCTCGCTATTCCCGATTTTAAGCGATTTTTCGTCCTTTCCGACTATCCTCTTTATTGATAAAAATCGCCAAATTCGTCGCATTTACACCGGATTTTACGGGCCCGGAACAGGATCCTATTACCATGATTTCATGAGCTCGTCAGAAAGCCTTCTTGACGAGCTTGTTGCGGAATAATGTGCGCTTAACCCAGATCAACGCGGTATCTGATCAACACGTTGCCGATGCCGGCCTCCTTCGAAAGTCGTATTTCGAAAAGCTTCAACTGCCCTTAGAGCTTCTCCCACTTCGATAAATCTAGCTGGAATTGCAATAATATTTGCATCATTATGCGCCCGTGCGAGTTGAGCGATTTCCTCGGTCCAACATACTGCGCAACGTATTCCTTCATGCTTATTTGCACTCATAGCTACTCCATTGGCACTACCACAAACAAGTATTCCGGTAACACCTTCCATACTTGCCACATGATCTGCTACTGCATGCGCAAACTTTGGATAATCAGCACGCTCACTAGAAAATGTTCCGTGGTCTTTTATTGCTAAACCCAGGATGCTCAAATACTCAATAATCTTCATTTTTAATTTGAAACCAGCATGGTCGGAGCCTACAGCTATCATAGAGAGATATTTGATCCAAAGATACAATACCCTTTTAGAAAATCGGATTTCACTCTGAAGCCTCTTACTTTTAGACCTTTATGCCCAACCGATGCTTATTAACGGTTCTTATGTTAAAAGGCTCTAAAACACGTGTACAACATAATGGAAAGAAAACTTGCCCACCAGCTGTTTAATCGTATACCATTTTGTTTCTTAATAATGCCAAATGATAACCCATTAACTTGCTGTACTTGCAATATCTTCTTTTCAGCATATAATCAGTTTCTCAGAACAAGCGAATATGAGGAAAATCACACGGGGGTGGTTTTGTTAAAAACTGTACACACTAAGAGCGACGCTGGTTCGATTAAGTACTTTGGTTAATACGATGTTATTAACTTTGAACAAGTCAAGACAAGCGAATAATGCGAAAAATACTTTCTAACACAATGAACACGGCTATTAAAACAACATTTCCTCTTTTAATAAAGAATATATCTATAGTATGTTACTTACTTTGGATAATGATGCTTAGCTGTTCATTGGGTTTAGCACAAAAAATTGCTACTCAGTATAAGTATGACAGCGGTATCGTTTCAAGCGAAGGGTTCCTGGAAGATGGAAAACCCGACGGATACTGGAAAACGTATTACCCTAACGGACAAAAAAAGAGTGAAGGCAACAGAAGGGAATTCAAATTAGATAGCCTTTGGATATTCTACAATGAAGAAGGTATTCGTACCACTGAAATTACCTATACAAAAGATATCAGAAGTGGACCTACCACCACATATAAGGATGGTTTTAAATTTGAGATGGTCAATTATGAAGATGATATAAGGGCTGGCGAAGCACTCACATATTATCCCACAGGCGAAGTCCAGAAAAGAATGGTTTATTTAGATGGAAAAGCGGAAGGCCAAGGTTATGAGTATGATAGAGACTCTAGGATTATTACACTTTTGGAATATAAAAATGGAGACCTAAAAAGAGCTGAGAAGATTAATCGTTATGATGGTCAAGGCAAAAAAAGGGGAATGTGGATATCATACCATCCCAACGGTGTGGTGATGATGGAAGGGCCCTACATGAACAATTTGAAGAATGGAATATTTAAAACCTATGATAAAAAGGGCGATTTGATAGGTCTCGAAAAGTACATTGATGACAACCTCGAGCAGGATAATCCAGAATCGGTTATTCTTGATGTACGCAGTACTTTCTTCAACAATGGCAGAGTAAAGTCCAGTGGGGGATATGTGGATGGAAAAAAGGAAGGAATTCACAGAGTTTATTCTACGGAAGGGGAGTTAGTCGCCGGAGAATTGTTTCAACAGGGGGAAAAGATAGGTGATGGAATGCTAGATAACAAAGGTGATTATCAAGGTGAATGGAAATTGTATTACCCTGGTGGGGGCTTGAAGGCTGAAGGATCATACATCAATAGTAAACGCAATGGGGACTGGACTTTTTATTTTTCAAATGGGAAAGTGGAAAGCCAGGGTAAGTATATCGAAGGATTACCACATGGCGCTTGGAAATGGTATTATGAAAATAAGCAAGTGCGGCGAACAGAGTATTACCGAAGAGGAAGGGAAGACGGAGATTCTGAAGAGTTTAGTTTGGATGGGAGGGTTTTAACGAAAGGTCAATTTATTAATGGGCTGAAAGAAGGGGAGTGGTTTTATGAAATAGGCGACCATACCGAACGAGGTGCCTACCAAGACGGAGAGCGCACGGGAAAGTGGATATATAAATATCCTGATGGTCAGGTAAATTTTACAGGCGAATTTGTAGCAGGCCTATCAGTAGGTAAGCATCGATGGTATTACCCCAGTGGGAAGGTTAAAAAAGAAGGAAAATACAGTAGCGGAGTGCGAGTAGGTACATGGAATACCTACGACGAAGATGGCACCAGGGCGCTAGAAATAAAATATAAAAATGGCCTGGAACATAAGATAAACGGACAAACTGTTACTAGTTCTTCAGAAGGAGAGGTAACAGAATTGCAGGAGTAGGCAAAGTGTTGTTAACTTTAGCCTCATTCATTCTACCTTTTTTTGAAAGAGACTTTAGCCGAAAAACAAGTGTTTAATTTAGCCGCCGATCTGGAAAACTGGCCTTATGCAGCATGGTTTTTTGAAAGCAAAACAGGCAAAATACTGTGCAGTAACCAATTGGCCAGAGATTTGGTGTCGAATGCAGAAGGAGAAAACGTAAGAGGTCTCTTTCCCCAATTTAACATGGCAGCATTAAAGCGGAGTTTAAAAGAAATCCCCATACAAATACAGCCATTGTCGATCGTGACAGCCAATGGAATATCAAATGGCCAAGGCCAATTTACATCTCTTCATTCTAATCAGATACTTCTTTGCTTCCGGTCAGATGAGAATTTCAAGCCTTCTTCGTCGAGCTATGAAAGGAGCGAAGCGGACAGATTGGATGTTCCCAATCTGAGCATTGAATATTTCAAAGATTTATTTGAGAATGCCACTGATTTAATTCAAGGAATAGACCGCAATGGGGATTTGCTTTACTGCAATAAATCGTGGTTGAATACACTGGGATATGCGTGCAATTCAGAAAATAAAGTGAGTGTTTATTCCATTATCGTTGCTGAAGAACGCGATGCTTTCAAAGCCCATCTAGAAGATGTTGTAAAGGGAAAAGGGGAAACGGCCCGTCTTTGGACTCTTCAGGCGGCAGATGGTAAACGCGTGTTGGTGGAATCGAATGAGAACTTACGAATGGAGGAAGGTAAGCCGCACTCCATTAGAAGCATAATGAGAAATGTTACCGCAACTGTGGAGGCAGAAGCTCGTGCAGCCAAAAACAAGGCGCGTATAGAAGCTTTTTTTGACAGTAGCAGCATTATGTTCTGGACAGTAAATAAAGGCACAGCTATCACATCCTTCAATAAATCATACGCTGATACAGTCTTCAAGCTTTATGGTGCCTATCCGGAGATTAACGAAGATCTATCGAAACCCAAAAAGCGCTTTGCCAGTGATGAGTACCATAAATTTTGGGATGATAAGTACAGGGATGTATTTGAGAATGGCCAATCAATATTCTTTCAAACCGTTACGCGAGATATAGATGGCAATGAGTATAACCGAGAAATTTATTTAAACCCCATTAAATCTGTAAAAGGAGACTCAGAAATAGCAGAAATAGCTGGAATAGCCATAGACGTCTCGGATAGATACAGAGCGGAACAACAATTAATGGCACAGGCTTCTCAGATCAAAACCATTTTTGAAGCATCAAATTTAATGATGTGGTCAATTGATTTGAATGGAAAGCTCACGAGCTTTAATGAGTGGTTTGAAAAATGCGCTCTTGATCGATTCAATACAAAGCCTTTAATCGGAGAGTCTTTTCCAGAATTGGCCGTGCGTTGTGGAGTTGAAATGTCCGAATGGGGACCGACCTTTCAATCAGCAAAGGAGGGTAAAAAATTGTATTTCGAACATCATTCAAAAGATGCAAGAGGGCGCCAACACATCGAAGAAATTTCCATTAGTCCCATCGTGGACGGCGACGGGAAGGTAGCAGAATTGGCAATTATAGCGCAAACGGTTACTATCCGGAAGGCGGCTGAGAAAATACTTCGCGAGCAGGCTGGAAAAATTAACGCAATATTTGACAGCACAGCTCTTTTTATCTACACACTAGATCGGGAATATCGTTTAGTGTCCTATAATAAAATGTTCGCTCAGCAGCATTTTGCCTTGTTCGGCAAAGAAGTGTGTATCGGGTCCGACTTCTTACAGACGGCCAAGGGAGCAGTCAAGCTAGAATTAATGATGGCTTTACGAGACAAAATAGATCTTGTCTTTTCGGGAAAAACACAACGTTTTGAAAGCGAAGTGATTACGCCCACAGGTCGCACGCGGTGGGTGGAAAACTTTTATAATCCTATTTATGGGGAGAATGATGACATTAATGAGATTTCCTGTCTGTCTTTTGACATTACCGCTAAAAAGGAAATTGAGCGCTCCATGGTGGAGTCGATAAAAGAAAAGGAAGTGTTGCTACAAGAAGTACATCACCGGGTTAAGAACAATTTACAGGTAATAAGCAGCATTCTCAATTTACAATCGGCTTACGTAAAGGATGACGCGTCTTTAGCAATTTTAAAAGAAAGTCAGAACCGTATTAAGTCGATGAGTTTCATACACGAATCCTTGTATCTAACGAACGATTTTGCGCAAATCGATTTTGGAGAGTATCTACTTGCCTTAACCAAGAATTTGATTCACACTTACGGCTTATCGCAGTCGCATATCGTTTTAGATTCCGATATTGATTCGATTTGCCTTGGAATTGATCAAGCGATACCCTGTGGATTGATAGTCAACGAGATAATATCAAATGCGCTAAAATATGCTTTTGTGGATAGGCGGGATGGAAACATACGATTGAGCCTAAAAGTGTATGATGAAAAGGTGAAGCTCCGCATCGGCGATGATGGGGCTGGTTTACCAGTGGGTTTCGATTACCGACAGGCCGAATCTCTTGGCCTACAGTTGGTTCACACACTCATTGAGCAATTAGATGGAACCATAGAGCTTGATAATGAAGGAGGTACCAGTTATTTGATTACTTTTGTAAAACAGTAAACAAAGGTAAACATGGCGAAAACGAACGTATTAGTGGTTGAAGACGAGAGTATCGTGTCAAAAGATATTCAGCATAGTTTGAATAAATTGGGATATCATGTAGTAGGCTCAGCATCAACCGGAGAGAAAGCCATTGAGTTGGCTTTAGAGCTATCGCCCGATGTGATTCTAATGGATATCATGTTGAAGGGCCAACTTAGCGGCATAGAAGCTGCACAGCAAATCAGAGCCCAGAAGAGCATTCCAGTCATTTACCTCACGGCCTATGCCGATGAAGCCACTCTGTCGAAGGCGAAGGTTACACAACCATATGGCTACATTTTAAAGCCGTTTAAAGAAATAGATATACACACGGCCATTGAAATGGCGATCTATAAACACGAAAAAGAAGCCGAAGTTCTCAAAGAGCGCGACTTACTCTATTCTATCGTAGAGAATAAAGAAACGAAAGATTTCATTTTCGTTAAATCAAACTCACGCTTGGTGAAGCTCAAAACGTCTGACATCTATTTTGTAGAAGCGCTGAAAGATTATGTGGTGATTAATGCTTTGAGCAATAGATACACCATACACTCTACCATGAAGGATATTGAAAAAAAGCTGCCGGGCGATCTGTTTGTGCGCGTGCACCGGTCATTCATTGTTGCCCTCGATAAAATTTCGGCCATTGAGCAGCCAAATCTTATTCTTGAAAACGACAAAAAGGTAATCCCAATAGGAGGCTCTTACCGCGACGATCTTACCCGACGGATCAATTTGGTTTAAATGATTCGAAATTCAAGCTGTCGCTGCGCTAAATCCGCACTCTCAACTTGGATTTCTACGGACGTGCCAAATTCGAAAATCTCTTTGTATCGACTTCCCATCACCCGGTTTGTTTTTTCGTCATACCGATATGTATCATCGGTCATACTGTTTATAGGCACAAGTCCTTCTATTTTGATGTCAGCGATTTCCACATACATCCCCCAGCGGGTTAAACCGCTTATAGTGCCATTAAATTTTTGACCCACTTTATCAAGCATAAACTCCACTTGTTTGTACTTAATGGAAGTGCGCTCCGCATCAGCGGCTCGCTTTTCCATATTGGATGAGTGTTTGCATTGGCGTTCCATTTCATTGACAGTCTCGGGGACTTTACCGCTTTCCAGCTTTTCCAACAGACGGTGCACCATCACATCAGGATAGCGGCGGATAGGCGAAGTAAAGTGTGTGTAATATTCAAAGGCTAAACCGAAATGACCAATATTTTCGGTGCTGTATACGGCTTTTGCCATCGATCTGATCGCCAATTGTTTAATTACATCTTCTTCAGGCTTTCCTTTAGCTTGTTGCATAAGCGCATTCAGGCTCTGCGAAGCTGATTCGGGTTTGATTGGTTTTACTCGATAGTCCATTCGGCTTACGAAATCACGGAGGGTATTCAACTTTTCCTGGTCAGGTAGGTCGTGAATTCTATAGACGGAAACTCTTTTTTCCCCCGATTTGGGACTTTTGCTTAGGAATCGCGCGATTTGCCTGTTTGCCAAGAGCATGAATTCTTCAATGAGTTGGTTTGATTCACGCATCACCTTTTGGTAAACTGCGATCGGCTTACCATTGGCATCCAGTTTGAATTTTACTTCGCTTCCGCTGAATTCGAGCGCCCCTTTTTTAATTCGTTCCGCCCGCAGCGTGCGTGCCCAGGTATTAAGTTGGCGCACTTCTATGTGAAAAGGGCCATCTTTGCCTTCGATGATAGCCTGAGCATCTTCGTATGTAAAGCGATGCTGACTATTGATAACGGTTTTGCCAAACCACTCTTTACCAACTTGCCCGTTTTCGTCCATTTCAAATACCGCAGAGACACATAGCTTGTCTTCGTGCGGGCGCAACGAACAAACATAGTTTGAAAGCACTTCCGGAAGCATGGGAACAACCCGATCGACGAGATAAACGGAGGTAGCACGTCTCAATGCTTCCTTGTCGATTATACTATTGGGAGCAACGTAATGAGAAACATCGGCGATATGAATACCCACTTCATACTTACCATTTCCCTTATCGTGAAAGCTTAAGGCATCGTCAAAGTCCTTAGCGTCTTCGGGATCTATGGTAAAGGTGGTAATGCCGCGAAAATCACGGCGCCGGCTTATTTCCTGGTCAGTTATTTCGATTGGAATTGCTTCTGCTGCCCGCACTACTTCTGGAGGAAACTCATAAGGAAGACCGAATTCTACAAGTATAGCATGCATCTCTACTTCGTTGACGCCCGGCTTACCCAATACGGTAACGACTTCGCCAAATGGTGCCTTATCGGGATTTGGCCAATCTACGAGTCGCACTATCACCTTGTCGCCATGCACGGCACCTTTCAAATTATTTTGACCGATGAAAAAATCTACGTGAATGCGACTATTGCTCATGATGCAAAACACGTGATCGCCCTTGATATCGATGATACCAACGAATTCGGATGTAGCTCGCTCAACCACATTTAGTACTTTTCCCTTCGGCGTACCGCGAAATGCTCCTACGATTACAATCTCTACCGTATCGCCATGCAGTGCCGACCCGGTGCTACCTTCCGAAATGTAAATGTCATCTTTTACATTTTCGACCGATACGTATCCTGCTCCAGAGCGCGTAAAATCTATAGTGCCAATCAAGGCAGCCACTTGGCTCTGATGCAATTGAAACTTACCCATACTGGGCTCAGTAAGCATCTCTACACCGACCAATTGCTTGAGCACTACTAGCAGAGCCTTACGTGATTCACCGTCTTCTATTCCGAGACGGGAAGCTACTTGCTTATAATTATAATTTTTGGCGTGGTTTTCACGAAATAGAAGCATCACATCTGACTTTAGATTTGAAGCCTTTGGTACCTTTCTACCCACTCGCGGATTGATGTTATTCTTTTTATTCTTCTTCATATATTGCCTGCAAAGTATGAATTCTAAAGGATGATATAGCGCTTTCCGCCTTTTTAGATTAACATCGACCTGCCCACGATTATTTCCAAACAGCAGCGTTGCGGGAAGCAAGGAATTCCTTTTTATCTTCAAAGAAAGTTCCATGTTGACTGAATCCAGTGAAAAAGCGCACGGCTCCCAAATAAAAGCAACCAATTATTTGTCGTCGTTTTATTTATCCATGGGTTTTTGGTCTCTGAAGGACGGATAAATGGATTAACGGAAAGTTGTCCGAATGAGAACGATGAGACTGCTCAAAACGACGTACATTTATACATATCGAGGCAAATACAAATAGCGCCCGTAGCTCGAACCAGTCTCTCTAATATAAGATTGTTAAGTTACGATATGGAAAGACGCTGATTGTTCGAGGGCGATTAAGAAAGATTGCTGTAATATCTAAGTCAAATACATTCGTTCGCCTAACCTTGACATAACAAATAGCGTATTGCAATAGGATTTCAAGATTCTGAGGTTGATAACAAATCTTAACTTTGATACAGCTTCATAACCATGATCCTAAATTAGCCAAACACCCCGAGGGTGAAGATGCGTAAGAGATTCTTAATCATAGCGGCGCTTTGCGCTATTTCCGCTTCGTTTCAGCAGGTTCCCAAGCTGAATGAGACAGATACTTCTGCCTTAATCAAAGCGAGCTATCTCTACCATTTCTCGAAACTAGTCGATTGGCCGGCGCAGGCTAAGACAGGTAATTTCATTATTTCAGTAATGGGGAGTACCAGTGTGCACCAAGAACTTGTTAAAAAATACAATGCCAAGCAGATTGGAAGTCAGCAGATAGAAGTGCGTAAACTCACTAAAACACTGAATATCAGTAAGTGTCATGTCCTTTACGTTGGAAAGGAATGCGAAGATATTTTACCGGATATTATAAAGGCTTTGAAAAATGAACCTACACTAATCGTTTCCGATGCGTCGGGCGCACTTAAAAAGGGAGCGGATATAAACTTTATAGTGGAAGACACAAAGTTGCTTTTTGAATTGAGCGTAAAGAACGCTACCGATAAAGACCTATTCATCGGCTCCACCCTAAAAAGTTTGGCCACTAGGATTCAATAATATGAGAACACTCATTTACGTACTTTTCGTCTCGCTACTGCTGCCTTCTCTTGCAATGGCGCAAATAGACGACAGAACCCAAGAAGCTTATGGGCTTTACAAGCTGGGTATGCTTAAAGACGCGGCAGAGAAAATAGATGAGGTGGTGGAGTCTAAAAATGGAAAAACGGATGCTCAAGCCTGGCATGTGCGTGGCTTTATCTATAAAGATATTTACGCGAAGCTGGAGAATTCGGCGATAAATAGTAAATCGCAAGAGGAAGCCGTACGCTCTTTCAAGACTTCGATGGAACTCGATGAAGAAAGAAAACTCATCGAAATGAACCGGTTGGCTCTTAAATTTTTAGGTGTAAGTTACTTTAACCATGCTTCAGAGATCATAGATAGGCACAATGTGTATACCATAGATCGGGCAAATGACAACTATTTGAAGTACAAAAGCTTAATGACCTTTCTTTATCCCGACTCTTCATTGAAGTCAAAGGACGTAGAATTTCATTTGGCGATGTCCACAGCTTATCGGAAAATCTACGATGAAGAGCCTCAGAATAGAGCAGAATTCTTCGAGAAATCGAATAATAGCCTTCTAATGGTTTTAGATCTCGACCCGAATAATTGGGCTGCTAATTATTCCTACAGCGTTTCGTTTTACAATAAAGGAGCTCGCAATCTTCAACAGCTTCCCAACACAGAGAGTATTATTGACGTGTACGCCATTAGCTCGGAGAGTATGCGGAGTATAGAAATTGCCCTTCCTTTCATGCTTAAGGCCTATGAAATTGATCCGGATAAGATAGAGTCTATAAAAGGATTGAAGTGGATTCTCTTCAACTTACACCAAGAAGAGGAGAGCAAGAAAATGAGTGATTTAGAGCGTCTGAAAGAGAGTCAGCGTTAGGCCGTATGGCTTCACGATCATGAAGATCAGATTCAACATAGGGAGGAAAATCGGATTTGGATTTTCCATCTTAATCATTCTTACCATCGTAGTCTTTGCACTTACTTACCGGACTTTAGGCACAGCTCGAGTGATCAACACGAAGATTAACGATATCTACAATCCGTCGGTATCTGCTCTCGAACAGTTAAAAAGCACGGTGCTTCGCTCGCGCACGCTCGTCAATATGTGGGCCTTTGTGCAATCGCGCGAGGATACCAAGGAGAAAATGACCCTGGTGAAGCTTATTGACGAAGAGATCCCGACAATCAAATATGGTACTGACTCTTTGAGTGTGCATTGGACGGAAGGAGAAAGAAGGCAAAAAGAAGCAATTTATAGAGAGCTCGATCGCCTTACCGAGATGTACTCTACGGTTCAAACTTCGCTCCGCGATATGCAGAGTTACGATGATCCGATGACTCGGTTCGAAATGTCGGAGTACGCGGAAGAGGACGGACTAATTTTTCAGCAGGCGGTAATTGTGCTCGATGCGCTCAACGGATTGATCAATGAGCAAAAGCGCAATGTGACCCAGGATAGTATCACCATGATCGCCAGCTTCAACACGCTCGAATCCTACTTGCGAAATTTGGGTATCGCGCTTCTTTTGCTGGGGTTGATCATCGCGTATTTTACCGTACTAAGTATTACAAAGCCAGTACTGCAGCTAAAAACAGTATTGTTGGGCTTAGGAAAGGGGAAGTTTCCGGAATCGGCATTGGTGCCCACGGGCGATGAAATTGGGCAAATGAGCGTGGCTTTGGAGCAGCTTGTTAGTAGTCTCCGGCGCACTACCCAATTTGCTTATGAAGTGGGCAATGGAAATTTTGACACCGAGTATGAGCCACTTTCCGATGAGGACGAATTGGGCACATCGCTGCTCGTAATGCGCGATGGTTTGAAGGAATATGCCGTGGAGCGTCAACGCAATGAGCAAGATCTAGAGCGCAAAGTTGATGAACGGACCAGAGAAGTGGTGAAGCAGAAAAACCGCATCGAAAAACAGAATAAAAGGCAGCAGGAGCTTTTGGAGAATATAAGGGCAAGTATTCGCTACGCGAAAAGGTTGCAAGACAATATTTTGCCGTCCGAAGAATACATTAGAAGGGTATTGCCGAACAGCTTTATTTTTTTCAAACCAAAAGATATCGTTTCAGGCGATTTTTACTTCGTTCAGCACTTTGGTGAGAAGGTGGTGATAGCTTGTGTCGATTGCACGGGTCATGGGGTGCCTGGCGCCTTTATGAGCCTGGTAAGCCACAACTCTCTAAAGCATGCGATATCGCGTAATTTGGATCTAAACCCGGCAAAAATACTGCGCGATTTGAGCGATATTTCTGCCGAAGCATTAAACAGGCAGGATGCCGATGGAGGAGGCCGAGACGGTATGGATATCGGGCTTTGTATATATGACCAAAACGTTGAGGAATTGGAGTATTGTGGAGCTTTCAATCCCCTCTACATCATCCGTCATGGAAAGCTCCTGATCACAGCCCCAGATAAGATTACCATTGCTTCGATAGAAGGTGACAACAAGGAATTTACACGCCACAAAATCGCTCTGGAACAGGGCGATATGGTTTATCTCTTCAGCGATGGTTATCCGGATCAGTTTGGCGGGAGCAAGGGACGTAAATTTATGTATCCAGCTTTTCGAAATCTTTTGGTAGAATCGTCAGAACTCCCGCTCCGACAGCAGCGACAGAAGCTCTCCACTACATTCGACGCTTGGAGATCTGGGCCAAACGGAATATTAGAACAAGTCGACGACATACTCGTGATCGGCATCCGTCACGAGTCGGCCTAGCCAGCCCCAGTGTAAGCTCCGAAAATACTCACATTGGTTACTTCTTTTGGATTGAGAATAAGCACGGGTATGTTTGGCTTATTGGTAATAATATTTTGCGCGTAGCTGCCGCCTATTAAACTTGCTAAACTTACACCGGGAAGATTCATGATTGAGATAAGATCAGCGCCGATTTCCACAGCATATGCGACAATTGTTTCGTCGAAATCAGCGCTATCATGTTCGCTTATTTTAGAACTGTGAGCTATTCCCATTCCTTTAAAGAAAGTCTCAGCAAAGGTCAGGTTGCGAGTCACCGTATTTCGCAAATACTCATCTTTTTCCCTGGGAACAATGATGTGAACCTTAGAATCGAAATATTTAGCCATGTCGGCAACTAACGATAGTTTTTGTTTGGTTTCCTTATGCAGGTCAAGCGGAACAACGATATTTTGATAGCCATTCTCGCTAATTTCTTTCTCTTGGACAATGATAAACGGCAGTTTAGCACTGGTGACAATCCGCAAGGCATTACTACCCTTGATAAATTGAAGGCCACGCATTCCATGGGTTCCCATCACAATTAGATCAGCAGAGAGCTCAGCGGCCAAATCGCTGATTTCTTCGAATATGGTTCCTACCCGAGCTGTAACATCTACATGAAAACCATAGTCTTCCTTAGCCATACTCTGCGCCAATTGGAGTTTGGTTTTTGCTTCTGAGATCATATTTTGATCGGGTACCAAATGCAGAAGATTTATTTTTCCATGCGTGCTTTTGGCGATCGCAACGGCATGGTTTAAAGCGGTTTGCGCTACTCGACTGAAGTCTGTTGGAACTAAAATAAGTTTTGGATTCATAAGCTCAATTTCCGGTTTGCAAGTGTGTAAATATAAGCCATTTGTTTTTCCGGGAATGGCCTCCCAAATATATTTGGTAATGTCTTGGCGGTTATTGGGAAATAGAAATGACCACTCTCGATACTCGACAATACTGCACTTTGACTCCTAATAAAGAGTTGACGCGATTCTCAACGACATTTTGTAATTGACGGCTGTACGAGAGCGAAGGCGTTTTCAGATTCACATTCAATAGAAAAGAACAATACCCAATCATCAGCTTTAGCGGTATGTTTTTTAGCATCTATCGGGTTATTGTGAAATTGTAGCCGCTTTTCTAGATTAGAAGTGTATCCAACGTAGAAACCATTTAATTTTTCAGAAGTCAGAATATAAACGACGTGCATAATACCATGTTCGGGATAAAACTAAAAAGGGCTGCAATTGCAGCCCTTTTTGCTCCTCTCCCGATGGCTATCGGGATGGACTCGAACCATCCCGATAGCCATCGGGACTGTTAACAGTCAGTGGATTAGCGGTACTTATCGAGCAATTTTTCTGAGATTTCAGGATACTTAGTAAGGTTGATGATGTAATTTTTGCTTTTCATAGCTTTGATATGTTTTTCAACAGCAAGGCCCTGTTTTTCAGATTCACATTCAATAGAAAAGAACAATGCCCAATCATCAGCTTTAGCGGTATGTTTTTTAGCATCTATCGGGTTATTGTGAAATTGTAGCCGCTTTTCTAGATCAGAAGTGTATCCAATGTAGAAACCATTTAATTTTTGAGAAGTCAGAATATAAACGACGTGCATAATACCGTGTTCGGGATAAAACTAAAAAGGGCTGCAATTGCAGCCCTTTTTGCTCCCCCTCTTGGACTCGAACCAAGGACCCTCTGATTAACAGTCAGATGCTCTAACCAGCTGAGCTAAGGAGGAGTTTATATCTTTCAGGGTCTGGAGCCCTATCTACGCCTTTTGACCAAGACTAGCGTCGTGTTGCCATTCTTACATGGGTCAAAATTGGGGTGCAATATTAAGGGAAAAGATAGGATTAAACAATATCTTCGCGAAAAAATATAATTGATGAGTTTAATCGTAGTTGGCACTGTAGCTTTCGATAAGGTGCACACCCCATTTGGAGAATCGGGTCGAATTGTTGGCGGAGCGGCTACCTATATAAGTCTTGCCGCAAGCAACTATGTGGACAGCATGTATTTGGTGTCGGTAGTTGGATCAGATTTCCCGGAAACCTTTCTCGGCACGCTCGAAGAGCGAGGTGTAGATTTAACCGGCTTGGAAAGAAAGGAGAATGAAAACTCATTTTTTTGGGAAGGTCGTTACCATTACGACATGAATTCGCGCGATACCTTGGAAACCCAGCTCAATGTGCTTGCATCGTTTGAGCCCAAATTGCCAGAAGGTGCGAAAAATGCTGACTTTCTCATGCTTGGCAATTTGGCTCCGGCCGTTCAAATGGCCGTCATAGACCAGCTTGAATCACGACCGAAGTTAATTGTTCTCGACACGATGAACTATTGGATGGACAGCGCATTGGACGATTTGAAAACAGTATTAAAACGGGTAGACGTGCTGACTATAAACGATGAAGAAGCTCGGCAACTCAGTGGCGAGTACAGCCTTGTAAAAGCAGCTCGAAAGATATTGGAAATGGGCCCTAAAACGCTGGTAATCAAAAAGGGAGAGAATGGCGCTTTACTGATACAAGGCAACCACATGTTTTATGCACCGGCATTGCCGCTCGAAGAGGTAGTAGACCCAACCGGGGCTGGCGATACCTTTGCAGGAGGGTTTATTGGTTACCTCGCTCATACAAGAGATATTTCTTTCGAAAACATGAAGCGTGCGGTGGTAGCGGGCTCGGCCATGGCGAGCTTTACAGTGGAAAAATTCGGTACCGAGCGCCTGCTCACGCTTACGGATGAAGAAGTGGAAGGACGAATCCAACTCTTCATTGATTTGGTTGATTTCGATATCGTTCTTGTGAACTAGCGTTTAGAAAAGATTGTCCGATCCGTTTGCGGCTTCATAGCCGTGATCTATCTGCAAATCTCTACTCATGGCTGCAGCTACGGCTAACTGATCGCAACGCTCGTTCCAAATATTTCCGGCATGACCTTTTACCCACTCAAAAGTAATATCGAAGGCTGGGGCTATCTTTAGGTAGCGCTTCCAAAGGTCCGGGTTTTTTTTACCGACGAATCCTTTTTTAACCCAACCCTTTAGCCAGCCTTTTGCTACGGCATCGACTACATACTTGCTGTCGCTTATCACTTTTACGTTTAAGCCTTTCTGTTTTATAGCTTCCAAGCCTGCAATTACACCGAGTAGTTCCATTCGGTTGTTCGTTGTTTTCCGAAATCCAGCCGACAACTCCTTTTTGTGACCATTTGATGACAACATCACAGTACCAAAACCTCCTGGCCCTGGATTTCCGCGAGAAGAGCCGTCGCTGTAAATAGTTATTTCCAATTTTTTGATCTGATAAAGCGCTCAATCTGGGAAGCAAAATGCAGGTGTTCCAAGCTAAGTATTTTGGCTTCAAGCGATTCGGGTGTGTCATTTGGAGAAACCTCAGCGCTTGCCTGAAAAAGGATCTTTCCTTCGTCGTAGCGTTCGTTCACCTCGTGTATGGTAATGCCACTTATAGGCTGCCTGGATTCAATAACAGCTCTGTGCACGTTCAAGCCGTACATCCCTTTGCCGCCAAAACGAGGCAATAGGGCAGGATGGATATTGAGGATTCTTTGGCTGTATGCCGATATCATTTTATCCGGAATTTTGAGTAAGAATCCAGCTAAGATTATTAAATCAATATCCCGTAACAGTAAGTCGTCAAGGATGACTTGTGGCTGACTTTTCCAGATCGCATTTTGATAAACCAGCGTCTCGATGCTTGCATTCGAAGCATGCTTCAAAGCGCCGGCCTCGGGCTTATTTGAAATGAGTAAACGGATATCGGCTATCCGACCTTCCGCAAAATGGGCAATTATTTTTTGGGCATTCGAGCCCCCACCTGACGCGAATATGGCTACATTGACCATCTTTTTAAATTCGCCACGATAATTCGAAAGCATGGTGTCAAACCTACTTAAAAACGACGAGTTGCCGGAAGGCGACTTTATACCACACACGCCGGTGGCCTACACGCTGGAAGAGATGGTCTCCCGCTCTGAAGCATTTTACCAGCTTTTGCAGCAACGCCGAAGTGTTCGACACTTTGCCAAAACACCTGTTCCCATAGAAATCCTTCGATCTTGCATCGCTGCTGCTTGCACAGCTCCATCGGGAGCGAATAAGCAGCCGTGGACTTTCTGTGTGATCGCAGATCCGGTGCTAAAGGCAGAAATACGTCGGAAAGCGGAAGAGGAAGAGTATCGCAGCTATAACGGACGAATGAGCGACCAATGGATTGCGGACTTAAAGCCTCTGGGCACTGATCCGTTCAAGCCATTTTTAGAAGATGCACCCTACCTGATCGCCGTATTCAAGAAGGTATTTGACGAAGTGAACGGAAAGAAGGTTCCAAATTACTATGTAAGCGAGTCAGTTGGGATAGCGACTGGAATGCTTCTAGCGGCACTCCACAATGCTGGATTGAGCACTCTAACGCATACTCCAAGCCCCATGAATTTTTTAGCGGAGATTTTAAATCGACCCGAAACCGAAAAAGCGTACCTTTTAATCCCATTGGGCTATGCCGATCCCGATGCCAAGGTACCCAATATTGGCCGAAAGCCCCTGAGCGCGGTGAGCGCGGAATATCTTTAGCCCGTTTTGTAAATAGGGGTATTATTTATTTCTTTGCAGACCAACTCAAAACACTAACCTGTACTGTTATGTCAGATATTAAATCAAAAGTGACCAAGATCATTGTAGACAAACTTGGCGTCGAAGAATCAGAAGTTACTTCTGAAGCGAGTTTTACAAATGACTTGGGTGCCGACTCATTGGACACGGTAGAGCTGATCATGGAATTTGAAAAGGAATTCAACATTGCTATACCGGACGATCAAGCTGAGAAAATCGGCACAGTAGGTCAGGCCGTTGAGTATATTCAGAACAACGTTAAGTAATTTACGAGGCCATGGAGCTAAAGCGCGTGGTCGTAACCGGTGTGGGTGCGCTCACACCGATCGGAAATAATGCTTCTGATTATTGGAACGCATTGGTGAATGGGGTTAGCGGTGCTGCCCCAATCACTCAATTTGACGCGTCAAAGTTCAAAACCCGTTTTGCATGCGAAATAAAAGGCTTGGATATCAGCCAATACATCGACCGCAAAGAAGCGCGCAAGATGGATCCTTATGCCCAGTACGCCATGGTTGTGGCGGAAGAGGCAGTTAACGATTGCGGCTTGAATCTCGAGCGAATTGACCCCGACAGAGTTGGGGTGATTTGGGGTTCCGGTATTGGAGGAATAAAAACATTCTTGGACGAAGTAACAGAATTTGCCAGAGGTGACGGCACTCCCAGATTCAACCCATTCTTCATCCCAAAGATGATTGCCGATATTGCTTCGGGACTGATCTCCATTAAATACAACTTTCGCGGCCCCAACTATACCACCGTTTCGGCCTGTGCATCTTCTACAAATGCTATTATCGATGCCTTCAATCTGATCCGCCTAGGTAAGGCCGACGTATTTGTGAGTGGAGGTTCAGAAGCAGCGGTGAACGAAGTGGGTATCGGAGGCTTCAATGCCCTTCATGCCCTGTCGCAGCGCAATGATTCGCCGGAAACGGCATCAAGACCATTTGACGTCACCCGAGATGGTTTCGTATTGGGTGAAGGTGCTGGAGCGCTCATCCTTGAGGAGTACGAGCACGCCCGGAAACGAGGCGCTAAAATTTACGCGGAAGTAGTTGGCGGAGGCATGTCTGCCGATGCCCACCACATCACCGCACCACACCCGGAAGGCTTGGGAGCCCTAAATGTTATGAAGATGGCTCTTGCCGATGCCCACCTGAATACCTCGGATATAGATTATTTAAACGTTCACGGCACTTCTACACCCTTAGGAGATATAGCCGAAATAAAGGCCATTCGTCAATTCTTCGGTGAAGATGCCTACAGACTCAATATTTCATCGACGAAATCAATGACTGGCCACCTTCTTGGCGCGGCAGGGGCTATTGAAGCTATTGCTTGCATCTTTTCAGTTCAAAACGATATCGTGCCACCTACGATCAACTTTTCGGAGGCCGACCCAGCTATAGATCAAAAGCTTAATTTCACCTTTAACACCGCCCAAGAACGAAAGGTAAGGGCAGCTCTGAGCAATACCTTTGGTTTTGGAGGGCACAATACCTCTGCAATATTCAAAAAGTTCGTAGGATAAATCGTTGGTCTTTAAATTTTTTAGTCGTAGAAGTGCACCAAGCTCGAAAAGAGAAAAAGCTGTTGCTGAGCTTGTTAAGCGCTCATTCGATATCGCTTACCGCGACCTAAGCTTATACATGTGCGCCTTGCGACATAAGTCAGCCGCGAGAAACATTCACAACAATCCTGAAATTAGTAACGAACGCTTGGAATTTCTTGGTGATGCCATACTCGATGCTGCAGTCGCCCACCATTTATTTTTACAATATCCTCAGGCAGAAGAAGGAGAGCTCACAAAAATGAAGAGCAGGGTGGTGAGTCGCAGCAACCTGAACCGGATGGCACATCAAATGGGAATTGACACGTTGCTTGAAACCGATCTCCAGGCCACGCACGCCCGCGAGTCCATATCGGGCAACGCACTCGAAGCGCTTTTCGGGGCGGTTTATCTCGATTTGGGATATCAGAAAACGTATGCAGTAATGTTGCGCTTGCTTCAAAAATATGCAAGCCTCGACGAAGTGGCCTATCAAGAAGCTGATTTTAAAAGCAGGCTTTATGAAGAAGCCCACCGCCGACGTGTCAATTTGCGATTCGACACGCGCAATTTCGGCGATCATAAAGGTGTCAAATCGTTTCAATCGGACGTATATTTGGGCTTAGAAATGCTCGGTTCCGGAAAAGGTGGATCCAAAAAGAAGGCCGAGCAACATGCATCGGAAGCGGCTTTACATAAGCTTAACCTTTGAGAAGCCAATAATTTCATAGCTTCGTGTAATTTTGACAATTAGAATGGCCAAACTGACCCTTGAGATTGAGGAAGAATACCCGTATTTGATGCTCGGTATCAGTGCCACCACCACCAACTACCGGCTTTGCTGGAATATAAACAAAGTTTTGAGCTTTAACCTTACGCGCCAGCCAGATATTACCTTATCCAGCCCCAAGGAAATGCCGCAGGACTTCGGAATCTTCACTTATTTCGATAAAGTACTTGGGATCTCCTATCGACTTATTGAGAATCGCTTGGGTCATAAACGGTTCCTTCCCGAAGTGTCAAAAGCAGATTACTTATTCGTTGTAGATGACCGGGGCGAAGAGCTAATGGAAGGCCTGATTGCCGATATTAAATCGATTCGAGCTGTACTCATGGTGTTTCCAATAGACATGGAAACGCTCAAAAATAAACAAAACTTAATGCTTTTAGCATGAATCATAAAAAGACGAAAATAGTGGCAACCATGGGCCCTGCCTCTGCGCCGATTGAAGTGCTGCGCCAACTTATTACGGCTGGAGTCGACGTGTGTAGAATCAATTTTTCTCATGGATCTTACGAAGATCACGGCAGAACAATCGAAACCATTAGGGCTGTTGATCTGGAGCTCGGCACCAGCACGTCTATTCTGGCCGATTTACAAGGGCCGAAGCTGAGAATAGGGGTTATCGAAGGTGGCGAGATAGAAATTAAACCAGGAGAACTTATAACCTTCACCACGAACCAGGAGCAGGAAAGCAACTCAAAACTTTACATTACCTATCCGGAATTTGCAAAAGATGTGCGCGTAGGAGAGCGAATTCTGCTTGATGATGGCAAATTGGCCCTCGAATGCCGATCCACAAATGGCCGCGACGAGGTAAAGGCAGAAGTAATTTATGGTGGCATATTGCGAAGTAAAAAGGGAGTTAACTTACCAAATACGAAGATTTCGTTGCCCTGTCTTACCAAAAAAGATCTGGCTGACCTCGATTTTGTGCTCGAGTACGACGTAGATTGGATCGGACTCTCATTTGTGCGTTCAGCCCGGGATATTATTGAGCTTAAGCACATTATCAAAACTAAAGAAAAACACGCGAGAGTAGTCGCGAAGATTGAAAAGCCTGAAGCCATTGAAGACATCAATGACATATTGAAGGAAACAGACGCTTTAATGGTTGCTCGCGGTGATTTGGGAGTGGAAATTCCCCTTCAAAATGTGCCCCTTGTCCAAAAAATGCTTGTTCGCAAAGCGCTTGAGAATGCCAAGCCCGTAATTGTGGCAACTCAAATGATGGAGAGCATGATTGAAAACAGCACGCCCACCCGAGCCGAAGTAAACGATGTGGCAAATGCCGTGCTCGATGGAGCCGACGCAGTGATGCTGAGTGCTGAGACTTCAGTAGGAAAATATCCGGTTAAGGTTATTGAGACGATGGTTAAGATTGTGCGGGAGATTGAAAAGGCCGACCAAATTTATCATCATGAGCAGGTGCCGGCCGAGAGCCAGGAAGACCGCTACGTTACCGACTCCATTTGCTTCAATGCCACGAGATTATCGAAAAGGGTGAAAGCACGCGCGATCATTACTATGACTTTCAGTGGCTACACGGCCTTCAAAATTTCGAGCCAACGCCCAGAAGCCGAAATCTTTGTGTTCACGGGCAACAAAAAGATTCTCTCCCAGATGAGTTTGGTTTGGGGTGTTCGAGCCATTTTTTACGATAAAATGGTGAGCACAGACCATACTATGGCTGATGTAAAGTACATTCTTAAAAAAGAAAAGCTTTTGCGGGAAGGCGATTTTGTAATTCACTTAGCCAGCATGCCGATGAACGAAGGCGGAATGACCAATATGCTTAAGCTTGGAAAGATATAGTTACCAAGCTCCTTTGAACTGCTTTAGAAAACGCATGTCGTTCTCGAAAAGCATGCGGATATCGCCAATCTGGAAGCGGTTCATAGTTATACGCTCAATCCCCATCCCAAAGGCGTAACCGCTGTACACTTCAGGATCGATATTGCAGGCGCTTAGCACATTTTTGTCAACCATTCCGCAACCCATAATTTCCAGCCATCCAGTTCCCTTCGTAATACGGTAATCCGTTTCGGTTTCCAAACCCCAATAAACATCTACTTCCGCACTTGGCTCCGTAAAAGGAAAGTAAGAAGGGCGCATACGAATCTGCGTTTTACCAAAAAAAGCTTTCGCGAAATAGGCGATAGTTTGCTTCATATCGGCAAAGCTTACACCTTTATCGATGTACAAACCTTCGATTTGATGGAAGATGCAATGTGACCGGGAAGAGATAGCTTCATTGCGGTAAACCCGTCCAGGAGAAATAACGCGAATGGGAGGTTGTTGGCTCTCCATAACCCGCACTTGAACAGAAGATGTGTGTGTGCGGAGCGCTAAATCGGGTTCGCGGCTTATGAAAAACGTATCCTGCATATCGCGCGCTGGATGATCGGGCGGGAAATTGAGGGCAGAAAAATTATGCCAATCATCTTCAATTTCGGGCCCTTCGGCAATCGAAAAGCCGATGCCTTGAAAGATGGCTTCAATTTCGCGGCGCACCAGATTTACAGGATGCTGCCCACCTATCTTTTCTTGACCAGAAGGGCGACTCAAGTCTGTGCCTCCAGCTTCTGCGTTCGATTTCGAGGCTGTGGTAATGGAAGCAAGGCGCTCTTCGGCCGCAAGTTTTAGGCTATTGAGCATTTGTCCGAAATCGCGTCGCTCTTCGGGGGCAACATCTTTCAATTGAGCAGAAAGTTCCTTTATAAGTCCCTTCTTGCCCAAATACTGAATTCGGAATTGTTCTGCTTCTTCTGCGGTATTGATAGCGAATTCTTCGAGCTCCGCTCGCAGTTTTTGTAGGTCTATGGCCATTTTATTTTTTCAATTGTCATTGACATATGTACGTCAGAATTAGGCCGACTAGACCGATTTACCGCTACCGTTGCTATGGAGTCTATGATATTTAAGCCATCAATTATTTCTCCAAATACCGTGTAATCTCCGTCGAGATGGGGAGTGCCGCCAAGGTTTTGATAAATTGTCATCTGCTCGGGGCTATAGCCCAATGCTGCAAATGGGTTGTTGCTCCGCCAACGACTACTCAAAGATTGCAATTCAGCCTCCGCAACGGGTTTGCCTTGTACTATATAGAATTGCGACCCTGATGAGGCTTTCTCTGGATTGACCTGGTCTCCTTGCCGGGCAGCGGATAAGGCTCCTTTTTTATGAATGTGCTGCGCAGTAATCTCGGCGGGCACCGTATAGCCAGGCCCTCCAATCCCGAGCTGCGCACCGGCATTCGCACCCTTCGAGCTTGGGTCGCCACCTTGAATCATAAAATCTTTGATCACGCGGTGGAACAGCAGGCTGTCGTAGAAACCTTCGCGAGCCAGTTTTAGAAAATTGTCTCGATGCGTCGGTGTTTCATCATACAAGCGCACCGTCATGTCGCCAAATTGGGTGTGGATCACCACCACTTCTATTTTCTTAGAACCGCCTTCCATAAAGGCCAAAAGGCTTACGCTCATAAGAATCATAGTTAGGCCGATAACATGCCTTAAGTGAATCTGCATACTGTTGATAATTTTCATATTTTTGAGGTTCGCGCTGGCGAATTTAAGAAACACCGACCAATGAAGAATTGTATCTACATATTATTTGCTTTTGTTTTCTGTTTAAGCACTTTTAGCTCCTGCGAAAAAGAAGAAGACACGCTCGTGGAGATTAAAGTTGTAACTATAGAAGGCACTCCTGTTGCAGGAGCCGAAGTACGCCTTTTCGGTCAAGGAACCACCAACCAAGTGGAGACAAGTGAGCTTCGAATCGACCGCACGCAGATTACGGCCGCGAACGGCATTACCACATTTGACTTTTCAGATCTTTATGTGCCGGGTCAAAGCGGGTTTGCGATCCTAAATGTGGAAATCATAAAGGTATTTCCTGACGGCCCTCTTGAGGAGGAAGGAATTATTCAGGTTGTAGAAGAAGAGACTAATCGCAAAACGTTTATTCTGGAATAAGCGTTGCGCTTTCAAAATAGGTCACTATCGCCTTGCGCATCAACAGTTTCTGCTCGGAATCTGTCAAATGGGGTAAGCTTTTGACCATCTCATAATGCGGCCACCGCTCTTCGTCAAAATGGCTGAAAGCGTAAAACCCAAAGGGTTCTAGCACGGCACAGATGGCAATGTGCATCAGGTTTAGCTTCTCATCTTTGGGAAACCGGAGTCGACCTTGGCCCAGTTCCTGAACTCCAATAAGGAAAAGAATACCTTCTACTTCAAGCGCTTCGCCAAACTGAGCTTCCAGCCTTTCGATTAGCTTTTTCCATCGTGATTCAAACTCAAAGTCCATGGCACAAAGATAGAAGGCTTCTTTCCTCATGCGCAAAGAAATCATTACTTTCGATAAGCCATGCTTGCAAAGATCAACGTAGAGCAGATCCTTTTTCTCGATATTGAGACCGTTCCCTGCACCTATAAATTTAAGGACTTATCGGAGTCGATGCAAGAGTTGTGGGCATTAAAGACCCGTTACATTCAAGAACGCGAAGGGAAAACCCCCGAAGAAGTGTACGAAAAAGCCGGCATTTACGCAGAGTTTGCGAAAGTTGCCTGTATTTCTACGGCCTTTGTTTACCCGGGCGAAGGAAAGCAATCGAAAATCCGGGTAAAATCTTTTTATGGCGAAGATGAATTCGTGATTTTGACAGAATTTGCCCGCCTGCTCGACAAGCATTATGCGGATGAGAACAGTTATCTCTGCGGTCACAATTCCAGAGAATTTGACCTTCCTTTCTTAGCGCGGCGAATGCTGATAAATGGGATTCTGCTCCCGGCGAAACTCGATATAGCAGGATCCAAGCCTTGGGAAATTAAGCATATCGACACCATGGACCTTTGGAAATTTGGTGATTACAAGCATTTTACTTCCTTGCAACTACTTGCTGAAATATTCGGAATTCCTTCGCCGAAAGACGATATAAGCGGAGCAGATGTAGCGCGAGTGTTCTATGAACAAGGCGATATGGAGCGAATTCGCACCTATTGCGAAAAAGACACCATAACCCTTGTACATTTGCTTCATCGATTTAAAAACCTCCCACCTATCAGCCATGAAAATATTGAAGTGGTGTAGTCTAATAACGTTAGCGATCGCCGCAGGAGCTTGCGGAAGCAAACAGGCCGAAAAAGTAACCGAATCGGATTTGTTGCAACTCTTCGGAAAGGATCCCAAATCTATGTTCAGAGGCTCGGAAATGGGCGAGAAGGCTGATGATGTGATGAGTAGGGAAGGAGCGGCCCTAATTTTTGCATCCGATTCTTTGCTCGAATACCAGCTCTCGTTTTCTTTTGAAGAGGAAAATATTCCATCTAAGATTTACTATAGTTTCGATGAGTTCGGATTGTTCGAAATCCAAGTGGATATGTCGAAGTCAGCCGATGTGAGTTCCACCCTCCGATCCGATATTGAGCAAACCCTGTCGGAACGGTTTGGAGACGGTGAAAAGGATGGAGCCTATCTGTTGTGGACGACCAACTCTCCGTCTAATCGCCTCGTGGAAATCACCCTAAGCGAAGATCAACAATTAGACGGCAAACCTTTTTTGAGTTTGAATTACTTAGAGCAATTGGACGGTGAGCTCTGAGAAAGCCCTATTAAGCATAAAAAACCTACAAATAGCTTTCGGTTCCGGTGCAACGCAGCAGGTAGCCCTACAAAATCTGTCCTTCGATTTAAAAAGTGGTGAAGTGCTCGGTATAGTTGGGGAATCTGGCTCGGGTAAGAGCCTTACATCCCTCGCCATTATGGGGCTACTCCCAAAGGGTGCCCGCGTTAGTGAGCAATCGAGTATTCTGTTTCGCACGGCAGAACAAACCGTCGATTTGTTGCGAGTAAGCGAAGAGAAGCGGAGGAGTTTTCGCGGTAAGCGAATGGCGATGATTTTTCAGGAACCGATGACATCCCTAAACCCGGTGATGACATGTGGCGATCAAGTTGCCGAAAGTTTGGTGCATCATCTTAAAACGACGGCAAGGGAAGGTCGAATTCGGACGCTAGATCTTTTTCGTGAGGTAGATTTACCACGCGTAGAAGAGCTTTACGATTCCTATCCGCATCAATTATCTGGCGGGCAAAAACAACGCGTGATGATTGCACTTGCCCTGGCTTGCGATCCTGATTTGATTATTGCCGATGAGCCTACTACCGCTCTTGATGTTACTGTGCAAAAGCGTGTTCTGGAATTGCTCAAGCAACTTTGCCGAAAGCGCGGGGTAGGGATGGTATTTATCACCCACGATTTGGGCGTTGTTTCGGCAATCGCCGATCAGATTTTGGTGCTTTACAGAGGGGTTTTACAGGAAATAGGATCCAAAACACAAGTGCTTGAGAGCCCGAAAAGCCCATACACGGCCGCTCTTCTGGCTTGCCGGCCGCGGCTTGATGCGCATCCCCATCGATTGGCTGTCGTTTCCGACTTTACAGAAGGAATGATTTCAGACGAGAAGCCTGCTAATCCTGCCGAAAGGGTGGATCAACCAGCGCATGGAAGTCCGCTAATTGAGTTAAAAGACTTGCGCGTATGGTATCCGCAAGGGAGAGATTGGCGCGGCAAACCGAAGGCATACATGCATGCTGTCGACGGTGTTAGCTTTTCAATTTACCGAGGCGAAACAATGGGATTGGTAGGCGAATCGGGTTGTGGCAAAAGCACAATCGGGAGAGCCATTGTAAAGCTAGCCCCCGTGCATTCAGGTAGTATTTTCTACGAAAAGGGGGAAATCGGCCAAATGCGGCTGAGCGAATTTGCGCCCTACCGAAAGTCCATTCAGTTGATTTTCCAGGATCCTTATGCTTCTCTCAACCCGCGTTTTTCGCTTCAAGAGACCCTCGACGAAGTGCTTCGAATGCACTTGAAGAACTTGTCTCGGCCCGAACGCCTGTCCCGGATATCCGCAATTTTGAGCAAAGTAGGCCTGCCTCAATCGGCTTTGGCAAAATATCCACATGAGTTTTCGGGGGGGCAGCGTCAGCGCATTTCGATAGCGAGGGCTTTAGTGATGGAGCCCGAATTTATCATCTGCGATGAGTCCGTCTCGGCGCTCGATGTGTCGGTGCAAGCGCAGGTGTTGAATTTGCTGAACGACCTAAAGGAAGAGTTTGGACTTACCTATCTTTTCATTTCCCACGATCTTTCGGTGGTGAAGTATATGTCCGACCGACTGGTGGTAATGCGGAAAGGCCAGATTGAAGAAATAGGTGAATCGGAAGCGGTTTATAAAGACCCAAAGTCGGAATATACAAGGGGATTGATTGACGCGATTCCGGAGATTTGAAAGTTCTTTCGAAATACGGAGTATAAGTTAGCTCTCACTATTTCGGTTGTTTAAAGGTCAAAAAGGGTCAGCTAGTTTAGCTGAAATCTACGATCAATTTCCCCGCAGTCTTCGCCTTCACTTCATCTACTGTGACCCCAGGAGCCAATTCGCGAAGGATAAACCCTCCTTCGGGGTGAATGTCGAGTACGGCCAAATCTGTAACAATACGCTTTACGCAACGCACTCCTGTAAGCGGGAGTGTGCAGGAAGGTAAGAGCTTGCTTTCGCCGTCGCGGCTGGTGTGCATCATAGCCACAATAATATTGTCGGCACTAGCCACTAAATCCATGGCGCCGCCCATTCCTTTTACCATCACGCCTGGTATTTTCCAATTGGAAATATCCCCATTTTCAGACACTTCCATGGCTCCCAGTACCGTGAGTTGCACATGTCGGCCGCGGATCATCGCAAAGCTGGTAGCTGAATCGAAAAAACTGGCTCCCGCTTTTGCGGTAATGGTTTGCTTTCCTGCATTTATCAAGTCGGCATCTTCTTCGCCGGCTATTGGGAAGGGGCCCATTCCAAGAATTCCATTTTCCGATTGAAATTCGACCGAAATGCCTGATGGTACGTGGTTCGCCACGAGGGTTGGAATACCAATCCCAAGATTTACGTAGTACCCGTCTTGGAGCTCTTGTGCGATGCGCTTGGCTATTCCATTTTTATCAAAGGCCATAGTTCTCAGAATTTGTGATGATCAGGATTGTACCGTACGCTGCTCAATGCGCTTCTCGTAATGAGTTCCTTGAAAAATGCGTTGTACAAAGATGCCGGGTGTGTGAATAGCATTGGGGTCTAAGCCACCAGCAGGAACCAATTCTTCCACTTCGGCGATGGTAATTTTTCCGGCCATGGCCATCAAAGGATTAAAATTGCGAGCGGTGCCCTTGAAAATCAAATTTCCAGCGGTATCACCCTTCCAGGCTTTTACTATGGCGAAATCTACTTCGAATGCTTTCTCCAGCACATACATTTTACCATTGAATTCGCGTGTTTCTTTTCCTTCAGCCACTTCGGTGCCGTAGCCGGCCGGGGTATAAAACGCAGGAATGCCGGCACCCGTCGCGCGGCTTCGCTCAGCGAGTGTGCCCTGCGGGATGAGTTCTACTTCGAGCTCGCCACTGAGCATCTGGCGCTCAAATTCTTTGTTTTCGCCAACATAAGAAGAGATCATTTTTTTGATTTGCTTTTTTTGTAAAAGCAATCCTAAGCCGAAATCGTCAACCCCTGCGTTATTCGAGATGCAGGTTAGATTGGTAATGGATGTTTCAGTGAGCGCCTGAATACAATTTTCGGGGATACCGCACAGCCCAAAGCCTCCTAGCATAAGCGTCATTCCGCTCGAGATGCCACGAATGGCTTCGGTTGCGCCACCTTTAATTACTTTATCCATGTGCCTAAATTACCAAGATAATGTTTCCTGCCCACCAAAAATGTTCTGTTTGCGCGCATATTGATCGCAGTCGAGCTCCGTTTGGAGATTTGCGGGCTTGTCGAAAGCTCCTTGATTGAGCGCGATATCTTTGTCCTTAAATGCGTCTTTCATGTAAAAACCCCAGATTGGGAGTGCCATATTGGTTCCCATTCCTAGCTGCAAGGTGCGAAAGTGAACGCTTCGGTCTTCGGCGCCGACCCATACACCTGTGACAAGATCGGGGGTTAGGCCTATAAACCAACCATCCGATTGATTTTGAGTGGTACCTGTTTTGCCAGCGATCTTTATGGAGCGGTCGAAGCCATCGTACCCGCGGTTAGGCAAGTCCATACGCAAGCGAATGGCGGTGCCCATCGATTTGCCTTGATGTTTGTTGTAAACCCCGTCAATAGTTCCTTCCATCAAGCTTAGCATGGTATAAGCTGTGCGCTCGTCGAGCGCTTCATTAGTTTGGGGCTGCGGATTATAGATGGTATTTCCATTTTTATCGTCGATGCGAAGTATGTAAATCGGATCGATGTGTACACCCGCGTTGGCAAAGGTGGCGTTGGCGGAAGTTATTTCCAAAAGAGAGAGATCCGCTACCCCGAAACACTGCGATACCACAGGATCAATCTTGCTTTTTATACCCAAATCGCGCGCTAATTGTATGATTGCTTCCGGGCCGAATTGCTTCATCACCCAAGCTGTAACCGTATTTACTGAATTGGCAAGCCCCCATTTCAACGAGACCATGTATCCGTAATCGTTGTCAGCGTCAGTAGGTGTATAGTCCTGCTGCAGATTGAAGGTGCCTGCGTGAAAAGTAGTAGGCACTTTTGGTACTTCGTAGCACGGCGAGTAGCCTTCGCGTATAGCTGTGGCATAAACAAACGGTTTAAAGGTGGAGCCAACTTGCCGCTTACCTTGTTTCACGTGGTCGTATTGGAAGTATTTGTAGTCATTTCCGCCTACCCAAGCTTTTACAAAACCCGTTCGGGGGTCGATACTTACCAGCCCACCTTGCAGCATGCCTTTGTAATAAAGTATGCTGTCCATAGGGGTGAGCAGGGTGTCGGTTTCTCCTTTCCAGGAAAAAATGCGCATCGGCACTTCTTGCGTGCGGAAGAAGTTTTCAGCTTGTTTTTCGTCGAATGCTTTCCATACTTCGCCGCAGTCATCGGCCTGGCAAATATGCACGTCCATGCTATCGGTTTTCACCAAATCGATATTCTTCCGGCGATGACAATTAGGGCATTCATGTCCAAGCATATATTGATATCGGGGCGTACGACGCATGGCCGATGTCTCAATTTTCTCTATTTCTTCCAAGCCAATATCGTTGGAGAATGGCGGGTGATTGTATTTGGCAACGTCCTTCGTGAATTGACTTTGGAGTTCACCCCCGAAATGACTTCTCAAGGCCTGCTCAGCATATTCTTGCAGACGAGAATCGATGGTGACGTAAATTTTTAGCCCATCGCGGTAAATATCATAAGCTTCCCCAGTGCTTTTTGAATACTTCAATTTACCGTTTTCGTCCTTTTCGGCAAATAGTGTTTTTAATTCCGATCGAAGCACTTCTCGAAAGTAAGGTGCAGGACCTTCTTGATGGTCAACCAATTGAAAGTCGAGGCCAAGGGGTAACGCACGTAGCGAATCGAATGCTGCCCGTTCAAGACTTCCGTTTCGCACCATCTGCGCAAGTACCACATTGCGTCGGTGCATGGTGGTGTCAGGGCGACGGATTGGGTTGAAAAGAGCGGGATTTTTAGCCATCCCCACTAGCATGGCTGCCTGCTCCAAGGTGAGTGAATCGGGGGCGGAATTAAAATAAACCGATGCGGCGGACTTCACGCCTACACCTTGATTGATCCAGTCAAACTTGTTGAGGTAAAGCGTTATAATCTCTTCCTTGGTGTATTGGCGTTCCAGTTGAACCGAAATGATCCATTCTTGAAGTTTTTGCTTGAGCCGTTGAAATCCGTTAGCCGGTTTTTCTGTGAAGAGCATTTTAGCGAGTTGCTGTGTAATGGTGCTGGCTCCCCCTTTTTTTCCGAGATAGGCCGCTGCCCTCACGGTGCCTTTTAAGTCGATGCCGGCATGGTCGAGAAACCGTTCATCTTCGGTGGCAATAAGCGCTGTGATCAGATGCTGTGGAAGCTCTGAATACATCACATTTGTTCGATTTTCTTTATAGAATCGCCCGAGAACTTTAGTGTCTGCAGCTATAACTTCTGTGGCTAGATTCGTGCGTGGATTGGCGAGTGCAACGGTATCGGGGAGGTCGCTATTCGCAGAAAGGTAAAGTGCGCCCACCAGCATAAATATCGGCGTGAATGCCAAGACCCACAGTAAAAGGATGGTTCGTCGGCCAGGCGTTTTCTCGATTTTTTGGGGTTCAGTCATTCCTTTAAAGATGGATTTATTAGAACGTAAAGTAAGTGAAATCGGTGTGCCGGATTAAGCACCTTCCTGTTTTTCAATCCGCATTCCGATGTTCAAAATCCCCCCCAGCGTGTCGGTGCGCATGGCTTGTTGAATGCTGAAGGTGTAGTTTCCTTCTATTGGAAAGCGACGGTTATACTGGTACATGATGGCATTGGAATGGTAGCGCTTGCTGCTCAAGTAGCCACTACCCTGTCCGTACCATCTTCCCATGGGGTCGGCTAGCATGAGGCCTATGGTGTCGCGGGCTGACTTACCGTTTGGGAAGGTGGTGGTGAGAAATACATAGAGGTTGCGGTAGGCATATGCCTCTGTATTGCGCACATTGATGAAGAAGTTGTGCTGGCTTACAGTGTCGGTTACTTGGAGCTCAAAAAGTGCTTCATCGTTTACGGCCCAATGCGCATTTGGTATTTCAGCATTTCTATCGAGCAGGGCATTTCGGTCGGAGCATGCAGCAAATGCCATTAACACTAAAAGCGAGCTAATTCGACCTAAAACTTTTACGCACCGCATGCTGCTTAGGCTTCTGGGTTAGTGGGTTTTGGCGCACCTCCACCCTTGTTCCGATTGCGATTCCGGTTGTTGCGCGATTTATTGGGTACATCATTTCCGGGCGCCGCATCATTACCTGAAAGCTGTGCACTTTGCGGTTTCTGTTCGCTGCGTTCCCCTTTGGGCTTATTGGGTCGCGGCCTGTTCTGTCCTTCAAGCCTTGTTGGCGGGCTATTAGCCTGGCGTTGTTCGCCGTCGCCTGCTTGCGGATTCGACGGTTTTTTGCGCTTCTTCTTTTTCTTCTTGCCAGTATTGTCAAATCGGGTAAGGCTATCTTGACCAACCACATTGGAATAGGCAACGGGGGCTGATTTAACGGGGGCGCTGTATTCGAGCAGGTCGTCGGGAAAAATTTCTTTTTCGTTCATTTCTAAGATGGCCTTTACGCGTTCTACCCCGACTGGGATGGGCGTGTTGGTAGCACTCTCGTCGTAGATGAACCATGCCAATCCTTTGAAAATGTCTGTTTTTAGGTGAAAAGCGACCCCTTTTTTCGTTTTGAGTTTGTTGTAATGCTTTGGATAATGCTTTAAAGCATCCATATAGCTGTCGAGTTCGTAATTTAAACAACACTTCAGTTTGCCGCATTGACCGGCCAATTTCTGCGTATTTAAAGCGAGTTGTTGGTAGCGCGCTGCGCTAGTAGATACCGATCGGAAATCGGTGAGCCAAGTGCTACAGCATAACTCCCGGCCACAGGAACCGATGCCTCCGAGCCTGCCGGCTTCTTGACGAGCGCCAATTTGTTTCATTTCTACTCGAACGCGGAAAGTGTCGGCAAATCGCTTGATCAATTCCCGGAAATCGACGCGGCCTTCTGCGGTATAATAGAATATTGCTTTCGTTTTGTCGCCTTGGTACTCTACGTCGCTTATTTTCATATCGAGGCGGAGCAAGGTAGCGATACTGCGCGCTTTGTGCATAGTGTCTTCTTCCATGCCGCGGGCTTCGCGCCAGCGCGACAAATCTTCGGAGGAAGCTCTGCGGGTAATTTTTCGCAAATCACGGGTGTTTTTCAGCGCATTTTTGCGCTCCATTTGCAGCCTTGCGAGCTCGCCTGCGGCGGAAACAGTTCCCAAATCATGGCCTGGATTAGCTTCTACTACCACCGCATCGCCTGGATTTAAACTCAGGCTTGTTCCATTGCGGAAGAACTCCTTCCGGTTGCTCTTGAAGCGGATCTCCACAAATTCAAATGGCGCAATTTGGCCGGGCATTTCCATATTGCTTAACCAATCGAACACGGCCAATTTGCTACAACCTCCCGATGCGCAAGTACCATTGCTTTTGCAGCCAGCTGGTGTTCCGCCTTTTCCACTCGAACAAGACTCACAACCCATTTTTGAAAATTTTCATGATGTCGAAATTACACATTCGCTTCGGCTTTCGCATTGCGGAATATTCTGCACATGTCTGCACCGAGCTTTAAAAACAGCAACTGGCTATGAATATTGCGCTCTACGAGGTAATGAGCCTTAGAAATCAATGTTTGCATAGCACCCAAGTCGGTTTGGGTCATGAAGGGTGAGAACTTCGAAGCAAAATCCAATTCTTTACTTTCGAGCGCAGTTTTATCGGCACCGGCATACACATATCGGATGCTTTGATCCAGGAAGCCCAGCATATATTCCAAGTATTGTTGTTGATCCTCGCGCGACCAAGTGGAAACTTCTTCGCCCAGTTGCAACAGCACGCCGATTTTATAAGTAGCCGCGGCACGCATCCAAGACGTAAAGATTTCAAAGAAGGGATTCGTGCCTTCATTTTGCTGGGCAAGCTCTGCGGCTAAAAAAAGATTTCCCTGCGCCACTCGAGCCATTTGCTCGGCTTTATCGGTTGGCAATTGGTATTTGCGGACAAGCCATTGCGCTACTTCCGCTTGAGATGCGGTTTCGACACGAATTTTTTGAGCGCGCGATCGCACGGTCACCAATAATGATTCCGGATCGGGAACCACCATAATAATAAGAGTTTTTGCATCGGGCTCTTCCAAGGTCTTTAGCAACTTATTTGCTGAACTTATATTCATGCGGTCGGCCCGCCAAATGATCATCACCTTGTGCCCGCCGTCAAAAGATTTTAACGAAAGAACATGTCTTATCTCTTCGCTTTCTTTAGTCGGAATTAAAGCTTTTTTCTTCCCATCACCCGCATGCGCTTCCCAGGCGTGCAGCGTCATGTATGGATTTTTGGCAAACATAGCGTTGAATTCGCGGAGATAGACGTTTGATGTTTTTGCAGAATCGCTGAGAATAATCGGGAAGGAAAAGTGCAAATCGGGGTGGGAGAGTGCATCAAGTTGAGCACAGGATCGGCATTGCCCGCAGCGATCATTAGGCCCTGGGTTTTTGCACAATATATAAGCTCCAAAAGCGGTAGCCAAAGCCAAGTTGCCCCCGCCTTCCGCACCGATAAATAGCAGAGCATGGCCTACATGGCCGTCGTGTGCTTGCTTTATCAGATTTGCCTTAAGGCTGTGGTGGCCTACTATATCGCGGAAATACATAATTGATTTTGGGCTACGAAGCTATGAAATACGACGCTTCAAGCGATATGGAAGTTCGATTGGCTTCTGAAAATCATCGGTTTCTATGCTTCAGGTTGCTCACCAATCTTCGTACTTTTACCGCTCAATTTTAAGCCATGCAAGCATTTGATACTTATTCCTTTCACGGCAAGCGCGCCCTGATACGTGTAGATTTTAACGTCCCGCTTAACGATAAACACGAAGTGACGGATCCCACAAGGATTGAAGCTGCAATTCCCACGATAAAGGCTATCGTAGAGCGCGGTGGCTCTGTGGTTCTTATGTCGCATTTGGGTAGGCCGAAAGGGGGATACGAGGCCGAATTTTCGCTGAAGCACATCGTCGGCACAGTCGAAAAGGCCTTAGGCAGCAAGGTGCATTTTATCGCGGACTGCATTGGCGCAGATGGTACCGCAGCAACAGAAAAACTTGAAGCAGGACAAGTAGCGCTTTTGGAGAACCTTCGTTTTTACAAGGAAGAAACAGCAGGCGACGAATTTTTTGCCGGTCAGCTTGCCGCCCATGGCGATTGCTACGTAAATGATGCCTTCGGCACTGCTCACCGCGCTCACGCGTCCACCACGATCATCGTCAAATTCTTCCCCACCGATAGCATGTTTGGTCTCCTGATGGATAATGAGCTCGAAAGTCTCGACAAGGTGCTAAACAGTAAGGAAAAACCAAGATTGGCCATTATCGGTGGTGCTAAAGTGAGCAGCAAAATCACGATTTTGAAGCAATTGCTCGGAAAAGTTGACGAAATGATCATCGGCGGTGGAATGGCATACACCTTCATCAAAGCGGCAGGCGGAAAAATTGGAAATTCGCTAGTCGAAGATGATTTTCTCGACATGGCCAACGAGTTGGTTGGCGCTGCGAAAGAGCAAGGGGTTAAAATACACCTACCGGAAGATACCATCATTGCTGATGAATTTCGAAACGATGCAAGCACTGACGTATGCGCAACGAATGCAATTCCCGATGGATGGATGGGGCTTGACATTGGGCCAAAAACTACCAAGGCTTTTGAAGAAGTGGTAGGGCGTGCCAAAGTGGTACTCTGGAACGGCCCGATGGGAGTCTTCGAAATGGAGAGTTTCGCAAAAGGGACGGAAGCCATAGCCGATAAGCTCGCAGAGGTTACCAAGAAAGGCGCTTTTACATTGGTGGGTGGTGGCGACAGCGTAGCGGCTATCAACCAATTTGGCCTGAGTGAAGAAGTGAGCTATGTATCGACTGGCGGCGGGGCAATGCTCGAATATTTAGAGGGAAAAGGCCTTCCTGGAGTGGCGGCTATTCGCGAAAGCGGAAACTAGATCGACTCTATAAAATCGTCCATTTTCTCCCGCCATTTGCCTGTTTTTAGCTTGGGGTAAAGCGAAGGAACGAGCGATTCGACTGGCTGATACAAATAAGATTCCCCCTTCCAATGAGCGGGAATAATTTCCTGCGTAAGCGGAAAATTCCGGAGAAGAAACAGAAAGCAGCTCAGGATTAAAGCGTATTTGAAACCGCCAAAGAGCAGACCAAAAAATTTGTTTACTGGCCCAAGTGCCACAGTTTTCACCGCTGTCTCCAAGACTTTGCCGAAAAAAAAGGCTCCGACCAATACACCGATGAAGAGCAATCCAAAAGCTATAGCCAAGCTTATACGCGGGTCGGTATTAAATTCCGTTTGCAGATAATCGGCGCCGACTTTGCCAAACTCCGCAGCGAGATAAATGCCAAGGGCAATTCCCATCAGGGTGCATACCGAAAGAATAAACCCTTTGCGGAATCCGAGAAACATGCCGATGCCTATGGGGACGAGCAAAATAATATCGAGTATCATCAACTAAGGAGGACTCCTTTAATGCCCATGATTGGCACTTCAGTCACATTTCCGACCGCGATGGTTTCGGCAAGGAATACGTACTTTTTATCGTAAAGCTGACTCCCGACATAGAAGCTCACCCAATATTGATTGCTCAACCCAAAAAGTTCGTCCATAATAGGCTCAATTTTCGCGAAGCTCTTGGCAGGCATAAGCTCTATAAAATGGCGCAGCTGCGATGTTTCTACTTTTTCGTCGTTCACCCGGCCGTAGCCTTTGGACGAAACGATGACTTTTTCGAGTTGTACTTCCTTCATATTGATGAGGTAAATGTACCACTCAGGGTCTTGCGTTAAGGGATTTGATTCGGGAATAGCTGCTATGGCTATATTTTCAACCAACGGATCGATAATGTCTTTGATCATCGGCGCGAAATTAAGGATTTAGCTCCCATTCAAAAAGCCGCCCGAGGGCATCTGTCAAGCTTTTTTTAACCGCGCTCATTTCTACTTCGCGGCCTAATTCTGCTTGCATGGACGTAACCGCCTTATCATCAATTCCGCAAGGAATAATATGATCGAAATAGCTCAAATCGGTGTTGACATTAAACGCCAATCCGTGCATCGTTACCCAGCGCGAACATTTAATTCCCATTGCGCAAATTTTCCGAGCACGGTTGGGATCATCTGCGTCAAGCCAAACACCTGTCAAGCCTGATATTCTGCCAGTTTCGATGCCATAATTGCTCAAAACAGTGATAACTGCTTCTTCGAGATATCGGAGGTATTTATGTATATCCGTGAAGAATTGGTCGAGATCGAGAATGGGGTACATCACTAATTGGCCTGGCCCGTGGAAAGTGATGTCGCCTCCCCGGTTGATGCGGTAGAAATCGATGCCCGCCGCGACACATTCGTTTTCCGAGAGCAGGAGATTTTCAATTTTTCCACTTTTACCAAGGGTGTAAACAGGCGGGTGTTCCACAAGGATTAGGTGATTTTCCGGATTTTTACCATCCGGATTTCCTTCCTTTCGGAGCGCAATCTTTTCAGCGATGGTTTTTTGAAAGATTAATTCCTGTCCGTCCCAAGCATCGCTGTATGCTCGAAGCCCCCAGTCATGTAATTGTACTTGTTTTTCGTGCTTATTCACGATTTGGCTAAAGCCGACTTGAAACGGTCAATAACAGCAATATCAATGGGGTCAATGCCTTCGAGTTCGGCAAGAGCATATGAAATCCAATCGCCCAGGTGAATAAGATAGTAAATCTGTTCAATACGGCTTTGGCCTTTGGCGATTAAATCGACAATGATTTCGGTATGCGTTTTCACCAAACTTCGGGTGAGCTCTACCCGGTTACTCGTACGTGGATTGTCAAAACTTGTTTTTAAAAACAGCACCGAATGGCCATTTTTAGCACCGGCCCATCCCACCAATTCGTTGTGATTCATCTCTGGTAAAACGTGGTGCCAGCAGAGCATTTTACCGTTTTCGTTTATTTGCTGGCGGAGGCGCACAGCTACAGCTTCGATACCCGCCTCGCAATAGATGATGGGTATAGTATTGCGCAAAGCAAGGGCTACTTCCTCAGCCTGAGTTACGATGGCTCCTTTTTCGCGATGAAGGAGATCGGCAGCAGCGGTGAAATCGCTTTTGAAGCGATCGTCAATTAGGCCATAGGCGTGCAGGGCAAAAAATTGCTGCACGCTATTCCAGCCCAGGCTGGTGCGCGGAGGTTGACCACTTGGAATTACAATAATGTTATAGTGATTTTCCCTTGCCACGCGTTCCATTTCGCCGCCGGCCGTAATGCATACTACTTGCGGTTTCCGGGCCTCGGCCTCGGCCAATGCCGAGAGCGTTTCTTCGGTATTGCCGCTATAACTAACGGCAATCAGCAAGGTGTCATGATCCACCCAAGCGGGTAAGGTATAATCCTGCAAAAACAAAATAGGAACCTTGCAGCTTTGACTCACTGCGTTTTCTAGAATCCGCCCGCCAATGCCAGATCCGCCCAATCCAGTAATGATCACTTTGTTTACAGGAGCTGTATGGAAGCCAGCAATTGCGGCTTGGCCAATGCGCAGGCCTTCTAGCAAATCGTTAGGAAACTTGGCGATATAGGCTTCCATTTGTTGGAGTGCTTGTGCTACTTGCATGGCTGAAACGGGTATCGAAATTTGGTCTGCAAAGATACCAAACATCGCCGATCTACCGCCTTGTCAAAATCTTATCTTTGGGCAAAAATCCAAGTAAATGCAGGTTTTGCTCAGCGAACAGGAGCTTATCAGAAGGCAAGCGCTCGAAGATATTCGCGCCTTAGGAATAGATCCCTATCCCGCCCACGAAGTAGAAATAACTCATAAAGCCGAAGACATTCGAAAACGCTTTGCGGAAGGAGAAGCGGAGTGGAAGGAGGTAAAACTTGCGGGCCGCATGATGGGCAAACGCATCATGGGCAAGGCTTCCTTTGCGGAACTGCAAGACCAGAGCGGTACAATACAGCTCTACTTCAACCGCGATGAAATATGCCCGGGCGATGATAAATCGCTCTATAATGACCTTTTCAAAAAGCTGCTTGATCGGGGAGATTTCATTGCCGTAGAAGGCTCTGTGTTTCGCACCCAGGTTGGTGAGATCTCTGTGCACGTGCTGAAATTTGAGCTACTCAGCAAGTCGATTAAGCCTTTGCCGTTTCCTAAAACCGATGAGGAAGGGCGCACCTACGACGCCTTTACCGATCCAGAGCAACGCTACCGCCAGCGGTATGTCGATCTGGTGCTCAATCCCAAAGTACGCGCGACCTTCCTGAAGCGTACACGGATTGTAGATAGCATGCGCAAATATTTCAACGAAAGGGGCTATCTCGAAGTGGATACGCCTGTGCTACAACCCATACCCGGTGGTGCTGCGGCGCGGCCTTTTGAGACCCATCACAATGCCCTAAATATGCCGCTCTTTTTGCGGATAGCGAATGAACTTTACCTCAAACGACTTATTGTTGGCGGTTTTGAAGGGGTATATGAGTTTTCGCGAAATTTCCGAAACGAAGGCATGGATCGAACCCATAATCCTGAATTCACGGTGATGGAAATCTACGTTGCTTACAAGGATTACAAGTGGATGATGGAATTTACCGAGCAGATGATTGAAACCATCGCCACAGAGACCAACGGAAGTTCCAACACCAAAATTGGCGATAAAGAGATTTCTTTGAAAGCTCCTTTTCGCAGACTTACTATGACCGATGCCATTAAGGAATACGCTGGTGTCGATATAAATGGGATGAATGAAGAAGCTCTTCGTCAGGCATGCCTTGATCGAAAAATAAGGATCGATGCCACCATGGGAAAGGGAAAACTCGTGGATGCCATATTCGGTGAAACCTGTGAGACACACCTTAGCCAACCTACGTTCATCACCGATTACCCCATCGAAATGTCGCCACTTTGCAAGCGTCACCGCGACAATCCGGAGCTTACCGAGCGTTTTGAGCTATTCATTAACGGTAAAGAAATCGCAAACGCCTATTCGGAATTAAACGATCCGATCGATCAAAAAGAGCGTTTTCAGGCGCAATTAGAGCTTTCGGAGAAAGGCGACGACGAGGCTATGTTTATCGACAACGACTTCATCAGAGCTTTGGAATACGGTATGCCGCCTACTTCGGGCATGGGTATTGGTATAGACCGTTTGGTAATGTTACTCACCGACAATACGTCTATTCAGGAAGTATTGCTATTCCCGCAGATGCGTCCTGAAAAAGTTGCTGAAGCTCCAAAACCGGAAGTTTTTACCGACATTGGCGTACCGGCAAATTGGGCAGGTTATTTAATCGAATCAGGGTACAAAAATGTTGATGATCTTCTGGCTGAGAAGCCGACAGTGGTGCATCAAAAATTGAACGGATTGCGGAAAAAGAAAAAGCTGGATATACCAGCCTTGCAATTGGAGGAAGTAGCTGCCTGGATGGCCTAATAGCGCGACCGAGCATCAATCATCTCCTTGGAAATGCGGTAATTGTCGTAAAGCGCTATACCGGCAACGAACATTCCGAAGGATAGAAATAGCAGTACCCAATGCTCCGTAAAAAGGCTGAAGTAGAAGATACAAAGGTCGAAGACCACTAAGGAATTAAAAAAGAGCAGGTTCTTCCGTTTAATGCGTTCGAGCTCATCGAGCGTCGCATGCGCGAGTTTATCTATCGACATTGTTTCCTGTTTCAGAGGTAGCTGTCCTGATACGGGATGGAGGGCAGGAAGGTTCGGGCTGCGGCTAATAGCGTGACGTGCTGAAGAGCCCGTCAGTGATCCAAAAGGCCGATCTGGCTCGGAAATCTTGTCAAGTTAAGGATGATTATTTCTTCACCCGCACACTGTCTATCACAGAGCCGCTACGAATCCCTTCCAGCGTTTCCCAACCATTGAGCATAGCGCCAAATATGGTGTACCGCCCGTTGAGGTGAGGAGTGGAAACGTGGGTAATGAAAAATTGACAGCCCTCCGTATGCGGTCCAGAAGAAGCGTAGCCTAGAATACCCGGCCCAAATTGAAGCGGCGAAAATTCGGAACGGATTACGTAATCGGTGCTTCCATATCCATCGCCACGGGGATCGCCACCTTGGCTTACAAACACAGGGACCACGCGGTGAAACGGCAGTCCGTCGTAGAATTTTGAGTCGGCCAAAGCCACAAAATTGGACGTGCTTCCCGGTGCGTCATCGATGAGGATGGTCAGCTCCATTTGGCCTTCCGAAGTATAAATAGTGGCTAAGGCATCGCTCGAAACAGATCGCACCAGATGCCAGTCAATCGGCTTTGCTTTCGGTTTTTCGGCTGTATAAGTCCGCCCGGTTTGAAAGGCTATAGCTTTGCGCAACGCTTCCCGGGTTTCTGTTTGGCCGGAGCCGCTGAAATAGTTTGCTGCAGCTTCCATTTCTGCGAGCGGAAGTTCCGAAGACCGGTAAAGGGTGGTATCTGTAAAAGCTTCTGCAAAAATCGCCGACTGGCTGAGCAATTTCTCTTCAAATGCTCTTTTGGCTCCAGCAATAAAATCGCTTTTTAGCCCTGACGCACTTTTTGTAAGCACCGCGTAGGTCTCGGCTGCACTTGTTCCAAGGGGGTCATTGCGGAAAAGATAATTTTTTAAAGTATCGACACCGGCTGGCCAGGAAGCCATTTTTTTGATAATTACTGTTGCTTCAAAAATATTTTCGGTCGGGTCGAAGTATTCGGCCCAGAGTTGTTTGCCTTTGGCGGTTGTTTGTGGATTTTTTAAATAGGCAATTAAAATAGCAGCTCGCACTTCAGGTATTTCAGTGCGACGAAGAATTTGCTCGTAAACGGACGTGTCGCTTAGCGCGAAATAATCGGCGATGCGATCAGTGGCTGTCATCGCTACCCATGGAAACTCATCTTCGAGCGCAAGGCGCATCGTATTTTTTGCCTGCTCCGAAAGGTCTCGTCCAAAAGCAGATAGCGCCTTGGCTCTAACCGCCGGCGAATTGTCGCGCTGAGCCATTTGAATGAGAAACGTCTGGTTTTCGGTTTGATCCCAAGCGAGCATTCCAGCCATTACTGCGCGGATTTCCGGGTCGGGCTCCCGATTAATTACATCGCGGATTTCGGAACCAGAGCTGCTCAAATCAAAAATTCGAATACGCGTCAAAATATGTGCGGCAGCCAGGCGGCTTTCTACATATTCAGAGCGGAGGTAGGGCAGAATATTAGGGAGATCATCAGCAGTAAGGTTGCCCGCTAAGCCAGCATAGTACAGTCCCCAGAGTTTGCCCGCATCTTCGGCTTCATCACGCGGATTATAGCTGCTTAAGAAGTCCACCCCACTGCGATTGCTGCATTTGCCAATGGCCTGAAGAAATTCGGCTCGGACTTCAGGCTCGATGACTGCTTCAAAGGCAGAAACCAGTAGGCTTTGCGAAGTGGTGTCGCCCAATTGACCCACCGCCCAACCTGCGTAGAGCTGCACGTAGGCTTCAGCGTCGCTTAATAGGCCGTGAAGGGCTGGCAAGACTTCGGGCTTGCGGGTCGAACCCATCAATTTGGCGAAGGCCAGTCGATAACCGGCATTGGTACTATTGGCATAGGGTATAAGTGAATCCCAAGCTTCCGTATTTGCCAAATCGTACATATTTCGAAGCACGGCATCATCGAAGAGATGAGGTTCTTGAAGGCTGTCGGTTCTTGGTTCAGAACAGGCCATTGAAAGAGTTAGCAAGAGCAGCAGAATATAAAGTCTCAAAGCGTAGAGATTAGATTAAACCGCCTAATCTAAGAACATTTCTATCTTTACCGCCACTTCAAAAACAGGACTATGGATAAGCGCTTCGGCGTGATCGGTGCGGGTTCTTGGGCTACCGCTTTGGCCAAAATACTCTCCGAGAATGATGCGCGATTTAATTGGTGGGTGCGCAATCCCGAGTCTGCGGAGCATATTCGCAAGTTTCATCACAATCCCAATTACCTGCGTGCAGTCGAATTCGACGTGTCTCGCATTATGATTTCTTCCGACGTGAGCGCCGTGGTTGAAGCCAGCGATGTGCTCATCGTCGCGGTTCCATCGGCTTTTGTGCACGCCTCGCTCGAACCGGTCGATCGGGACGCTTTTTCGAAAAAGATTATTTTCTCGGCCATCAAGGGCATAATACCTGAGGTAAAGAGTATTCCGGCGCAGTATTTCCAAAAAGAGTTCGGCGTACCTTACGACAATATTGGGATCATTTGCGGTCCTTGCCATGCCGAAGAAGTGGCCATGGAGCGTCTTTCATACCTCACCATTGCCTGTATGAATGAGGCCAACGCCCGTCTTATGGCCGATAAGCTATCTACGCGTTATGTTAAAACAAGTATTTCCGACGATTTATTCGGCGCAGAGATCGCTGCGGTTTTGAAGAATGTATATGCCATTGCGGCCGGCGTTTGCGGTGGGCTAGGGTATGGCGATAATTTCCAGGCGCTGCTAATGTCAGCAGCTTCGCGCGAAATGGAGCGCTTTCTCGATAAAGTAAACCCCTTTCACCGCGATGTAAAAGAGCCCGCTTATCTCGGCGATTTATTGGTTACGGCTTATTCCAAGTTTTCGCGCAACCGTACATTCGGCTACATGCTTGGCAAAGGATATTCCGTAAAAGCGGCGCAACTTGAGATGGAGATGGTGGCCGAAGGCTACTACGCCACCCAGGGTTTGTACGAAATGAATCGCAAGCTCGAAGTAGATATGCCCATAGCCGATGCCGTCTACAATATCATTTATCAGCGCATCTCGCCGGTGGTGGAGATCAAGATATTGTCGGATAAGCTGGGGTGAAAACCCATCGGGTACACCCGACGTTCCAATGCGTAGAGCCATTAATCCTAAACTCCCAATGGGTGACAAAACGGGTAATTGCCCGAGCATTATAAAATGCAGGGGAGCGCAGAGAAGTTTGCGACTTTTGGAGAGTAATGGCCGCAGCATTATAAAATGCAGCGGAGCGTTAACCCAAATTTGACCAGTCTTTGAATTAGGTCGAAATTAAGGGATAGAAGTTCGCAAGCGAATTAGATTGATCAGTATTCTTGTGGCGTTTACCTGCGTGCAAATGACCAGAGTCGTGGTGGCTTATCGCAAAAAAAATCGCCTTGGGTTTGCCGCAACATTATAAATTCTCTGAAGGGTATACGCTTCGAATATTGATGAGTGTAATACTTTTGACCTGCTAGATCTAGCCGCCTGCACGTTCCAATTGACTACCTTTAGGATGGATAATTTGCAAGGTAAACCTAAACCCACAATTTTCTGATGAAAAACAGTACTATTCATATTCTTGTCGCAATATTTCTAAGCATCTTAAATTGCGACGTGTACGCCCAAATTACACCAGATTCTTCGGCGGCGTATCGAGAGTTTACCGATTTGGAAGAAGCACTGAAATTTCCCGAGCAGGTGTACCGCCTAAATCTTAGCAATCAAAAATTAAACGTACTTTCCGATAGTATTTGGGATAAATTTAATAATCTGGAATACCTGAGTTTTAAGAACGATCATTTGGAAGAAATACCGCAAGGAATAGGTAATCTTAAAAATCTAAAAGTTCTTGATTTAAGTGGTAATGATTTTACAATTTTGCCTCAATCGCTTGCCAAATTGGGGAATTTGAGAGAAGTGTATCTAAACGACGAATCAAAAATAAACCTTGATCAAAGCCTCGAAGTATTCAAGAATTTACCCAATCTCAAAATATTGCACCTAGAAAATGACAACTTGGGAACTATTCCCGGAAGCTTATTGATGTTGAAAAATCTAGAAGTATTGTATCTCAGTAACAATCAGTTTTCCGAATTTCCAATGGAGTTAAAAAAGCTGAAAAACTTGACCTATATAGATTTTCACGATAATCAATTTAAACTGAGTAACCAAAATTTGCAAGATCAGGGTTTCGGATTTAGGATAAACTTTTAACCTTCAGTCCAGACAATTTTAAAACCTGCTTTTTTTCGACCCAATTAATTTTCGGGCTGTACTATAGCTTTCCAGGTCAGGTTGAAATTGGAGGACATCAGTCAGCGAACCTGAAATTCAGTTTTTAAGGTGTAATTAATTTAGTGGAGAATCACCACCCCCACACATCCCACTGCACCGAAATGGCCAAAAAAACCATGCTAAGCAGGGTGAGCGCCAAGAGGAATTTCCAAATCCAACGAATCCAAATATCATAAGGGATTTTAGCAATGGCGAGAATTCCCATAGTAATTCCGCTCGTGGGGATGACGATATTGAGCAAGCCATCGCCAAATTGAAAGGCCAATACTGCCGACTGCCGTGAGATTCCCAAAAGATCGGCGAGGGGAGTCATAATGGGCATGGTGATGGCCGCTTGCCCAGAACCCGATGGAATAACAATATTGATGAGCCCTTGTACAATAAACATCACTTGGAGGCTAGCCACTTTCGGCAAATCGCCGATTCCCGACTCGAGGTAGTAGAGTAAGGTATCGATTATCTGACCTTCTTCAGCAACGACCAGAACGCTCCGGCTAATGCCGATGATGAGCGCAGCGGTAAGCATATCGCGCGCTCCTTGGGTAAATGAGCCAAGGGCCTTGGCCATGGGCATCCGAACGATAACGACAGAGACAATACCCAGAGCAAGGAAGAGACCCGATATCTCATCGATGTACCAGCCAAGTGAGCTAGCCCCGTACATCAAAATAATTATGGAGAGCAGGAAAAGAATTACGACTGCCAGACGAGAAGACGTAAATTCTGGTCGCTCCACTTCGCCCGATTGAAAGTCGGAAGGAAAGGGGCAGATAGAAGTCATCCCATTATCGAGCTTATTGGCATAGCGCGAAATAAAAAGGATAGCGGCGAGCGTAAAAAACACCCAAACTACCCAGCGGAATGCAGCCCCACTGCCTATAGGAAGCTCAGCTAAGCCCTGAGCCAAACCAACTGTGAAAGGGTTGATAACAGCTCCTGCAAAACCTGCGGCAGCTCCCACAAAGGGTATGGCCACGCCGATTAGCGGATCGTAACCCAATTTTTTGGCAAGGGGAATCGTAATCAGGATAAAGATCAAGGCTTCTTCCGACATGCCGAAAGTGCAACCCGCCAGCGAGAAAAAAGTGACTAAAATTGGAATGAGCCATTTACGCCTGCTGCTTTTCCGCTCAGCAAAAGCAACTACGGCAAGCAGAGCCGCATCGATCGCTCCCGTGGCTGTGAGCATCGAAAAAGCCCCACCCACGAGCAGTACAAATGCGATAATATCTGCCGCAGCTTCCAGCCCTTTAATTGGCGCGACAAGCAAGTCGCCTAAGCCTTGCGGATTGGCATCTACCGATTTAAAGGTGTTGGGAACAACCACTTCACGTCCATCGACTTCCACCCGATCATAAGAGCCCGCCGGCACGATCCACGTGAGTATTGCAAAGCAAACCAAGACGATTGTAACGATTAAAAGCGCGTCGGGCGACTTTTTGAGTAAGGTCAAATTATGGAGTCTTTATAAATCCGATCGTTGTAGCTCGATTAGCCGCTGAAAGCTCAATGTAATAATATCCGGCTGTGAATTGGTGGAGCGAAATTAACCATGGCTCGGAATTTTTGGTTCCCTCTTGCAAAATTCGGCCGCTTAAGTCGAAAATTCGATAGGTGGCAATGCCATCGATATCTGCGCTCAACCAAAGCTCACTCTGCGCGGGGTTTGGATAAAGCTTGATCTCTAATTCGTTCAGTGATTCCAGACCTAAGAAACAGTTGGGCTGCGCCGCGTTTTCCGTTCGCGTAAGCACCCCAGCTTCCACATACCAATTCTCCCAGGTACCGCCTACCCCATCGTGCCAATTGGTAAGGTCAAACGTATTTTCACCATTTACCGTGGCTGGAACTTGGTAAACCTTTACCGCTTCTTGGCTGCGATTCCAGGTGAGTGGGGAACCCGAATCGATAAGCTCGGGGCCTTGGGGTCCTTCGCAATTGGGTTGTAGGAAGTAAACCAAATCTTCTTCAAACTCGGGGTATTCCCCGAAAGCACGGGCTAAGCCGAACTCATCAATAGCTATCGCGCCGTATTCGTTTGATGCTATTCCAAGCGGAATAATTCCCTGATCGAAGCCCAATCGCGCCATGAAGGCTACGATACGTCCGTAGCGAATGCGATCGGGATCGTTAAAATGAGTTTCGGTAATGACGTTTTCCAAAAACGGGACTTCGAGAAAATCGTCGTAGCCGATCACCATTTGCGGGGCGAAAGGATTGGCCAAAGCCTGCTCCTCGGTGATAGTGCCCTGACTCGCCGAAAAATAGGCTTGTCCGAGAATGGCCATTCCCGCTGAGATTCCGCCCACGGGCCCCTGCTTCACATTGATCAAATTATTGATGCCATCTTCAATGGCCGTGCCTTTCCAATAGTCGATATAATCGCCTTGATCGCCACCGGCAAACCAGATGGCTTCTGCATTGTTGACTTTTCCAATAACGTACGGATCGCTTGCTGCAGCAGCATTATTGAAAACGATGGTCTCCACACTATTCACAGAAACCCCGAGGTCGCTATACATATAGTCGTTGTAACCATCGGCACCGCTTGCACGGAGCACGAGTACATCGCCTCCGTTGGCCCGCTCCAGAAACCAGATCATTGCATCGTCGCTTTCGCCGGCGCCGCCCATAAGGCAAATGCCGAACTGTGGCTGGGTGACTATGTCGGTAACATTCCCGGTAAAATAGCTCGTGTACGACTGGCTGTGAGCTAAATGAAGGCTCATGGACGCGCAGATAGAAAGGATAATTGTTTTCATCATAAATGGTCTAAAGATAGGGTGTCGCCAGGAAGATAGGCGTGAATTACAAGATTTTTAAATCCAATTTGATCGCCAAATCGGGTGATATTTGCGGGCGCGCGGAAGATTAAAACCTGAGCATCGCCAACTACTCTGCCGGTGTGTGGGCTCAGCACCAAAGCGGTAGATTCTTCAATACCAATTGCCAGCGGAAACCCGGTATCGGCCATTGCCGAAATAAGCCGATTGTATCTGCTTCGCCGCACAAAATGCTGATCGACTATCATGCTATCGACTAAGCCGAGCCCTTCGGCATATATGCCATTTCCGTACTTCAAATGACTATACGTCGACTCGTATTCAGACTCCAGCCTTTGGTCACCGGTTATCATCACTTTGCTCATTAAAGCTGCGCCCGCGCTCGTTCCGGCAATGGTTGCACCCTTGCGGTAAGCATCTGTAATGGCAGATTTCGCCTTCGCGGAAACAGCGGACATAAATCTGTTCTGATCGCCGCCCGAAATAAAAATCAGGTCGGCATTTTCGATACTGTCGATCGGGAAAGTCAACAATCGAAGGGAATCTACGTGGAGAATAGGCCGCCGTGTGTGCTCAACGAATTGCAGATTTAAATAATAATAGGCCGAATCGGGCTCGCCACTGGCTTGCGTTAAGACGATAGCATAAGACTTCACTCCCGGCAAAGACACTACGCACAGCTCCTTCATCATTGCGTCGGGGCGCGAACCACCGCCGATTATGAATAGTGTCCCTTTTGCTCCGATTTCCGAAGAATTATTCGGCTCCTGCTCTTCCTGCTCCACAACGGTACAACCGAAGAAAACCAAGGTAATAAAGGTGAATATGATTCTTATTGATCCCACCAAAATCGATCTTGCATGGTGGGTGTCGGGCTTGGGAAATTTGGATTTCTCAACCGCTCGCTCTGCGGGTAAATCAACCGGCGGGGTATTTCTCCATTGGGATTGGAGCTGCTCGCCCCGCCTGCATTTGGCGTAAGCGCTGGTATTCCTGTTCGGCGGTAATCCGTCCACGTTTCTGGAGTGGTGAACATGGCTATGTATTTTTGCGTGAGAATGATCTCCAAGTCGTGGTTAAAATCGCCATTGAGCGTAGCCCTTTCGGAGATGTAGGCTTCCACATCGCCCGAAGGTATAACACTATTCGAAACCTGCTGCATCGAGATCGTTATGGCCTCGGTCAATTCTGCTTGGGCCGTCGCGGCCGAACCTGGCTGCGTTCGAGCCGCTATTTCCGCTCTTAGAAATTTTTCTTCCATGTATCCGCAGAGAACCACCGGCGATGCAGGACTCGAAAAATAGGCTCCCGGCTTGCGCTGACCACCGGAAAAAGGAATACTTGCAAACATAGATGGAGCTCTCGGATCGCCCAGATCGGCCAGAAGATCTGTGAAGCTGGGATCAATGTTGGCGTAGGGCGTAGTGCTGTAAAAACTCGAAATCGGATTTACGTCGGTTCCTGTGCCAAGGTAGGGATAGGTGAAATCGCTTGCAGCACTTTCGAAACTCGCCATTTGCTGCAGCTCCAAAGCACGATTTGCCGCCTGTGGATCAACCTTGGTGGTGTGCAAGGCATAGCGCACGCGCAGAATTCCCGCAGCCCGACTCCAATTTATCAGATTTCCCGCGTAAATCAGATCATCTGGCCCTGGCGTAAAAACGCTGCTCGGCTGATTCAAATCTTCTATAGCTCGCGCTAGAATGGCGTCAATCGTATTGTAAATCGACTCTTGGGAATCGTAAATTGGGTTTGGAAATACCGCTCCTTGCAGGGCTTGGGAATAAGGTACATCGCCCCATAAATCGGCTAAAATGCCGAGACAAGTACCCATTTGCACACGAGCAACTCCTGCATAATGCGGAGAGCCCTCAGCATCGGCTCGGTCTATGATTATTCGAAGGTTAGTCATAGCGCTTACGTAGCCGTCGCTCCATATATTGCCCACGAAAAGTTCGTCGGGATTGTAATTCTCAATCAAGGCTTCCTGCCCATCAACCCCGCGCAATTGCTGGGCGAAAATATTTGAATACCTAAAAATCCGCCCGCCTTGAAAATCGCCTAAAGCCTTCTGTGTTGGTGGGAGCAAGGTGCTCAGCGGTGCGGTGGTGGGCACATTCGGATTGTCGCTAAACTCTTCGATATCGCAAGCCGAGAAGATGAGCGTTATGGAGAAAACGGAAAAAATTCGGAGTATGCTCATAGCTTAAAATGTTACGGAAAGATTAATCCCATAGCTCTTCGTATTGGGACTGTTAAAATAATCGCGGCCAAACGCATTGGAAGCCCCACCGAGCGAAGTTTCCGGATCGATGCCGCTGTAGTTGGTAATCAGGAAAAGGTTTCGCGCCGTAAAAGTCGCCGAAGCGCGCGCCAGGCGCAACTTTTTACAGAGCTCAGCGCTGAAAGAATAGGTAAGGTTTAAATCGCGCATGCGAAGCCAGTTCACCTCTTCTACATTATCTTCAGAAATGCCTATCAGCCCGTATCGATAGAAGCTTTGATCTTGCCTTACGGCGATATTGTTTGGTTGTCCGGTGCTTTGAAATACCCCATCGAATACGATCAGCTCGTCGCGGTTTTCGGTATCGGCGTGTGTACCGAGCGTTCGCGTTACGGCTCGGGTGCCGTTGTACATGTCGCCGCCTACGCGAATATCGAGTAGAAAACTCAAACTCCAATTGCGCCAGCCAAAGGTATTGCGGAATCCAGACGTGAAATCGGGGTTTGGATCGCCGATAATCCCACTTTCAGCATCGCGGAGCGGATAACCATCGTCGTCCACTAAAATTTGTCCAGACGAATTGCGCAGCCAGCGCGTGCCGAATAGCACTCCGTACTGCTCGCCAACAATAACCCGCGATTGGGTGCTCGCCACTCCGTTGCTGGGTAATGCGATATTGGTAAGTCCATCGGCGAGTTCTACCACTTCGTTGCGGTTTCGGGTGAAGTTTATGGAAGCCGTCCACCATACTTTATCGGGTCGGGCGGGTTTGCGATCGAGAATGTCTGCTTCGAGCAGAATTTCTATTCCCTTGTTATCGATTTGTCCAATATTGGTGACGTAGTCGAGATAACCCGTGCTATTGGCAATGGGAATTACCACAATTTGATCGCGCGAGGAAGTTTGGTAATAGGTCAAATCCAAACGCAGCCGATTATTGCGGCTTCGCAGATCGGTTCCGATCTCAAAAGCATTGGTAAACTCCGGTTTCAAATCCAAACTGCCGATGGTGGTATTGGGGCCATACGTTAGCTGGCCTTGGGTGCTCCCTCCGGAAACGAAAAAGTTCGAAGTGAGATAATTCTGGAAAGCGTCGTTGCCCGTAATGGCGTAGCTGGAGCGCAGTTTGGCGTAAGCTACCGGACCTAAATCGACCAATTCGGTAAGAACCCAACCAAAACTTGCCGACGGATAGAAGAAGCTGTTGTTGCCGGGAGGCAAGGTGCTCGACCAGTCTTGGCGCCCGGTGAGCGTGAGGTAATACGCACGGTTATAATCTACCGATAGCTCTCCATAAGCGCCAATCAACCGCGATTGATCTACAAAGTCGTCGGCTTCCACATTAAGCGAAGCTACATTTGAAATATCGTAAAAACCGTCGATTACAAAATCGTATCCATCGACGGTGTAGAACGTCTTATTGTAAGCCTGATAGTTATGTCCGAGCACCAGCGAACTATTCCATTTTTCGCCCCAACTTTTAGTCATCGCCACTATTAAATCGTTGGTCAGATTTTTCTGATTCACCGTTTCGTCAAAGATGGCGCCTCCTAGGTCTTTGAACTCATTGGAGCGGCTGTCCCAATAACTCTTACGCTGCTCGGCATACGTATCTACTCCCGCCCTTTCGGTAATGGTCATCCAGGGCCAGGGTTTCCAAGAAAATTCGGCTACACCGATCAACCGGTTGAGCGATTCTTCATTCCTGTTCTTGTTAACCGACCAATACGGATTGTCGAAGGCATCGTGATAGGTCCGCTGAGATCCATCAGGAAATTGATAGGCCGCTTCTTCATCAGCAGCATTGTCGAAACCATTGGCGAGATCGAACGATGCCGGAGCGCGCAATAAGCCCAACATCACGCCCGAAAGATTGCTGCCCCGCTGGGCACGGTCTGCTTCGCTATTGATATAATTGGCGGTGAATTTCAATTCCAGATTTGGTCGAATGGCGGTATTGGCGGAAGCGCGCACGGAAGTACGGCGGTACTCGGTAAGCGGAATAATCCCCGTTTGACGCAGATCGGCGGCCGAAAAATAGAAGCTGCCTTTCTCATTTCCTCCACTTACGCTCAGGGCATTGTTGAGCGTGACCCCCGTCCTGAAAAAGTTGTCGAGATTATCGTAAGCATTCACCCGGGCATCCGTTGCAGTTGGATCACTTTGGTTTACAATGCGCCCGTTGGAATCAAATAGATAATCGCCATCACCGTCATAGCGCAGCGTATCGAGCAGGGCGCCCCAGGTACTGTTGGATCCTTCGATAAAAGCACCACCCGAACCTTGCGAATAACGGTCTTGCATCTCTGGCAGCTTATTCACCCGGTCGAGGGTAGTAGTGGTGTTAAACGAGACTTCCGTTTTTCCAGCTTTTCCCTTTTTGGTGGTTATTACGATGGCGCCATTTGCAGCTCGCAAGCCATAAAGCGCCGAAGCAGCACCCCCTTTCAACACCGACATACTGGCTATGTCGTTGGGGTTTATGTCGATGCCGCGATTGGCTTGATCGGTAAAGTTTGAGCCTCGGTACGAATTGTCGATGGGGATACCGTCGATAATTATGAGCGGATCATTGCCTCCATTTATCGATTGGTTTCCGCGTATGCGAATGGCAGTGGAAGCACCTGGCGAGCCAGAAGTAGAAGTTACGGTTACCCCGGCCACCTTGCTGTTGAGCGCGTTAAGCACACTTACCTCCCGCGATTCGGTTAGCTCGCTACCACTTACTTCGGTGACGCTGTAGCCTACCTTTCGCTTATCCCTTTGGATACCGATGGCCGTTACTACTACTTCGCCTAAAATTTTTTGATTGCGTGGCAAAAGCACTTCCAAGTTTGCAGCATTCCGGATGGGAATGGCAAGGCGTTGGTAGCCCAAAAAGGAAAATCGGATGGAGTCGCCAACTTGCACATCGGCCGGAGTGGAGAAAGTGAAGCGTCCATCCATATCGGTAATCGCACCTTCGGCGGTTCTTTGAAATTGAATCACCACACCGGGCAAGGCTTCTTGGGTTTCGGCATCGCGGACTATGCCGCTCATGTTTATTTGCGCCTGAATTATGGGTGTAATTCCAAGGAATAAAAACAGGGTAAAGCTGTAAAATTTCGAGATCATGAAATGAATATGTCAGGGTGGAACAAAGCAGTAAGCTCTCCGAGAGCCATTGCTTTACCTAACAGTCAAAAATTGGCTTCAAGTTCCGAAGCGACACCGGCTTGCAGGGGTAATAAGGAACGTAGCGCAATTTTTGCATCATTGAAGTAGAATGCTCAATATTAGATTTTTTCGGTGGGCTGTGCAAGGATGGATAGAAAAAAATAATAGTTGGAATCCTGCAATTGTATCGAATCCCTTTCGTGCCCAAGGATTAAAAGGCCTATAAAAATCATTTATAAGTGCAGGCAGTGGTGCTTTTTAGCTGTTTTTGGGGTTGCTGACAACGCTTTTATGGGTTGAGAATCTCAGGATATCAACCGTTTGGCAAAATGACCAAATCACATCTTCAAATCAACACATCAAAAAGCTCCCCAACAAAAAACCAGCTTCCTGGGATACCACTCCATGCCCTTTGTGTTAAATACGGCAAAATAGACATAGAACTTCATCGGCTCACCACTACCCGTTCGGTGAAGATTTTGCCGCGGCAAGTTGCTTTTACCACGTACACCCCATTACTTAAGGCGCTCAGGTCTAGTTGAACCTGCTGGCCACCGCCGTCGCCGTAATATTCCTGAATGAGCCTGCGACCCGCGAGGTCGTAAAGTTCTGCGAAGGTAATGGATTGCGTTGCTGAGATGGTGAGCTGACCGGTGGTGGGGTTGGGGTAGAGATTTAGCTTAATCGATTCTAGTTCTAATTTATAATCAATGTCTTGACTGGCATCAGAGATTCCAGGATTCACATCGGTCGAATTGGATTTTAGTTGGCTTGATAGATAGCTATTGGAACTGCAAAAGGAGTCTACAAAGGTGCCGGGCGCGGGCAGCGATGCAGCGACTCCGTAAATATCCTTGTTAATAGATAAACGAACATTTTTCTCAATGTGCGCCCCTGGCTTGATGTGAATTTGATCATATGCCATTACATTGATTAAAGGATCTGCGGCTGGAAGATTAACAATTAGTCCTGAAAGTGGCTTATCAATAATAACATTGTCCGCACGCACGAATACATTAAGGAAATTACTCGCCGGATATGCTTCTGGCGATGTCTCAGAAATGACTTGTGATTCGATAGTTAATTCACCCGGAAACATTTGAATGAAACTTGGAAGCGAAGCCCATGGTATGTAACTTACAGAATCTGCAATTAAGTCGATATTCTGCTCTGTATCAAGCAATAAATAGGTAAAAACCTGTGTGGTATTAATCTCTTCGCCCGTGAAGGAGAGCTGATCGAAATACATGTCGGCCATTACTTTAACTTCAATTTTGGTCGGTGTAAAATGAAGGCCGGTTCCTGTTAAAGTTGGCACTGAAACGTCTGTTCCACCATTTGTACCGCACACAGGAGTGAACGTTGAATAATCTTCTCTGTAATATAATGAAGTCTCTAACTTGCTCCCAAAAAGAAGATTGGTCACGTTTTCAACTTCATACCAACCAGAAGCCAGTTGCAATTGACGCCGGGTTCCTTTTAAACCATTATTAGGAATTCTCGAGATATCATGCATCAACCAAAGATTGGTGTTTTCATCTTCCGAAACAATTAGTGAATCAATCTGATCGTAGAAAAAAGGATTCGTCGAATTAATTACATTACCATTTTCTAAGGTAATGCTGTAGCTCATGTATATCTTAGTTTTCTCCAGATTTATATCCACCGAGGGGTTGAGGACGTATTGTAAAGGATTTTTGAGTTTGAAATAGATATCCTGAGTGGCTGTGCGTTTCTTGAAGGCAGTAGAATCCAAAGTATATCCCGAACTATTCACCCAACAAGGGCTTGGTTGAGGGGAGCAACACCAGTTACTATCTAACTCAGCACTATAATCCAAAAGGCTTGTGGTAGCTGGCTGATAACTGGGAGCAATATTAATCTCTGGCGTTCGCAACGTTGCATAGAGCCCCAAAATCTCGTTGTAGGCAGGGTAATTAATGCAGTGCGCGCCATGCCTTGCATCAAACTCCCAGGGGTCAGAAAGCCGTTTAGGGAAGATGTATTTGTGGTGGTTATCTTTCCATCCAACCGCATTTCAGAGAAACTTGCAACGGGCCGCGAAGGTCTCACAGGCTCTTTGTTGTCGCCGAAAACCATGCTTGACATAAACTTATAGCCTCCTCCCAGTAATGCTTTGGTGGTTCCCTTGACATACTCTGCCATTTCAGGCGAAGCGCCATCAGAAGTGGTGGTAGTATCAGTACCTACGGCCATATTCCTCTTCTTTACCCAACTGGCCGCCAAAGCAGGTGGAAATGTGTTTACAGCACCGTCTAGTATCGCTTCTGTTCCTCCTTCGAGAAGATTAATCCACCATTGCCCACGGCCGAATTGCCTATCGTCCAACTCGGACTCATACTTCTCTAAGCTGGTTTTGTAATCTGTTATTAACGCGTCCAAACTTCTTTGCAATAAATAACCGTTCGGATCTTGCTCAGAAATACTCGACGCCGATAGAAAGTCCTGATCATAAATATGATTACCGGCAGCATCGCTCAGCGGTTGCTCCACCGTAATGATCCTTCCATAAAGGCTCATGGTAGATAAGTCAACGAGCGAAATAT
>JBBQFC010000012.1:0-68188 GCA_038321615.1 Flavobacteriales bacterium | reverse complement strand
GGGCATTTTAGGACTATTTCGAAGGATTTGGTCATGGGGTTCTCCAAATGGTATGTTGGAGTCAATCCAAGGGTTTTCCCATTCCTGGAATCTTAGATGGAATTTTCGGTTAGATTTGGGTGTTAAACGATGGTTTTAAGACGGACTGCCGTTTGGAGTAATGAAGCGCCAATGGGGATTTTACTTCGTACTCTCGCGCAAAGGCATTGAACGAGCCGCAGCAGATGTAGGATTGATATTCACAGCTTACAACCTGCGTCGCGTCATGTCAATCATTGGAACAGAAACACTCAAAAGCTACTTTAAAGGGCTTCAAAAGGCTGTTTTAGAACTTTTTCGAAGGGTTTGGAGTTGGGGTGCTCCAAATGGTATGTTGGAGTCAATCCAAGGGTTTTCCCATTCCTGGAATCTTAGATGGAATTTTCGGTTAGATTTGGGTGTTAAACGATGGTTTTAAGACGGACTGACGTTGTAAGCCACCACGGTAGCCTTCTTGCTGAAAAACAGAAGTAGAAAAGCTAAGTCGGGCGCAAAAAATGTGAGAAAGAAGAATAGGGTGCTTCCATCCGTAAAGTTGAAATAAAGGAAGGTAAAAAGCCCAAATAAGGCAATTGATTCCAGACGAAGTAAGAGTTTCATGAGATAGAAATTTGTGTTTGATCCAATTACAAATCTCGGCAAACAATGGCACGCTCGATTTGATATTTATCAAGAAATAGTCAAGCCGGTTTCCGGTCGATCCGGCTCAGGGTCTCCGGTGCCATGCCGGGCATGGACGTATTTTTCGAGTTCGGTGATAGCCTATTTTGGTTCCGTGGTCCATATTGGCCGGGCATCTAGCACCGCTTATTAAACCGGACAATCGGCATCATGGGCTCCTTTTAAATATCCGGTACTCATCAGAAATTTATTGGTGATTTCTCCTCCAGTGAATTTAAAGGTCTTTTTAAATAGCTCCACCCATGCTTCTCGGTCTAAGGGACTATTGCCGTTCAACCAATTTTGGAAGGAACCGTGTGTATGCTGAAGGTCTATGATTTGTCGCGCATTGTGGACAGCCGCATTTATCTTCAGTCGGTTGCGGATGATCCCTTCGTTTTGCAGTAATTCACTAATTTCCTTTTCACCAAACGCCGCGATGGTGGAAATATCGAAATTGGCGTAAGCCTTCCGGAAATTAGCTTCCTTATTCAAAATAGTTGTCCAAGAAAGCCCAGCTTGATTAATCTCGAGAATCAGCCTTCCGAAAAGCTCATCATCCGAATAAATCGGAAAACCATAGTCGAAATTGTGGTAGCGTTGATGAACTTCGGGTAGCCTTCCGGAATGAATGGCTTGACAATAAGATTTAGGCGGCTCCATGGGTCAAAAGTGCGAAATAGGCTGAAAAAAAATATTGGGCTGAAAAAAAAGATTTCTATTTTAGAGCTTATTCTTAAGCAACAAACTTCGCCAACAAAATTTTGACTGCGAACAGCTATCATGATATTTAAATTCTTTTTATTTTTTCTCAGTTTCGTCCTTTCATTTACAGCTCCCTGTTTCGGGCAAGAAGGCGAAGCGACCATACAGGCACTGTATAAATCGCTCCGCACCGCCGAAGATGATTCCACAAAGATCTCCATCTACCTCGATCTATCATGGGAATATTTCTTTATGAATTACGATAGTGCCCTGCATTATTCCGGGTGGGCGCTGGAACTCTCCGATGAAAAATCGCAGCCTTATCTTACCGCCAATGCACTCGAAATGAAGGCACTTCTCTTAGAAACGGCAGGCGACGTAGGTGGCGCTATACGGCTCTATTTGCAATCGATCCCGATGAGGCAAGCAATGGGCGGAGCGGGCCTGGAGAGCACTTACAACAATATGGCTGCGGCTTTTCAAACACAGGGAAATCTCCGGAAAGCTTTGGAATACTACTATAAGTCATACGAAATAGAACGCGAGCATGGTCCATCTAAAGGAATGGCCGAAAGCTTGATTAACATAGCGATAATTGAAAGGAACCTCTATGCACTTGATTCTGCGATAGCGCACCTCAACAAAGCTGCAAGCATTGCGCGCCAGTTTGACGAATCTGGAACTTTGGTGGACGCTTATCTAAATATAGCATCTTGGCATGCAGCGAAAAATGGGGTGGACTCGGCAAAATTTTATTACCAGCTAAGCTACGATTTAGCTTCTGAGATGAGAACAAAAGTAGTGGCATCCGTTGGTCTTGGTATTTGCTATCGGAAAAAGAAAAATCATGCCATGGCATTGGCCTATCTGGATACTGCCGAAACCATGGCTCAACAAATAAATACCCTCGACTATCTAAAACGAGTATATCTGGAGCGGGCGGAAATACTCGGAGAAATGGGTGATTACAAAAATGCCTTATCGAACTTCAAGTTTTACCAAACCATCCAAGATTCGCTGGTGAACATGGAGGTCATTACCCTAACCAACGACTTAGAGCGGAAATATAAAATTGAGAGTGCCGAAAGAGAACTCGCTGAAATGAAATTGGCTGCAGCCGAATCATCACTCACTGCCGAGGCCGCTGCTCAACAGCGCCGATTGCTGCTATTTATTGCCATCATTCTCGCGCTAGGTATTGCCTTTCTCGCCTACCGCTATAAAGCCAAACAGAAAACAGGTAGAATCTTAGTTCAAAAAAATAATACGATTGAAAAGGCGCTCGCGGAGCGGGAGGTTTTGCTGCGCGAAATTCATCACCGCGTAAAAAACAACCTGCAAGTAATCAGCAGTCTGCTTAGCTTGCAGAGCAGAGAAATATCCGACAAGGAAGCACTCAATGCCGTAAATGAAAGTAAGCAGCGGGTTCAATCTATGGCACTCATTCACCAATCGCTTTACGCCGATAGTAATTTGAAAGCCGTAAATATGAAGCAGTATGTCGGCCAATTATCCGAAGCTTTATTCCATGCCTATAAGCTCAATCACGATGAAATAGAATTACTTATCGAAGTTGACTCGCTATTCTTAGATATTGATACCGCTATTCCGCTTGGCCTTATATTAAATGAACTCATTACAAATAGCCTCAAATATGCTTTCCCTAATGGTGGACAAGGAAGCATATCCATTCGATTGTGGGAAGAAAGCAATACCTTACACCTCGCCGTAGCAGATAGTGGCGTAGGTAAAGCAAGGGAAACGAGAGAAGGATTTTCATTCGGAATGAGAATGATTGAAGCCTTTTGCAAAAAATTAAAAGCTGAGCTGGCAATTCGGGATTCGAACGGGTACGCCACCGAACTCCGTATTTCAAAATACATCAAACAATGGAACGAAAAAAGCGAATACTCATTGTAGAAGATGAACCACTGATTGCAGAAGATATAGCCGCAGACTTGATAGATGCCGGCTATGAAGTAGCGGGCAAGGCATACGAAGTGGATGAAGCCTTGGAGCTTTTGAAAGTAGGTGGTATCGACGCGGTTTTGCTGGATATTAATTTGGGCGATGAGAGCGGTAAAGATGGCATTGATATCGCCAAAGTGATCCATGAAACCTATAAAATCCCTTTTGTATTCTTAACCAGCCATGCTGATAAATCTACTATTGAACGCGCCAAACCCACATCGCCCGGTGGTTATTTACTCAAGCCATTTCAAAGTCGCGACCTTATGGCGGCACTCGAAATAGCACTCTACAATCACGCTCAGAGAAGGGGGTTAAACCATGTGGCAATCAGTTTAGAACAGCTCAATAAAGAACTACCTGTTGCGCTTAGCCATCGCGAATTTGAACTTTTGCTTTTACTTCACGAAGGGTTAACAAATAAAGTCATTAGCGAAAAACTCTTCATATCGGTCAATACCGTAAAGACCCACATTCTCAATTTATTCTCAAAACTCGACGTGGCAAACAGAACTCAAGCGCTCTACCGAATCCGAGAGATTCTGGGTTGAGCATCTTACAAATTTCTCAAAATCATCCTTTTGGGTGAAAGTATCGGTTTCTGGATAGCGGACATTTGAATCGTTCAATTAAAACGATCTACAACCATGAAACGCGCACTCCTCACACTACCTATTTTCATTCTTGGTTTCAACGCATCTGTTCAAGCTCAATCTTCTCTTCCAATCCAACCAATTCTGGCTTTACAGAGCCTGGAGAACGAAGACCATGCGACCAAACCAAAATCTACATTCAGCGCTGCCAACATGGTTTTTAAAGCCGCATCTTTTACCTCATCGCTCAATAAGCTCAACCTTACAACCTATATCAATCAACACCTCCATTATCCGCAAGAGATAGCCAAATTGGGCTTAAGCGGTACCGTTAGCGTAAGTTTTGATATACTTCCAAATGGCAGTCTTACAAATATTGCCATACTCGAATCCCCTAACCAAGCGTTCGATGTGGAAGTAATCAGACTTCTAAAAGCCATGCCGGCCTGGAAGCCGGCATTGGCTGGTACCTTGCCGATCAAGTCTAAGCAGCAATTGCGCGTGCATTTTAGCCTGAGGTAATCACCATTGACAATTTACGTTTATCAAATTATAAAAATAGTCGAAACTGATGCCGCGCTGCATAACACATACGGTCGCTAATTTAAAGGATCTTATGGGATGTATTTTCGCATCGGGCAACGTTCCATCTAACCAACAATCAAAAGTATATAATCAACCGCGATGTCCTTAGAGCGCAGGAAATCAAACATTGCGCTTCGGAGTCGAATGAACTAAATTACGGGTTACGCCGAAATTCAAGTTTTCCGCGGGTGAAAAACCCATCCAAAAACCAAATTATCCTGCCCGAAAAAGAAACTTTGATGCCCCCTGTCTAAACTCGATGGGGGTGGTTCGCAAACTGGGCAAATCAATAAAACCGCCTTTGAATTCGGATTGAATGAAGAAATGATCGAAGAAGGTGAAATTCACACCTCCCAACATTCCCACTCCATAGCCCGAAAGGTGATACCTATCGTTCTCCGGATAATTTAGTAAATCGGCATCCGTACGTGGAACCACCGCTCCTTCTGTCAATCCTGCTGTAAGGTTAATAGACGCCCATTTGAAATTAACCAATTCATCCATCCGCCGCAGCTCCAGGTTGATATAATTCAATTTATCGGTGTGTTCAAACAATAGAAACCGCGGATTAATTTCAATAGGGCCATTATAATCGCCATCGTGAACGGTGCCTGTATCGTGAATAAAACCATCGATATTAATCGTTTGATATCGCTGAACCACTTACTTCACGTGGTCGAAACCTAATGAAATATTGTAATGATCGTTGAAAAAATATCCAATCCGGGAATCAGTTTGAGGAATAGTGAGATTGGCAGGATTCAAATAGGATTCAAAACTAAAGCTTGTAGGATGATCTTTGGCAACCACGTCGTAGATGGTGAAATCATAACTTTCGCCCCTCAGGCGAATATCGGAATTGGTATAATGTGCTCTATTCCAACCCCAGTAAAAATAGATATCACCTTTCCCGTACCCTCTATTGATTCTTGAATTTTGACCTTTCGCTGCCTCACTGCATACAAGGAACATTAAGGACAACCCGAGAATTCGACTCGTGTAAATGCAACCGCTCTTCTTAGCCCAAATTCAGCAAATTTGAGATAAGCACAGCTTAATCTTTAAAGTTATATGAGCTGAAAAAAGTATTTTCGATCGGATTCTGAAGCCAGCACAGACGCTAGACCAAGTAAATAAACAATCGCCATCTGATCGACTGTTTGATCTGGACCCAAAAATCGCTGTGGGAAAAACCCGAGTTTAGAAAACTGGTGGCGGGCAAGCCTTTTTTTAAAGAGAATTGGAGTCAATATATCGCAAGATCAACTTAAGCCGTCATTGAACGGTAGGAAAAAACGGGGCCGCTTAAGTTCTTGCTCCCCATTGGCCATCTTAATCGGCTGGTGCAAATCGATAGGCGAATAGTACTTCAAAAGAAAATCGAGATCGCCCAGAAATTACTTCGAATTTTAAACCATAAAGGCTGTCAATATGTGGAAGCGCCATGTCGGAAAAAGCAAGATAAAAAGGCAAAATCAACTTTTGCCCGGCTATGCGACGCAGGAATTCGGGTGCAATAAACCGGGTAAAAGGGCTGACCGCATTTAAAAAAACGGATCGCATTAGGAGTTCAGTTCGAATAAGGGGTCACGATCGATCTATTTCTTTTGCGTGATGGATGAAATCGAAATAAATTCACCCATCAAGCCACTCTTTAAACTCCCGCGTTTTCTCCCGGCTCAGCACAATATCGGCATCGTCGCATCCGCGCAAGCTCACTTTCAAACGCGAATTGGAATAGGCCAGCATCTTCTCAATCGCTTCAAAACGAATCATGTACTGCCTATTTATTCTAAAAAAAATAGCGGGGTCGAGAATAGGTTCTACCTGCTCGAGTGGCAAATCGATCAACAGGTTTTTATGCGATTCGGTGTGGAGATAGGTACCCTTGTTTTCGGAAAAAACGTAAAGCACGTCCTTGGTCTCCACAGCCTGCAATTTATCTCCCACCCTGCTAAGAAATCGCTGTTTGAACTTTCGGTTCATATCGTTATTCAATTCCCTATGCCAATCATTCCCAAGTAAAACAGGTGCTTTCGACAATTTACGGTCTTGCCATTTTCCAAGTGCCGCCTTGAGTTGATCTGTTTCGATGGGCTTCAAAAGATAATCGATGCTATTGAGTTTAAATGCTCGGATGGCGTATTGATCATAGGCTGTAGTGAAAATAATAGGCGCGCTTACGGCGACGGCATCAAAAATGGCGAACGATAAGCCATCAGCCAGATGAATATCGAGCAGGACAAGGTCGGGTTCCGGATTGCTTTGAAACCAGCTTATCGCTTGAGAAATTGATTCCAAAGGTCCGTGGAGAAAATCTTGTGGCAGGATTTCACGCACCATCCGCGATAAACGCCTTGCCGCTTGCTCCTCGTCTTCAATAAGGACAATATTCATGATTCAACCGATTTAATAATTGGCAAGGATACCCGAAAAAAATCGTTCGTGCGTTCGATGGATACTTCGTCATTGGTGAGAAAACGATACCGCTCCTTGATATTATTCAGCCCGATGCCGGTTGAATTTTCCCGCTCAAGAAGCGGATTAAGTGTGTTCCATACCGAAATGGTATCGCCCGAAACAATCACGTCAATCTTTAGGGGCTTATCACGCGTTGCGGCATTGTGTTTTATCGCGTTTTCGAGCAGCAATTGCAGCGATAAGGGCGGCAATTTACCTGCTAGTTCATCGCCTTCCGGCAATACAAATTGAAGTTTATCGCCGAATCTGATTTTTTGCAATTCTAGAAAGCTTCGTGCGAAACTCAATTCCCGATGTATATCTACCAATTCTTCGTTCTGAACTTCCAGAACGTACCTGTAAACCCGGGATAGTTTCTCAATAAAAATATTGGCTTCCGCAGGATTCTCGTGTACCAAATTGCTGAGCACATTCAAGGAATTGAACAGAAAATGAGGGTTCAATTGATCCTTTAAGCTTTGGTATTGGCCGGCCAATCGCTCGCTCCGCATTTGCTCTGCTTCAACCGCTGCCTGCCTCCATTCCAAAAAGAACGAACGACTGGTAAAGAAAAGCGTAATTGCCAGTGAAATAACCGTTGGTAATATCGCGCTGGAAAGCAATACATCCAAAAATCGGGGAAGGTTGCTGATCGAAATATTTTGCCAAATGAATAGCCCGAAAATAACCTGAAAAATACAGGCCGTGGTAAAGGAAAAAAAACCGACCGCAAAGAGATCGAAGCTCAGGCGCTTTAAGGGCATTTCCAACCAGGAAAACCGACTGTCGCTGTAAACGATTATCCTGTTTACGCCAAAACTCAGCGTTAAGGCGATCGAAAACGAAAACAAATAGTAATCGATAAAAAAGGAGCGAAGGCCTTCCAAAGAGTCAAAACAATCCGAGCAGAGGAAAAAACTAATGATTAAAGCGAGAATGGCATTAATCTTCAGGTAACGACCGAAATGGCGCGGATCGTAAAAATTGTAGGTATCCTCTCTCCAAGTTCGGGCAGATGCGAATTTTTTCATTTCGATTGTTGACGGCATGGTGAAGGTGATAAAAAAGCCCCTTCCTCACAAATCGCAAGGAAGGAGCAGGTTGATAATATGAATGATTATTTGCATCCTTCGGCCACTTGGTCGGCCAAATCTCTGCCCCAGGACGGATCAAAACCTGTAGCCTTTTCGGCTTCGTATAGCGCGATGGCTTTTTGCGCCATGCCGCAAGGCTTCGACGTATCGCTACCAAAGTATTGCGCAGTACCCAATTCCATACGAGCCATCAAGGCTGCCGGCCGCGGATTATTCGAATCCATGGCCATGGCCTTACCAAAAGACTGGTAAGTGAGCGCTGAAAATTGCTGTCCGCGCGATGCTGGATCGACTGTTAATTTGGCCATAAAAGCATAGCCCCGCAGGGTTTCCAATTCGGAATTTCCAGGAGCTATCTTTTCAGCATTTTCTACTAATTCAAGCGCACGGTTTAGGCTTTGGTCTTTTTCATCGGCTGTGCTAAGCATGAAGCTGCGGTTGATAAGGCTCAAGGCCGCGTAATAATTGGGCAAATATTGATCTGGGGCTTGCGCCGAAATACGCTCAAAAGTATTTGCAGCGGCGAGCAGATCATCGGGGCTTTCGGCGGCTCCCATCTGTCCGAGTGCTTCGCCCATGGCGCGCTGGTATGCAGGTGGCTGGGCAACAGAGATTGTGGCAAAAAGTAGGGCGAAGAAAAAAGTGTGTAGGGTTTTCATGATGTTTTGTTTTTGAAAGTTGATTATAAATTGTTGAGTTGATTTGCTTTTTTGTCGGTCGAGATTGTCCAGAATATGGCTACAAAGGCAAACCGTTTGGCAACTTGCCCCCGGGAGATGGATTGAAATTGTCCGTTTTCGTCGGTTGCACTGCTGTAGTCGTAGCCGAATACATTGTCGCGACCCAACACATTGTTGCAAGCCACGTGAAGAATGAGATTTTGACGGATCAGGTAGCTGGCATTTAAGGAAAGTGAAGCAAACGCGGGCGTAATTGATTCCATTTCGCCCGGGCGGTTCAGATCGTCGTAGGAGAACCCACTATTCATGGCCCAGGTAGCCCCAAAAAGTGTTTTCCATTGCTCCACCCAATACTTGCCCACCACCGAGATATTGTGCGCCGGAGCGTACGATGGCTGCACTTGCGTGGTGAAACTTCCGAATTGACGTCGGCTTTGCACGAAGCTGTAAGTCACCCAAAAGTCGAGATTGGCAATGCTTCCGCGATCCCGGTAAAACACATCGAACCCATGAGCATAGCCTTCTCCATCGGTCGTACCGTTGGCGAGCGCCAATCGATCGTAGGACTTTAAATAACCCTCTGCCCGTAAAGTGCGGTTGCCATCACTATGCTGAAAGCTGAGCTGTAAGTGTTTCGATTGACTCGGTAAAATGTCGTCGTTGAGCACGGTGAAATCTGCTGACTGCGTTTGCGAAAACATGCCAGCGGCGAGCGAAATAGTTCCTTCCTTGTACGGCCGGTAGGCTGCAGCTAAACGCGGTTCCAGATTAACAAGATTTGCTTTTCCAAAAGCTGTGGATCGAAAGCCGGCGCGGAACGTGAAATCATTTCCTGCAAAATATTCTCCTTCGGTAAACACAGATACGCGGGTATCGTTGAAGCCGCGCTCCAATTGGCTCGCCACGATACGCTCATCATAAGTCTGAGCAAACAGTTCTACCCCGGTTCGCAGCTTCAGCGCGTCGGAAGCATAGTAGGTAAACTTCTGTTTTACATGGATCAGCTGCTCGTCGATCTCATAATTATTGGAGTCGATAGCTACCTTATCGGTATTGGAACTAATTGAAAATCCGCCTTCTGCCAGCCATTTCTCCGCCATCATTTTCTTGTAGGAAGTATTTCCAAATGCGAAATCGTTCTGAATTGCAGTGCGCTGCCCGCGGCTATCGTCGCCAGGCAATTTATTCCAAATAATAAGACTGTTTCGCGAACCTTGCAAAAAGCTTTTCACCAGCCCGTCTTTCCCCCAATTATGGCGATAGACCGCTTGTGCAGAAAACCCTTTTGGCGCTTGTTCGAAATCTATATCCTGCTTAATTAATTCTTGGTAGGGCGTAAGGTCGAGTACGTTCACCTCGGCGGTAAGCGATTGGTTTTTACCGACGAAAGTGCTCGCCACTCCCCCACCTACACTCATAAGTGAGATATCGGTTTGATTCCGCACCGGCTTATCGATCGACTCCAACGAGAGGATTGAAGACAACGCATCTCCAAATTCTGCTGAGTAACCGCCCGTGCTGAAAAAAGTCCCTTTGAATAGGTTTGGGTTAAATCGGTTTCGCGTCGGCACGTTGGCTCCGGTGGTATTGTAAGCATTTCCTACGCGAAGTCCATCGAAGAAAATGGCTGTTTCGGTGGCATCGCCTCCCCTTACGAACAGCCGACCATCGTTGGCGACTGTCATAGTGCCGGGAAGGGTATTAAACGCGCCCGTAATATCGCCAATTGCACCGGCAGTGGTGTATATATCGAGCGGCTTCAGTACTACAGAAGTGGCCTTGTCGCTTACTTCGATGGAGCCGGCCGTAATTGATACAGCGTTAAGCTCGTTTACTTTTTCGTACAGCGTAATTTCAATTTCTTTCGACGATCGGGTAATAATTTGTCGCGCAGTGATAAATCCCACTGCCGATGCTTGAATTTCCAGCGTAGAATCGGAAGAAGTCGTGAAGTTGAATCGTCCTTTCGGATCGGTGGTACCGCCATCGTACGTATTAGTTATCCACACATTTACCCCGGGAATTGTACTCCCCGATTTATCGGCAATCACGCCTTGCAATACCGTTTGGCCAAGACCCGAAACCGGAAGAAGAAGCGCAAAGAGAACGAATCGAATCATGGCATTGTGTGGTTTGATGATCCAAAACTCGCCCGCTGATACGGAAAATGAAAATGAGATTGACTGAAGCTACTTATTGAATGACTGAAAGTACATTTCGATGGAATTTATGCAACCAAATGAAAGATTTAGTCTCATCGTAGTTGTACTGAAATGTCAAATTACTATTATCGCGTTCCAGATGTAGACCAAAGCGAAATCTCATGAAGCTATCCAAGCCAATTTTTACCATTCTTCTATTTATTGTATCGGGTTCTTTTTCTTTCGCTCAACGCAGCTGGGTAGAAAAAACGAATTCCAAAGGAGCGGTGGTAGAGCGCTTTGAAGTGTTGTCCGCTGATTCGATCGTAAAAGATGGTCTTTACAACGAACTCAATAATGGTAATATAAGAGCGCAAGGTTTTTATTCGGGTGGCGAACGGAGCGGAAAATGGGAATTTGGGCAACCTACTGACGGGCTTTACTTTTTTGGCAGTTACGAATCGGATTTAAAGCAAGGGAAATGGACATACACCCTTTCTAATAAAATTTGTAGCGAACTTTATTATAGTCTAGGAGCTGTCGATAGTGTAAACGGCTACTTTGAAAATGGCTCCAAGAGCTACGAACTCAGGCTTGATACGGCGGGCAATGGCATCAGCCGACACTATTATAGTAGTGGTCAAATAAAATGGGAAGGGACGATCAGAAAATATGTTCTGGATGGGGAGACTCAAACCTATTTCCCAAATGGTCAGCTTCACACCAGAGCCATATACCTCGATGACCGTCCTATTACCGTTCTTAAAACCCTCGATAGAAGTGGCAACGATATCAACACGTCCAATCTAACAAATGGAAACGGGAAGTTTGTGGAATACAATGTTTCAGAAAATTCTACGGATCTCACGATTTATAGAATTCTGAATTTCAATGACTCCCTCCAACACGGACCCTATGAATTATACACGGAAGAAGGTTTACTGTATGAGAGAGGCCATTTTCAGTACGGGAATAAAGTTGGATATGTGGTCAGGATTTCTGAAAATGGAACGAAGGTGGATAGCACATTCAACAAATCGATAAATGAAAAGGAAGTTTTCAAACCCAAATCAAGAGCTTCCCAGGTAGCCTATTCCAAACCATCAGAAATGACCCTTGTGGAGAGAATGCCGAGTTTTCCGGGAGGGGAAGCCGCCCTGCTGAGCTTTCTCGGAAAGAATATATCTTATCCGCATGAATCATTGAATAACGGAATCCAAGGAAAAGTTTACGTAACCTTCGTAATCGATACCGAGGGCAACGTAATCGATGAAAAAATTCTGCGCAGCGTTGCGCCTGATATCGATCAGGAGAGTATCCGTGTAGTGCGATCCATGCCACGCTGGGATCCAGGAATGCAATTTGGCTGTCCAGTAAAGGTGCAATACAACCTACCCATCAAATTTAGCCTGCACAATGCCAATGTTAAAAAGAAGAAAGGCCGAAAACGGTAAAACTTACATTGACAGTTCGGGTGCGTTCAAGCCAAAGTAAAGCACTCCATTATCACCCACCTCCACGCTGGAATAGTTTGCGAACGCAAAATTTCAACTAGGAACACCTTCAAAGCTGCATCAACCACAGCAAGAAGTCTTGTTCGGTCGCAATCTACCTTAGCCACTACCTGTAGGCCGCCTTGAAAGGTTTATAAATAAAGAGCCGATGCTTCAACATTTGCCGAAGAATTAAGTTCGCCGCGTTCCTTGGCCCATGTCAGGAATTGAACAAAAATAGACTCAAAATCCCGCTGATTTTCGCGAAGGAATCCCAAAATTTCAGGGTCGCCGGGTAAAAGCTCGGCGGTGGTATTTACCACCATGCACCCCTTGCAATCTGCATCGCCCAAAGCCATTTCTACCGCGCCATAGAACAAGCCTCTCAAACCCGGTACCAGGCTAAACTCCACTGCTAAATAAGCCGAAATAAATTGATGGTTCTGATCTTTATAATTCCGAATGGCGTTTTCAAAAAGCTGACGCTTATTGCCGAAGGTATCGTAAAGGCTCGCTCTATTGATCCCCACATAGTCGACCAAATTTTGCATAGAAGTAGCGTGATAACCCTGCTTCCGAAACAATTTCACCGCTTTCTGCAAGACTTCGGACTCAGAAAAAGATTTGGTTCTCGGTATTAGCTAAAAATGGGGGATAGCTAAAAAACCCACCCCCAAAGATACATTTGATACAAAGAGCGACAAAGCACAAGCACAGCTTATGGATTAACTCAAACCGGATTAATCTTCATCCCACCACCGACGTTATACCCCTTTCCGGCAATAAAAGTCGCATCGATGGAAGCCGGAAAGGCAACCATCTTGATTATGTCTTTGGGTTTTGATTTGCAATAGAACGTTCGTTCCGAATTCAAAAATAGGTTATTTGGAATGGTTGTTCCAAGCTAAAAAACAAATTTATTCGTGCACATCGTGGAAAAGTATTCATCTCGCTTTTCTGATGTCCTACTTCAACTTATTGAAGGCGTGCAATCTCCACAGCGACGCTAAAACGGATATAAAAGTTATCGACATCGACACCAATAGACGGATTCTTATTCTACTTTTCGGCACACCAAATTGTAACCAATATGAATGTTTTTACCAAACTATTTTCGAATCGAAGCAATCAATTTACTGTGATTGTATGCGCCTGCGCCATAATAGGAGTTAGGCTTGAAGCATCGAGCCAAGAACCATTTCCCTGTCTCCATTACAATGCCTCCAATTCTATTCACCCCTTTGCTACAATAGAAGCAGAAGATTGCACAAATGAATCAAATAGTCAATTCGGAGATACTTCGAATAATGCTTGTGCACAACATTTATCCCCATTATCCATCTGGTCAGCCAATTCTTTCGTATTATATGGCTATTCTGAAAGTGCGCCAGATGCTGGATTTGGTCAGGGAATCCGTGATGTTGATGATTTCTATTGGACCGTAAACATGGAAGGTTTCTTTTCTCTGTTTTTTATGGCCAATCAGTCTATTGATTACAAAATAGGTCTATTTAATATTTCGGATTCGTCAGTCGTTTGTGATTTGGATGCCTATGCTGATTGCGAGACGTGCAGTCCGGAAGACTTTAATATCGATGGCGGAAAATGTGTGAGAAACCTAATTCGATGGGTTCAGCCTGGGTCGTATATCATTAGAATAGTGGCTAATCATAGTAACAATCTTGGTTGCGGTCAATTTCGGTATCGTTTGAATGGCTTTTCATCAACCAATATGCCATTCCAAAATTTTCAAGATGACTCACTTGATATGGGAGGTTGGGCACGGCCCATACTGGTTGAAAACCATTATGATGAGTCTCTGGCTTTTCCACAAGATAACGGGACCTTAGGTGCAGATAGATACTGTGCAGCCGGCGATATCGACGGAACTTATTCAGAGAAAGGCGACACTTATGCGTTTCAGGCCGTTTCGACTAAAACTATCATCTCTTTTCATTCCACGGGTTTGCCAGATTTTGATGGACTCATCGGTATGGGACAATTTGGCATCGGTGTAGTCTCAGGATGCTTTAACACCTCCGGTCCAAATGAAAAAGAAGTAGTCATCTTGGATACCGAACCGGGAATTAAATATTTATTTTGTTATTATGAAAATACTAGAATCATTCCAACGGGGACGGTCATACAGTGCAATGTTACCCAAATCCCCCGCACAGAAATTCGCGCTGCGGATTGCGGGCGGATGAATTTGGTGAACTCCAGCATCATCCGCTCCAATTGGCCGCTCAATAGATCCATTCTTTCAAATAAAATTGTGAAATGGAGATTTAAATTTGAAGAGCTCGAAGCGCCATTCAATACCTACGAAGTAATGAGCCCGAACGGGTCGAATCCACAATTTCGCTGGCATTGGTTTGCCCAGAGGCAACCTGGGCGTACCTACCGTGTATGGACACAAGTACTTATGCAGCCAGGGCCTACTTGGTCCGATTACGGCACCGCTTGCGTAATAGGAACGGCCGGTACTCCAATAGGCTCTCCTTCAGGCTTAGCCGAGCAGCTTGATACAGCAACTTGGGGTGCTGACCTGGGCGAAGTACAAACTGCTGAAATTTGGCCAAATCCCACCAATAGCGATATCAACATCAGCGTTTACACCGACATCAACCAAGAAACCATGGATGTGTCCATCTACGATACGCGAGGTATGGAGGTAGATAGAGTGACCCAATCGCTAAACGGCATGGGCTACGCGCTGTTTTCAAGGCCGATGAACCACTTGGCAGCCGGTATCTACTTTGTGCATGTGCGCACGGACATAGGAACTACCGTGAAAAAAGTGATCGTGAAGCACGATTAAGCGGTTATTTTTGTTTTTGAGAAATCTCCTTTTCGAATAGAGAAGGAGATTTTTTTATGGTCAGCGCATCAATTTAGCAACTCCAGCTGATTGGATTCAACCAATAAAAGTTTTGCAACAATCTATTAATCCGGTCGTATGCCCTTCAAAAAGCATTCCCTATGCAAACTCTTAAGCTACACTGGCGCGATATTACCGGAAGCCCTTCCGGTCGTATTATGTTGGCTCTAATTCTTTTTACTCTGGTAATTAGTGGTGGCTTTATCGGCTACACCTACCAAACGCAAATCAAGTCGTATGAAGAAACCGAATTCAGCAAACTCAATGCGATAGCAAACACCTTAGCTCTGCAAATTGACGGCGACGCCTACGAATCACTGGGGAACACATTTTCGGGGAAGGATGATATCAAATCAAACCAAGACGACCCTTTCTATTCCAAAATTTCTGCGCTACTTCACAGTGCCAGGGTTGAAAACAAGGTAAATTCCGATATCTACACTTTATTCAAAGACAATCGGGAGCTTTTCTCCTTTGGTATTTCTTCTGCGGAAAACCCATACTTTCGACATTCTTGGGTGCATACCCATCCGCTCTACCACTTGCAATACGACCAAGGCGGGCAGCTAGGGCCCTACGAAGATGAAAACGGGACGTGGCTCTCTGCCTTCGCTCCAATCCGAAATTCAACGAACAAGACAGTAGGCTTAATCCAGGTAGATCAACATTTTGATGAGTTTAAAGCTCGCGCAAACGCCAAGATTGGAAGACAAATTCTAATAATCATACCCATTCTTTTGTTGTTGATTTACGCCATGCTCCATGTAGTGCAGCGTATGCTTGTACTTTCAGAAAAGGTGAAACTGGTATTGACAAGGCAGCGCAATGAAATTGAATTCAAAAATCAAGAGATTATGAGCAGTATCAAAAGGGCAAAAACCATACAGGATGCACTGCTACCGCAAATATCAGATATCCAAAAAATCTTCCCCGAAATGTTCGTAATGTTTCGACCAAGAGATATTGTGAGCGGCGACTTTTTTTGGTTTACCGAAAAAGATGATAGCGTATTCTTCGCCGTAGCCGACTGCACAGGGCATGGAGTGCCCGGGGGATTTATGTCGATGATAGGCCATACAACACTCAACGATGTGGTGCATTATATGGGAGCGCGCACTCCCTCCGAAATTCTTACAAAACTCGATGAACAACTCACTTCCAAACTCTATGAAAGCGAGCATAGAAACACAGATGGTATGGACATCGCCCTGATTAAATATTGCACCCGAACACAATCAATTGAATTTTCGGGAGCCATGCGTCCGTTAATGGTCGTTTCGGCTGGGGAAATATCCATCATTCGCGGAAGTAAAGCTACCATTGGCGGACATCCTGGAAGACACAAGCAGTTCGAGAATCACATCATTTCTGTGCAGCCTGGCGATAATATTTACCTCTACTCCGACGGTTATTCCGATCAATTTGGGGGTCATTCAAATAGAAAATACATGTCGAAGCGATTTATAGAGTTTCTCGACTTTGCGCAAGAGCACGACATGAATGATCAGCACTGCCTCCTGCGATACGAGTTTAACCTCTGGCGAAATGATGAAGATCAAATTGACGATATATTGATAGCCGGTATAAAAATACCTATGGCCGCATAGCTCAACAGAAGTCTGAAAATTAAATTAATTCAGGCAAAATTTAACATTTACACAACACACCAAACCTTTGGATTTTGGAGTTAATGGAAAAACCAAAATCTAATGATCGAACGCTTACAGCAGTGGGTTAAAAACTCAGCAACTTTCAAATTTTTCGCAATTCTGCTCATTACCCTCCTACTCCTTATTCCAGGGTCGGAAGTGGAATCCCTAATCCGCGAGCGGCAGCTCATGCAGGATTCGGTGGTAAATGAAATCAGCGATAAATGGGGGAATAGACAAACACTGGGAGGCCCATTTTTAACCGTTCCCTACCGTACCTTAGAGAATGTAGGTCTCGCCAATGAAAAGCGCGTAGAGAAGATTCTTTACGTTTTGCCAAATGAACTGAATATTTCGGGCGAAGTAATTTCATCCATTCGAAAACGAAGTATCTACAAAGCGATTCTCTATCAAGCAGAATTGAACATTTCTGGAACGTTCGATTTGGCAGAACTCAATAAACTTCCGATTGACAGCAGCGACATAAACTGGGAACAGGCTAGATGGTCCTTAGCCATAACTGATCCACGCGGCATATCCGATGTCAGCGCCCTTGATTGGGGCAAAACTTCGCTGGAGTTAGAACCGGGACTTCCGAAAGGAATAGCTTCAGACAATGGCTTGCAATGTGCCGTAACTATCGATAATACAGGTAAAATCATCCCGTTTTCGGCAAACCTCAAATGCAGGGGCAGCAGCTCACTGCTCCTTACTCCCGTGGGTAAAATCACGAGCGTTACCTTGCGCTCCGATTGGCCGGATCCAAGCTTTACCGGAGCCTTTCTGCCTGAGCAGCACGATATTTCCGCTCAAGGATTTGATGCCAACTGGAAAGTGCTGAATTTAAACCGCAGTTTCAATCAACTCTGGGTTGACGAGTACTATAATTTGGACAATTGGTCATTTGGTTTTGATTTGATCGAAAATGTCGACACGTATCAGAAAACGAATAGAGCTGCTAAATACGCCTTTCTGATTATCGTCATCACCTTTACTTTCTTCTTTTTCTTTGAGATTCTACGGAAACTCCACATTCACCCTATTCAGTATATAATTGTGGGCTTCGCCATCTTAGTGTTCTATATCCTCCTACTCGCATTTTCTGAGCAAATGGCCTTCGGACTCGCCTTTTTGCTAAGCGCTACGGGCACCATAGGCATTGTGACCTATTACTTCTACCATATCTCGAAATCAAGCCGGGTCGCCATACTTTTTGCATCTCTGTTCACCTTTTTATATGTTTTTATCTATGTCATTCTCAACGCAGAAGCTTATTCCCTTCTCATAGGAAGCATCGGTCTTTTTATCCTAATAGCGACCATCATACATTTCACAAGAAATGTAGATTGGTATAACAGTGGTAGCGATACAACTCTTCCGAATGGCGCAAATACGTTCCCTGAAAAAAATTAAAAGCTATCCATATCCGATTGTCCGATTTCCGACATCTATTTAAGTGACACAATCGTACATTTGCGTAAATAGTTTGTTATGAAACATTTATTTACCCTGCTTATTATGCTTTCAACAGTGCTCGGTTTCGGACAAGTTGAGAATTTTACGGAGTTTGATTGCAATAGTCAGAGCCAAAGCGTTTATGAAGTTGGCGACGCAGGCATGCCACTGATTGTAGCTTCCAAAGGCTTCGATTGCGGTATTTGCGTGAATCAAGCGCCCGCTGTAGCTGCTTTCGCAAATCAATACGTTGGCCAAATACAAGTTTGGGGGGCCATGCGTTACCTCTATTCTTCGACCACTCCAGGCTGCCCGGCAGTAAATAATTGGGTGAGTAATTACAGTTGGGAGAATGTTTTCAGTTTCGCCGATATGGAAGGGCATTGGAGCGGTAATGGTACCCCTATATACTACGTGATTCATCCACAGACTCGCGAAATTGTATATCAGGGTTCCAACTTTACTACCGCGAAAAACCAAGCTTTGGGTCTTCTAGCTCTTTCCGCTCCCTCTATTTACGACTTTGCTCAGTCGATTGCTGCTTTCGCAAATGACTCAGAAATTGTAATTCGACTGGATGCTATCAATTCGGGTAATTCTACCATTCGGATTATGAATATTGTCGGTCAGGAAGTAGCAGTAGCGCAGCGCCAAATAGTTGCCGGTCAAAACACCATCCGAATTCCTTTCAACGGAAATAATGGTATCTATCTGCTCAATATCGCACAAGGCGAGAAAACTGGAGCTCATAAATTTGCCATCGCCAGATAGATTCGGGTTGCTGTAAATAGCTGCGCGCAGCCCATTTGTGGCCAGTGCAGGTCTCATCTTCCCACGATTTTTTTTGTTATTAAAAGCATATTCTGTTTATGAGCCGTGGTGACCGCTAACCAAAAAGTAGGTGCGTCATTTTGTATCGCAGGCCCGTTCAATGCCTTAGCACATGGAGAACTTGATAGTCCGCGAACAAACTTCTAAATTAGCCTCAATGACCTTAGCTCATCTTTAGCATAGCACCCTGATTTTCACCTTCCCATTGAAAAAAAATAGCCTAAAAATTCAGTAGAGTCGTAGAACTTTGGTTCAGAATATTCGTATTTAGGCTATGCGCTACCTATCCAAATTATTCGCTTCGATTATTGTCTTAGGCTCCTTAGCTACTTGGTCATCGTGCAACAAGTCGAACGAAGATGATCCAACCGATCCGGGCGAAATTCCACTGAACAGTGTTACTGCCGTTGGAACGAGCTCAAGCTTCGCACCAAACGCCACATACAACCAGATGCATTCAAGTTCAGCAATTCGGGTGTCGGCAGGTAATTCAACTTTCTTTATCGGCTACCAGCAAGTATCGGCAACCAATCAAAACTGTATTATTGCGAAATACACCAATGGCCAACAGGTTTGGGTGCGAACAGACTACGAAAACACCGGCGACGATAGCCGCGGTTACGGACTTCTTTGGGATGGTGCTCAGAATTTATATGCTCTTTTCAGTTCTACTGGCACGCAAGGCAACCCGAGCCATGACTTTCGACGATTCTGCGAAAACGGATGGCATACATCTTACGGACAAGGTGGAGGTCCGAAAGTGACTGTTATTCTCAAAATAGACCCAATTACAGGTGACCCATTTGAAGGAACGTACGCTATGAGTCGCCTGGCAAATGGTAACGCCAATTCGCTCAGTGTGGATTCTCTCCAATTATTGAACAGCGGAAATCTGAGACTCTTCGCTCAGGCTTGGTATAGCCCCTTACACGTCGACAGAGTGCCTTATGAATGTACGGGTTTGTCTCCTTTCCAATACACATTTACGCTGAATGGAAATTTGACTACTGCCGTCGAGACGGAAGTGGTAGGCTGTAAATAACGCTGAGAAATATCAGCTCCGCGCGGATTTGCCGCGCTCAAACTCAGTAATCACTTCATCGTAGACTGTAGTTAGTTCACCTGCAATCCGGGTATAATTGTATCGAAAGGATGCATTATCGGCAATTGACTGCCTGTTGTATCGGCCAAAGTCTAATGCCATCCTTTGCATAGAAGCCATTAACAGATCTACTCTCTCAGGCTCTACCAGCAATCCATTACTGCTATCGATCCGCTCGGGCATAGCGCCCACGCGCGATGTGATAACCGGCAATCCACAGCAAAGTGCTTCTGCGGCCACGCAAGAGAACGTCTCCATCTTGCTAAACAACACGAAGCAATCCGATTGCCTCATCAATTCGGCTACTCCGGTATAATCCAATGCACCGATAAGTTGAATATCACAATCGTCCGAAATATTCGATTTGCAGTATTCCTCGATCCGTGCTAAGTCGCCATCGCCCGCAATTATAAGCCGATAAAACTTTGTGACATCTGATTTCATTAGCTTGTGAAACGCTTCGATTATTCCTTCGACATTTTTCACATCGCTAAAACCCGAAACATGGAGAAAGGTGAAAATGGGATTGTGATGCTTTTCGATGTATTTGAATATTTCGGTATTCACCGTATTAAAAACTACTTGATATGGCCTGTCAACACCGCGTTTTTTCAAGGATTCCTGCAAATAAGTTGATACCGGCAAAATTCGCGATATAGGGCCAAAAGAAGATTTCAATTTCTCAAATAGCCGACTTTGGTTTACGGGGAATTCTATCTGCGTATATCCCGACCAATGCTCGGTGAATACCATCGGCTTTTGAAACAGGCTTTGGAAATGAGCTGCGACCGGCAAAACAGGAATTAATACCTGCCCGTGAACGATGTCGGGAACAAAACCTTCACCTCGCATCGAATGGAAAATACGGCCAGCTAGCTTTTGGCGAAACTGAAAATTTCGAAGCATCCATTTTGGTAGTTCGATCCGCCAGATAGTAAGACCTTTAAATTGATCCTTCTTAATTTTTGGGAATAGAAATCGATTGCTTGGCAGTTCATGAACTATTTGCACTTCATGCCCTAAAGACTCAAGAGCCAAAGCGTGCTCCCCGATAAAATTACCGTCCTTTTCTTGCCATGGATTGGGAAACCAGGAAGTGACAAATAGTATCTTCATTTTCCGTGCAAAGGTAAGGCCATCAGGGTAGAATGCGGCAAAGTCATAATTGGATATGGCGCAATAATTTCTTCACGGGCGAATTGCGATCTCTTTAGTTCCGAATCCCAATTTTGAATAAACAACTATTGAGAGCTCCGCAGCATCTCGCTCAGTAAGCTCCTTTTTTGATCGATGTACGCTGTAAAGTCTTCGTAAACGAAATACCAATCCGGAAATTCGCTCTGGCTCAGAGTGTCATTGTGCCAAAGCGTGCACAAGGTGCCACCAACATTGCTGACCAAATCGACGATTTCTTTGGCTGCAACCAATGCGTCGGATCCGATCAGGCAGAGGTAATCGCGCAAGGTGGCATCCATAATGTGCAAAGGAAAAATCTGAACAGGCAAAGCTCTTCGCGCCAGTGGATCGAAAAATTGATATGGAGTAGCAGTACCGCAGCGAAAAGCCAAACATTCCGCAAAGCCGAGCGTAAAATCTTCTTCTATTCCTGCCTGCTCCAAATGGTGCATCGTTTGTGGCAACTCCAATCGCAAGTAATGCTGCCTGCTAACGATGACCGGTGAGTTCAATGCCGTTTCAAGACTACGCTTCTCTTTTAGAATCAAGTCAGGTTGATTCTTGGAGTAATAAGAAGGATGAATTCCAACTTCAGCATACTGACTTACATAAGCTATCAACTTCTTTAGTGTCCGGTTTATAGGCAATGCCCTATCGAACTTTGACGCCGAACTATTCAAAAAGAAATAGATCGTTCTGTCGGCCTGGACGTGAAGCCGCCGTTGCGTTTCGTAGGTATCGAAAGGATCTTTACCACCATTTATCAACACTTTAAATCGCTCTTCAATTCGATCCAAATCAAGTTGCGCTAAATTCTTCATGGTGGCGAGAAAATTTCGCCCAATAGATCGCCCACGATATGCATACGCGACGTCGATATCGAATGTGTTAATCCACTGAAAAGTCCGCTTCTTAATCTCCAATTCGGGACGAGCCAGCCTCAAAAGCTCACCAATTATAATTAGCCATTCGTCCACCACGGGGCGATTGAGAATATCCGTTCCGGCAAACACGGAAGAGCGCGCAGGAAAACGACCATGTTTATCGAGCGGGCTCTGTCTATGCTCGTCGAGCCGCGCGAGCAAAAAGAAAACTGCTCCAAAAAGGTCGAAAGGAATGCTGCCTGCCGTTTTGAAAAAAACGGCAGTGCCTAGCCACATCGAGCAAGAAAAACAGTCTGCCGGAAGTTTAATCAGTGATTCTATCGGCGCGAAAGGAACAATATGAAGATCCGCATTTCGCGAATCGGGAGCGTACGAAATCTTGAGTGCGTGCGCGGAAAAATTAGCGCCGCATTCCAGCATTTCATAACACAAGCCAAGAAATTCTCCAAAAATAAAATCACAAGTATAATTTAATTCCGGCGACCAAGCTCCAGCGTATATTTCAACCTTGGATTTCACTATGCGCTTCCAAGGTCTTTTCCCATTCTTCGATTTTCTTGAGCAACTTCGACTCTAATTGGCCAACCATTTCCATGTGCTTCTTCACTTTCTGGTGGTCGTTAAAATCAAATTCTGCGCCTTTAGCCTTCTCTTGTTTGATTTGTGATTCTAACTTTTCGATTTCAGATTCGAGTGTAGAAACCCGCTTCGAAAGTTGCCATTTTTCTTTTTCGCTCACCTGCGATTTATTGGCAGCTTCCGCTGATTTTACATCGGGCTTCGGCTTATTTCGCTCAAATTCCCGAATACTCTCGGCCTTCTTTATCTCTAGAAACTCTGAAATATCGCCTGGAAACACACTCATGTGACCATGCTTAATTTCCATAACGGTGTCAGTAAGACCTCTGAGAAAATCTCTGTCGTGCGATACTACGAGCAGGGTGCCATCATATTGTATGAGTGCTTCCTTCAATACGTCCTTCGAGCGCATGTCTAAGTGGTTGGTCGGCTCATCGAGAATGATAAAATTGTATTTATGGAGAAGTAACTTACAGAGAGCCAAGCGGGCTTTTTCACCTCCAGAAAGCACACTTACTTGCTTGTACACGTCGTCGCCCTGAAACATAAAAGCGCCTAGCAGGCTCCGCACCCTAGTGCGGTACTCACCAGTAGCCTCATCGTCAATAATTTCCAGTGCCGTTTTTCGGGGTGGAAGTTCATCACTCTGATTTTGGCTGTAATATCCAATATCCACCTGGGTTCCGATTTCGCATTGACCGGAATAGGTCGAAAGACCTGCAACAATCTTGGTGAGCGTAGTTTTGCCGACGCCGTTCTTTCCAACCAGCGCTACTTTTTGGCCGCGCACCACCTCAAAATCGATGCTTTTTAAAACGTGCTTTTCGCCAAATGATTTGTTGAGTTGCAGCGCTTCAACCACGATCTTGCCGCTCCGTGGAGCTGGTGGAAATCGGAATTGCAAACCAGTTGTTTCCGTTTCATCTACCTCAACAATGTCCATTTTGTCAAGCTTTTTAATCAAGCTCTGTGCAAATGCTGCCTTGGAACTCTTAGCTCGAAATTTATTTATAAGTGCCTCGGTTTGCTTGATCTCACGCTCCTGATTCTTCCGCGCATCGACCTGCTTTTGAATTACATCGGCGCGAAGCTCCATAAATCGGGTGTATGCCGCAGGATAATCGAACGCCTTACCATTAATTATTTCGATGGTGCGATTGGTCACAGCATCGAGAAATACCCGGTCGTGAGAAATCAATAGCACCGCACCGTCATAGTCCTTCAAGTAAGTCTCCAGCCACTCTACGGAGTCGATATCCAGGTGATTGGTTGGCTCATCGAGTAGAACCAAGTCTGGCCGTCGCAGGAGTATTTTCGCCAGGGCGACGCGCATCTTCCAGCCCCCACTCAATGAAGACATTGGCTTATCAAAATCTTCGCGACTGAAGCCAAGGCCCAAAAGAATCCGCTCGATTTGTTCTTCCTGATGCTCCAAGTCGTACATACCCAGATGCACGGAAACATGATTAAGCTCTTCGATCAAATCGAGGTACGATTGCGTTTCGTAGTCTTCGCGCGTGGTGAGAAGTCCAGAAATTTCCTCCATCCTGGACTCCAGATTCTTCGTTACCTCAAAAGCAGTTTGCACTTCAGCTTTCACAGCCAGAGAGCTTTCAAAGTCCAAGTCTTGCGGCAGGTAGCCCATGGTGAATTCCTTTGGCTTTACAATCTGGCCGCCATTGATGGATTGCATGCCAAGGATCGTCTTTAGCAGGGTCGATTTACCGGCCCCGTTTTTACCCACAAGGCCTACTTTATCGTCTTTGCCGATGAAAAAATCAATATCATTAAATATGACGCGATCTGCAAACTCCAGTCGCACCTGGTTTACTTTGAGCATTGGGATGTGGGTATACTATGAATAAAAAAGCACCCAAAGATAGGGTGCTTTTCGCAATGAGTTAAAAACGCTTTTAGAATGACCACAGGTCGTGCTCCAGAATAAACAGTTTCTCTTTAATTTCTTCGGCTTTCAGCAAGCGATCCATTCCGGTATACACATCGTCTAATTTTCGATTGTATACATTCGATTCTTTGATAACGGTACCGATGAACATTCGCTTCTGAAAAAGATCATCGAACGAACGACGCTCGGCATCATTGAAACGGTTGTAGGCATCCCAGTTGGCGAATACATAGCGACACTCTGGAAAATACAGCCAGAAAAGCGTTTCGTATGCACCTGTTGGTTCGCCATCGGCTGAAATTCGCTCTTTCAAGGGAGCAATTCCAATAATTCGAATGTAACGTTCTGATCTTTGTCGGTCGAAGAACCAATCTTCTTTAACCCGATAGCGCGTTATATCTTGTGTATTAACTGCAACTCTTTGGATCACTGGCACTAACTCTTGCGTGTCGGGATCTTCGGTATAGGTAGTATCAATTTGCTCTAAAATATCCCGCACGGCACTAACTAAAAGCGGGGTTCTAAAGTCATCTTCCTGACCGGTAACGCCGGTGCTGTAGGCGGTTATGGAGCCTTCCACTAAAAGGGCATTCTTAATAACATCGAATAGGCTTTTCATACCATTGCCCTCTTCGAGCGGATAATAAAGCGGAAGATTCATCTTCTCTTTCAAGTCAATATCCTGCCATACCCTTCGAGCCCACATCACATCGGCTTCACGGATAAAAGGGTAAGGAATCACCTTTTTCGTGCTGTTGTGCTCCTTAATCCAGGGGCCATCGAGAACGGTTTGTGCTTTCGAAGTTTGCGACCACAGCGTTACCACGGTCAGCAAAAGAGCAAATGGAAGGAGCCTTTTCATAGTTCTAAAATTAGATTACACGAAGATTAATACCACCCAGCTTACGAACGGTGCCATCTGGCGCATTAGCACGAATATTTTCAATGCTAATTACATCATTTCGTCGCACTTGACGAAGCATTTCGCTCTGATCTGGGGTGATCTTATTCGAAGAAGATTGAAGCGTCTTAACATCCGCTCCACGAATCAGGGTAATATCAAACGATTTAATAGGATAACTCAAATCAAATACAAAATCTTTTAATTCAGCTATTAAACCCAGAGCAGCGGTTAGTTCGGCCGGTCTTGCAGTATTGTCTGTAGAGTACTTTCCAGCAAATTTAGCTACCGGATCGGGTACAGACTTCAATCGGAATGGGAAGGTGCCCATGGGCTTCCGTACACCATTTATTTCTGCGGTAACGGATACAATGGCTTCGGAGCCAGAACTCACTTTTGCAATGTAAGACCCATCGGCTTGTTTAGTCAAAGTTCCATTGCTCAAAGTAGCGGTCAAAGCCTGCTGTGGAACACCAGGAACCGAAATAGCGACCGGATTTTCAATGCCTCGATAGAGTACATTCATCTTGGTAGGCGACACCACCAAGGATGGCCTTGCCACTTCGTATTCGATGTTATAGGTGTAAGTGTCGAAACCTCCACCTGTTGGCTTTCGAAATTTGATCAAACCTTCCCAACGCTTCTCACCCACACCTTGCGCAGGTAAGCGCAGTTTACCAAAGCCATCAGCTCCAATTGGAATTATTTTCGCGCCTGAACCAATTTCTTCTGCACCTTCGGGTATTTTCGTCCCGAGCGGAGCCAAGGCAATTTCTGGAAGGTTGGTATTGTCATAAGCCGCCAAGAATACATCTGCGCGGAAGGAGTCTCCTTCGAGCACATACGTTTTTTGTGGAACAACAATGGCTTGCAATTCTGTAAACTTATACGACTTGGCATCAACTCCTGAGAAAAGAAATCCAAGCACGTCGGCTTGAGCATTTCGCACATCGGACTGAAGCTTTGAGAGAATGGCTGTAGTAGCCGCAATGGGTACGTGGTAAAAATTCAACGATTCCCAATTGGTATTCGTTCCACCCGCGTCTTTATATACTTCTGGATAAGTGAAAAGGCTATCGATGGTAGCTTCCAATCCAGGATTGCCTTTCGCCATCTCTTTTACCTGAACACCGTAAGCCACCAACTTTTGCTTCAGAACAGCAGCACGGTAATTATTTCCATCTTCATTGTCTGTGACGAGCGGTGTGTCTGGCTCGGCGCCCACCATAATATTGGTGTTTACGTCGTAATTATCTTTGGAATTTACAAAGGTCAGATTGAGCACGGTATCCTGCCCGAAAGCATTTTTACCGAGTACCTCTTCCATTGTTTTTCCTTCTGTAACAGCGATTGTTTTCGCTTTGATCAGATCGATGTGTTTTACGAGTTCATCCGCGGTAATGCGCAGGGCCTGTGCTTGTTCCCAAGCCTTGCCATACTTCACCTTGTTTTCGTTGTATGCCGCCTGAAAGCCAGCATACTGTCCTTCCAACTTACCGTCGAAGGCTACCTTGGTAGTCTCCAAACCATTGTTGATTGTGATAAAAGCATCCAAAATCTCTTTGGACACGTTTAGGGCGAGAAGGGCGGTGAGTACAAGGTACATCATACCGATCATCTTCTGCCTTGGGGTTTCTTTTCCTCCTGCCATGAATCTAATCTTTAGGGTTCGTTTTCAGAAAACAGTTAGGCGCGCGGAGCTGTGCTCATCGCAGAAAGCATATTTCCGTAAACCGTATTCAGTGAAGAGAGATTTTTAGCCAACTCAGAGATATTCTCTTTGTATCGTTTCGTATCTTCCACCGAATCATGCAGATTCTTCATAAGTTCCGTAATACCAGAGTATAGTTCGGAAGAAGCGCGGAGTTCCTTCATTTGGCCCTCATACATACCATTCAGCTGTTCGAGGTTGCTCGACATTCTCTGCAAATGCTCGCCTGCAGACTGACCAGCAGCTTGATTTTCTGTAAGACCCGTAAGAGCCAAAGACGCCTGCTCGTAAGTATCGCTCAATTCACCAACTTTCTTGGTGGCTCCTTTTAGGCTGTTTGCGTAATCATTGGTAGCCGCCGAAGCATCAGTAATGTCATTTAATTTCGACGCCTGTGAACTCAGCGATCTTAAACCATCGCCCAGACTCGCAATGAGCTCGGGTTCAATTTTGGCATCTTCGAGCATGCGATCCAGTTGCTCTGTGATCGAACCGTTGTCGGCTCCATCGCCCAAAGCCGCGTGAGATGCTTCTCCAGTGCGCAATTCGGGATAAACCAGCGACCAGTCAATTTCTTCGTGAACCGGCTCAAATGCTGAGAAGAAGAAGATAACCGCTTCTGTACTCAAACCTACTACGAGTAATGCTCCGGCAAAAGGCCAATGTTGAATTTTAAATAGTGCTCCAATAATTACTACAGCTGCTCCAATTCCGTAGAGTTTAGCCATAAACTGCTTCCAACCTTTGCTTCCTGGTTTCATGTTTCCTTGCTTTAAATTTGTTGTTACTTGGTTTTACTTGTGGTTTCTAATTCCAATCGTCCGGGTTACCGGTTTTACCTCGACCGAGGTAGCTCATTACCGACCTGAAGCCAACATAGCTCTTCGCGGTGTCCTGGTATTCGAAGGCACGCGAGCCATTTTGGAGGTAATAAAAAACGTCTTTCCACGATCCCCCACGAATAACCTTCCGCTTCAAGGCGGGTGGGTCTCCGGCTAAGGCATCGTACTGATATTCTGAGTTCAAATCGTGCGAAAACTCATACACCGATTCGTCATAAGCTGTATTGGTCCATTCGGCCACATTTCCGGCCATGCAGAACAGTCCGTAGCCATTTGGCTCGTAGCTGCGCACGTCAACTGTTTGGCAGCCGTCATCATCGACATAATCTCCGCGTTGTGGCTTAAAGTTGGCCAATGGGCAACCTAGAATATTTCGGATGTAGGGTCCGCCCCATGGGTATGGATTTTTGTCAAGACCACCGCGTGAAGCGTATTCCCATTCGGCTTCCGATGGCAATCGAAAACGCTGGACAATGGTTTCGCCGTTTTGAAGCTTCCAGGTAGAGAGAATTTGCGTTCTCCAAACATTAAAAGCCTGTGCCTGCGTCCAGGAAACTCCAACAACTGGATAATTATCGTAAGCGGGATGCCAGAAGTATGTTTCCGTCATCGGCTCGTTAAAGGCGTACGTGAAATCGTGCACCCAAGCGAGCGTATCGGGATAAACATTGATAACTTCACGGATGATGTATTTCGAACGATCGGAGTGGCCGCGTATGGCGTTGTTTTGTCCTTTCACATTGGTATAAGAAAGATCCAAATCGCGATCAGCCTTTACTGCAGCGGCTTTTAAGTCCACCCAGTAGTATTCAAATTTCAGCTTGCGGGTATCTATCTCTTTACGTCGATAGAAACGCTCGTATTCAGGAAGGAAAAGATCCGCAAGTTCTTCGCGCTCATCTTCACCATTCCAATCGATTTTTTCTTCCCAATTTAGGATCGGCGGGTCAATGATTTCTCCGTATTCGTCTTCTTCAATAACGTGTTCGCCAATCCCAGCTTCACCCAAATATCGGTGAGCAATGGAGTCGCGCACCCAGTGCACAAATTGGCGGTACTCATTGTTGCTGATCTCGGTATCGTCCATGTAGAAAGCTGAAACGGTCACACGCTTCAACCCATTAACATGGGCATAAGGAACGTCTTGGTCGTCGGCACCCATCATAAAGCTACCGAAGTGAATGTAGTTCATCCCGTAAGGATTGTACTGCACCCACTCTTCCCTGGGCTGAACTCCCACGAGCTCACCTCTGTTACCGCCACCACAACTCAAAAGTGTAGCACCAAGTAGTACTAGAAATATCAGGTTTCTCATACAATGCAGGTTAATAATACATTTCGTGTTGTTCACAGCATTCCACTTTACGATCATATAGCGCGAGGGTTTCAAGATTGCTAAAGGAATCGTGGATTTTTGTAAACCCGTTTTGGCAATGGTTTGGCAATAGTGTAGCAATAACTCAACATAAGTTCGTGACTGCCACTGCTGTAATTATTTAATTCCGAACTGGTAAAGTCGTAGCTATATCCCAAGCGCAATGCACTTTTACCTCCCGAAAAATTGAATTGGTAACCCGCCATTGGAGCTATAGCATCTTCCAAACGGTAAGAAACGCCAAGCCACAACGAATTGTCATACATAACGGTAAGGTTTCCGTCAAATTGTGTAGAAGCCAAATCTGATTTAACCAAAACGTGCGGCGTAAGTTTCCACTTGGACGAAAGGTCGAAATCGTAGCCAGCCATGAAATAGTAATGACGCGCCACCTGAATATTCATTTCCGAAAGATCTCCTTCGTTGATGTGTGCAGCCGACAAGCCCACATAATATCTAGGATTGTGGATATAAATACCAAAATTTGCGTCGAACGTACCAGCGCTTTGACCGAGTTGAGGAATGCTGTTGTCGCCTGCTCCTGTCCCAATTCCAGATGGAACGCCATCCACATAATCATAAGCAATCCAGTCTGCACTTAAATTGCTATTAATAAAACCGATGCCGATACCCAAGCCCAATTTGGTAGCCCCACCAAGCTTAATATGGTACGCGTAGGAAAGACGGAGGGTGGTGGTAGATTGTGGTCCTATCTCATCGAGCATTAACGAAAGACCGACACCGCTCCTTATGGACGGGATCGGACCAGAAACGTTGAGCAATCCTGTATTTGGTTGACCTGTGAAGCCCGACCATTGTTGGCGGCCTAAAAGCGTAGCGCAGAAGGCATCTTGGCTACCAGCATAACCTGGATTAATCGATAAGCGATCGTACATAAACTGCGTAAACTGCGGATCTTGCTGACCATACAGGTCAATAATCAATGTGGCAGAAACGAATAGTAATAATACTTTTTTCATGCAGAGAAAGGTTTTCTAATCAAAAAACAAACCCCAGAAGCGGGGTTATTTTTAGACAAGTCGAGAGCGAAAATAACCAAATTAACAAACAGACAAAAATTTTTAACCTTATTGGCTTGACCCTTTGTGAAAAGAATTGTAATCGAAAGGCTCTAATTACCCCAATTTTTGGTAAGTCTTCCACCAAATATCGGGTACTTCGCCCTGGCGAGCCCACTCGTAATCGGCTTGAGAACAGGGCACTATGTGGTGTCGAAGCAAGCGATTCTGGCCTTTTCCGGAATAGGGCACATTGATCCACCATTTCTCAGTGCGCTTGCTTTTATAAAACGTCATTTCGTTGCGTCCTTCGTCCAAATGCACCTGAAATTCCAAAAATTGCTTCTTGCTCAAGTGGGGGAACTCCTTTTGCCGGTGTACAAATCCATCGCAGAAATACCAAAGCATCTGAGCAATGAGCATTGCCGATTGACCGTGGTGGTCGCGCTCGTGGCAAAAGTTGAAAACTCCGAAGCCCGAAGCCTTATCGCTGATACCCGCGTAGCGTGCCATCTGGCAAGCCTGCTCACCTGTTAACCCATTGGGTTGACCAGTGCCTGGGGAGTCGCAACCTTTCACGGCGTTTATATCGAAGCTGATTAGATCGGCATTTCGCAACAATGGCTCGACTTGCTTTACGTCGGTATTGATATTTCCCAACCGGTAAACGTCGAAGAAAAGTTTCTCCATGAGCTCCAGCGATTCTGCATCATTCAAATAGGTTTGATAGGCCAAGACGCTTAAGTTGAAAAGAAAACCCGGGTCGTGCAGTACGATCTTACTGAGGTAATTTCTGCGGTTGATGTCGTCTCGAAATTCTCCCAAATCAATAATGGCGTCAATGATGGCTAAATTGACCACCTGGTCTAGCCGTTCGAATGAGCTATACATGGCGTAAGTCACTTCTTGCGAACCGGCTAAGCAAACCGGTATTATGGTCTTGCCAAGTAGGCTGGCGCAAACTGTTTTTACGGCGTGGTGCAAATCGTCGATCGAATCGCCCACCACAATATCACCAAGATCAACAGCGGACAGATTTCCGAAAGCCTGAAGATTGTAAAGTTTTGCCCTTACTGCTGCTGCGGAACTATATAATTCATGGCCGTCGGGATATGCAATTCCAAAAAAGGCAATTTCCGCTCCTTCCATTTCAGGAAACTGCTCATCGCTGTGTACTCGATCCGCTTGGAAAAAGGCCTTCTTGCTTGTTAGTATCGGTTGGCCTAATGGACTCAGGCAAAACGAAAAATCATCGACCCACGACATTGCGCTTACTTTTTGCTATTCGTTTTTCGCCGCGCCGCACCCCCAGCCGGCTTCGAAGGGCCTTCGGCAATTATTTTTTGCACATCGGCGTACGTTAAAGCAGCCGCATCGGCACCCTTGGCGATCTTATGATTGTCTTTACCCGCTTTGATGTAAGGACCCCAGCGCCCGTTAAGCACTTGAATGGAATCATCTTCGGGAAAAGTTTTGATCAGTTTTTCCTTGTCTGCTTTGATCTTAGCTTCGATTACTTCGATCGATCTCTCTAAGTTGATGCTCAGTGGGTCGTCGCCTTCGGATTCCTTGATGCTGTAAAACGCAGAATTATGGCGAAGATATGGGCCAAAACGTCCCACAGCGGCTGTGATTTCTTTCCCTTGGTATTCGCCAACGTTTCGGGGGAGCTTGAAAAGGTCGAGTACTTCTTCGAGCGTAATGGTCATAATGCTTTGGTCGCTTCGGAGACTTGCAAAGCGCGGCTTGTCCTTTCCTTCTTCCGTTTCCCCGATTTGCGCCATTGGCCCGTACCGACCGATGCGTACAATGATAGGTTGGCCAGAAGCCGGATCGATTCCTATCGCGCGCTCGCCCGTGGCTCGATCGGCCTCTTCCAGTGTTTTCTCGACATTGCTGTGGAAGCCTGTGTAGAAATTCTTAATCATATCTTTCCACTTCAGCTGGCCATCTGCGATATCATCAAATTGTTTCTCAACCGTTGCTGTGAAGTCGTAGCTTAAAATCCGTTCAAAATGCTTTACCAAAAAATCGTTGACCACCATTCCTATATCTGTGGGGAAAAGCTTCGATTTTTCTGCACCTGTGTTCTCTGATTTCTGTTCTTCTGCTACCCCTTTTTCATTCAATAAAAATTGGGTGTAGTTTCGGCGCGTTCCTTCCTTATCTTCTTTCACCACGTAGCCACGATTTTGTACCGTAGAAATAGTTGGAGCGTAGGTGCTTGGCCTACCGATGCCAAGTTCCTCCAATTTTTTAACTAGGCTCGCTTCGCTGTATCGGGGCGGGTGGTTCTTAAACCGCTGAGTTGCCGAAATTTCGTTGCGCTGGAGCTCCTCTCCCACTTTCATGGGTGGCAAAGTGGTTTGTTCTTCCTTTTCTTCGTCATCATCCTGATCTTCCAAGTAAACTTTAAGAAAACCATCAAATTTAATCACTTCACCTTGCGCGTTGAATTGGTAGGTCTGATCTACCGTGCTATTTCGAAGTATTTGAATGGTGAGCTTCGTCTTTTCCAATTGCGCATCGGCCATTTGAGAAGCCAGGGTGCGCTTATAGATTAAATCGTAAAGTCGCTGGGCAGATGCATCACCAGGCACCGATTTAGCGGCCATATCTACCGGACGAATGGCTTCGTGGGCTTCTTGCGCACCTTTGGTCTTCGTGGTAAATTTTCGCGTTTGAACGTAGGGATCACCATAGGTAGATTGAATTTCCTTTTTGGCGGCATTGAGCGCCGTATCGGAAAGATTCAAACTATCGGTTCGCATATAAGTAATATGCCCTTCTTCGTAAAGTTTTTGAGCCACCGTCATGGTGCGCGCTACCGAAAAACTGAGTTTTCGACCGGCTTCTTGCTGGAGCGTAGAGGTGGTGAAAGGAGCAGCCGGCGATTTCTTAGCCGGATTTACTTCGAGCGAACCCACTTTAAAATCGGCCTTCAAGCATGATTCCAAAAACTCGCGGGCTTCCTTAGCTTCTGCAAAACGCTTGTTCAGCTCCGCCTGGAAGGCCTTTTTGCCCACCTGGAATTTGGCTACAACTCGGAAATAGTATTCCGATTTGAAGTCCTGGACTTCGCGCTCCCGCTCCACAATAAGCCGAACAGTAACCGATTGAACCCTTCCGGCGCTAAGACTGGGCTTCACACGCTTCCAGAGTATAGGCGAAAGTTCAAAACCAACCAACCGATCGAGTATGCGGCGCGCTTGTTGTGCATCGACCAAGTGGTAATCTATCTTTCGCGGGTTTTCGATGGCTTTGGTAATGGCACTCTTTGTAATCTCATGAAACACGATGCGGCGAGTTTCTTTTTTCTGCAAATCGAGCGATTGCTCCAAATGCCAGGAAATAGCTTCCCCTTCGCGGTCCTCATCCGTAGCGAGCCATACTACTTCGGCTTTCTTAACCAGGTCTTTTAATTCCTTGATCACTTTTACCTTGTCCTTACTCACCTCGTATTCCGGCTTAAAGTCATGCTCCACGTCTATTCCAAGGCCTTTTTTAACCAAATCGCGGACGTGGCCATAGGATGATTTTACGGTGAAATCTTTTCCTAAAAACCCTTCAATGGTTTTGGCTTTGGCAGGCGACTCAACGATTACAAGATTTTTAGACATAGTGAAAGTTTTTCTGGAAAAAGAGCTGTGCTCCGGTGGCAAAGTAAAGCAATGATATTTGAATTGGCCGATAGGTGCCTTACAATTGCCGCCAAAGGAAGATAAGGTTTCCTGTAAATTAACATGACATTCTGACAGCCACGCAAAAAAAGTGTACTTTTGCCGTCCATTTTAAAACGAATTCGAATGTTGGTGGGAAGCCCCAAAATTATTGACGAAAACAGGCAAGGCGAAGCTGTAATCACAGAAGAGATGGTCCCTTCGGGCAGAAAGCTTTACCTCGAAAGCTACGGCTGCCAAATGAATTTTGCGGACAGCGAAATTGTAGCGGCTATACTTGCGGAGAAGGGTTACGCCACCACTCGAAATTTGGAAGAAGCTTCGATTATACTTTTAAATACCTGCAGCATCCGCGAGAATGCCGAGCAAAAAGTGCGCAATCGACTTGCTCATTTTAATAAGCTAAAGAAGAACAATTCCGACTTGATGATCGGCGTATTGGGCTGCATGGCCGAGCGGCTGAAATCGCAGCTACTCGAAGAAGAAAAGCTGGTAGATTTAGTAGTGGGCCCAGACGCTTACCGCGAACTGCCATCGCTTATAGAAGAAGTTACTGATGGACGAAAAGCGGTGAACGTGCTGCTCTCGCGGGAGGAAACCTATGCCGAAATAAGCCCTATCAGGCTAAATTCAAATGGTGTCACGGCATTTATTTCGATCATGCGGGGCTGCGATAATATGTGCGCTTTCTGTGTAGTACCCTTTACTCGCGGCCGCGAACGCAGCCGCGATGCCAAAAGCATTGTGCACGAAGCCACTTACCTTTTTCAGGAAGGCTATCGCGAAGTAACTTTATTGGGGCAAAACGTGGATTCCTATCGCTGGAACATGAGCAAAAAGGGCGAAATTCTGAACGAAACGGAAGACACCGTAAACTTCGCTCAACTTCTCGAGAAAGTTGCACTCGTCGATCCGCTGCTGCGCGTGCGCTTCTCTACGTCACACCCAAAAGATATGACTGATGACGTGCTGCACATTATGGCTCAGTATCCCAATATTTGCAAGTATATCCACCTACCTGTGCAGAGTGGTAGCACAACCATGCTCGAGCGCATGAACCGGGGATACAGCCGCGATTGGTACAGAGAACGCATTGCAAGCATCCGAAATATTATGCCCGACTGTGCCATCAGCACCGACATTATTTCTGGCTTTTGCGGGGAAACCGAAGGAGAGCATGCCGACACGCTTTCCTTGATGCAAGAAGTGACGTACGAATATGCCTACATGTTCAAATATTCCGAACGCCCTAAAACATTAGCAGAGCGAAAATACACGGACGACGTGCCCGAAGAAATCAAACAACGAAGACTCGAAGAGATAATTGACATTCAAACCGCAAGCTCGCTCGAACGAAATAAGCAAACTATCGGAAAGGTGTATGAAGTGCTGATTGAAGGCGTTTCAAAAAAGTCGAAAGATGAACTTTTCGGCAGAACGAGTCAAAACGCAGTGGTGGTGTTCAATAAAGGCGACCACAAGGTTGGCAGCTATGTAAACATCTTGATTAAAGATTGCACCTCCGCCACCCTTCGCGGCGAAATAGCAGCATAATGGATATACAGCAGGTAAAAAGCCGGTTTGGAATTATTGGAAATGCTCCATTGCTAAACCGGGCCATAGATATTGCTATGCAAGTATCGCCGACGGATATATCGGTATTGGTAACCGGAGAGAGCGGTACCGGGAAGGAAACCATGCCGCAGATTATTCACCAATTATCCGCCCGGAAGCACGGTGCTTATATTGCAGTAAACTGTGGAGCGATACCCGAAGGAACTATTGACTCCGAGCTTTTTGGCCACGAAAAAGGAGCCTTTACAGGAGCTACTGATGCCCGGAAAGGGTACTTCGAAGTAGCTGATGGTGGCACCATATTCCTGGACGAAGTAGCCGAACTTCCCCTTCAAACACAGGTGCGACTGCTCCGCGTGTTGGAGACAGGAGAGTTTATCAAAGTCGGTTCTTCGAAGGTTATCAAAACGAACGTCCGCATTATCGCAGCTACCAACGTGGCCATGCAAAAGGCCATACAAAACGGCAAATTTCGGGAGGATCTTTTCTATCGTCTCAGCTCAGTGCCAATCTATCTACCCCCACTTCGCGATCGAAAAGCCGATGTGAATCTGCTTTTTAGAAAATTCGCCATCGACTTCGCTGAGAAATATAAAATGCCCGCGATTCGTTTGGAAGATGAAGCCCAACGGCTACTCGAAAATTATGGATGGCCGGGAAACATCCGCCAGCTCAAAAATATAACGGAGCAGCTATCGGTGATCGAAGAGTCGCGAATAATTACAGGATATACGCTCGCCCAGTATTTGCCCGACGTAACCAAGTCGAACTTGCCGGCAGTGATAGGAGGGCAGGAAAAGGCCGGCAACGATTTTAGTGAGCGCGAAATACTCTATAAAATACTGTTTGAAATGCGGCAAGACGTCAGCGATCTGAAGGCTATCGTATTGGAGCTAATGCAAAACAGAGCGAATGGATCTGAAATAAACCCCAGAAATCCGGCAGCAATCAAGCGGCTGTATGACGAATTTGAAACGTCGGAAGCTACCGTAGGCAGCGCATACATGACCAACGGCGATAGGCCGACTCCCTACGATATTCGCTCATCGGCTTCCGCCAATGAGATTGATGAGCACGAAGAAGTGGAAGAATCGCTCTCCCTCGAAGATACCGAGCGCGAAATGATCCAAAAAGCACTAAAAAAATACAACAATCGCCGGAAGCAGGCGGCCAATGAACTTGGAATTTCGGAACGAACCTTGTATCGGAAGATCAAAGAGTATGAATTGCGCTAGCCGAATTTTCCAATTGAAAGTAGTCCTTTTCTTAGCCCTGATAGGCGCTGCTACTGCATGCAAGGTTTCTTATTCCCTCAGCGGAGCCGATATCCCCGCAGAAGCCAAGAATTTTTCGGTCAAGACCTTTCAAATTTTAACGCCGCAGGCAACTACGAATTATGATTTGCAACTCACCGAATCGCTGAAAGATTTGCTTTTGGCGCAAACCCGGCTAGATTTGATCGAGAAAAGCGGCGACCTGCAATACGAAGGCTTTATCAACCAGTTCGAAATTGGAAATGCTGCCGTATCGGGCGATGAAATTACCACAGTGAACCGGTTGACAATTGGGATAAAGGTGAAGTACACCAATCTTTATGATCGCGATAAGAACTTTGAGCGCAGTTTTAGCCGATTTGCCGATTATAATTCCAACTCCAATTTCAACGATGTAGAATCCCAGCTTATCACCCAAATTAACGAGCAGTTGGTTCAGGATATTTTCGACGCATCGATCGGGGCATGGTGATACAGCGCAAACAGCTTTTGAGCATTATGGATACCAGAGCTATATCGACTTCGGTAGACAGCTCCGAAATTCGAAAACTGGCCGCCGATTTCCCGTATTGCGCCACCTATCAGGTTATGGCTGCCATGGCCGATAAAGCGGCTGACAGCTTAGATCACAAAAAGTCTCTGCAGCGCGCAGCCATTGCAATTCAAGATCGATCGAAGCTTTACACCTATATACTACAAGCACGCGTCGGTGAACAAATCGATGCCTTCGAAAGCGATGTAGAGCAAGAACTGGCAAAAGATTCGAATGAAGAAATTCAATCATCTCTTTCCCTGCCCGATGAAATTAACCAAGCGGATGATTCACAGCCTATCTCTTTAGTTCTTTCTTCTAAACCGATGGAAGAAGAGATTCTACGGGAAGCCATTATCCATATCGGCGAGCTGGAGACATCCGATTATCTGGCGCAGCTCGATAGAGCGGCCTTAAGCAACCCATCGGAAGCTGCCGATAGTGATGCTGAATCGGGTGTGGTAAGTTTTGGCGATTGGCTTATCCGCCTTTCGGATAGGAAAGAAGCCGCTAAGCCCAATGAAAGTTTAGAGCTCATCGATAAATTTATCTCCAGCGCTCCACAGATCTCTCCAGTAAAGGCGGCATTCTTTTCGCCGTCGCAAATGGGTAAGCTCAGCATCATGGACGATGAATCGTTCGTAACGGAGACCTTGGCCAGGATCTATTTGCGGCAAGGCCACGGCAAGAAGGCGGCTCGAGCCTTCGAAATTCTCTCGTTGAAATATCCCGAAAAAACCCTTTACTTTGCCGCTCTTAAAAAAGAAGCAGAAGAACAAGCTCAAAATACATAATTATGGCCATTTTCATTTTCGTTCTCATCATCATCGTTTGTGTGCTCTTAGCGCTCATTGTACTTATTCAGAATCCAAAAGGTGGCGGCCTCGATTCTAGCTATGCATCTGTAAACCAGATAGGCGGTGTAAAAAGAACAGCCGATTTTCTAGAAAAAAGTACTTGGACTTTGGCCATTTCGCTATTTGTATTGTGTTTGGTTTCTGCCGGAATTCAAGGCGGTGCAGGCACTTTCGAAGCCGGTAGCATTTACGAGGAAACAGAACTTGCTCCGCCACCAGCAGCAAGCCCGGAAGAAGGCGCAGCAGAAGAAGGCGCAGCAGAAGAAATTCCCGCCGAATAAACCACCGGGAAACGCACTTTAGAATGTCAGCCTGTCACGCACGGGCTGACATTTTTTTTGCTTCCCTGTCAAAATGTGCAGGCATTGAACCCTTTCCGTCATTGGCACATTTTCTGACCATGGCAAAAGCAAATATAAAACGCAAAAAACATGTCAGTAAACGTGACCCCCCTTGCAGACCGCGTGCTCGTAGAAGCAGCTCCTGCTGAAGAAAAAACTGCCAGCGGCATCTTCATTCCCGATACGGCCAAGGAAAAGCCACAACGGGGTACAGTTATAGCCGTAGGCAATGGTAAAAAAGATGAGCCACTTACCGTAAAAGTTGGCGATAGCGTCATCTACGGACAGTACTCTGGTACAGAAATTAAAATTGAAGGCAGCAGCTACCTCATCATGCGCGAATCCGACATCTTCGGAATTGTAGGCTCCAACTAATTAACTCACCAAAACTTTAACAATTAAGAATTATGGCAAAAGAAATAACATTCGACGTGCCCGCACGCGATAAATTAAAACGAGGTGTCGATGCATTGGCCGACGCCGTGAAAGTAACTCTTGGCCCAAAAGGCCGAAATGTAATTATCGATAAAAAGTTTGGCGCACCCACCATCACTAAAGACGGTGTAACTGTAGCCAAAGAAATCGAGCTCCGCGACCCAATTGAAAACATGGGTGCCCAAATGCTTAAAGAAGTAGCTTCTAAAACAGCCGATCAAGCTGGCGATGGTACTACTACTGCCACTGTATTGGCGCAAGCTATGGTAACTGCCGGTCTTAAAAACGTAGCTGCCGGAGCAAATCCGATGGACTTAAAGCGTGGCATGGACAAGGCTGTACACGCTGTGGTTCAAGCTCTTAAAAAACTATCGCGCGAGGTAGGCGACGACAACTCGAAAATCGAGCAGATTGCTACCATTTCTGCAAACAATGACCACACTATCGGTAAATTGATTGCCGAAGCGATGGGCAAAGTGAAGAAAGAAGGTGTAATAACCGTTGAAGAAGCTAAAGGTACTGAGACTTACGTTGACGTGGTGGAAGGTATGCAATTCGACCGTGGTTATCTTTCTCCTTACTTTGTAACCAATCCAGAGAAAATGATTGCGGAGTTGGAGAATCCATTCGTCTTGATCTACGATAAGAAGATTTCAAGCATGAAGGATTTGCTTCCAATTTTGGAAAAAGCGGCTCAAACAGGCCGTCCGCTTCTTATTATTTCCGAAGATGTAGAAGGTGAAGCCCTTGCTACCCTGGTAGTAAATAAAATTCGTGGTTCCTTGAAAATTGCTGCTGTTAAAGCCCCAGGCTTTGGCGATCGTCGCAAAGCCATGCTCGAAGATATCGCGGTTCTAACCGGCGGTACCTTGATAAGTGAAGAGCAAGGTCGAAAACTGGAAGACGCAACTATTGCCGACTTGGGTACTTGTGAGAAAATCACCATCGACAAAGACAACACAACTGTAGTAAATGGTGCAGGTGAAAAACAAGCCATCGAAGGCCGTGTAAACCAAATCAAAGCTCAGATTGAAAGCACAACGTCCGACTACGACAAAGAAAAGTTGCAAGAGCGTTTGGCTAAATTGGCCGGTGGCGTTGCCGTACTTTACGTCGGTGCCGCGTCCGAAGTGGAAATGAAAGAAAAGAAAGATCGTGTGGACGATGCGCTTCATGCCACCCGCGCTGCTGTGGAAGAAGGGATTGTTCCCGGTGGTGGAGTAGCTTATATCCGCGCAATCCCAGCGCTCGAAGGAATGCAAGGCGAAAACAGCGACGAGACAACAGGTATTCAGATTGTACGACGTGCAATTGAAGAGCCACTTCGTCAAATCGTTGCCAATGCTGGCGGCGAAGGCTCCGTGATTGTGCAGAAAGTGCGCGATGGCAAAAATGATTTTGGTTTCAATGCACGCACCGAAGTGTTTGAAGATCTTTACGCAGCAGGTGTAATCGATCCGACCAAAGTAACGCGCGTTGCCTTAGAAAACGCTGGTAGTATAGCCGGAATGCTTCTCACCACCGAATGTGTAATCTCCGACCTTCCAGAAGATGAGAAAGGTGGAGGTATGTCAGCCGGAATGGGCGGAGGTATGGGCGGTATGATGTAAGCCAAACCAATAATTTAATACTTCAATGCGCCACGGGAAACTGTGGCGCATTTTTTTTGGGTTCTTTTTTTGTAACCAATCGGGCAACTTAAGAGTTCAACTAATTGGCAATCTTAACATTCCCCCTATGGAACCTTCAAGCTCCACCGGCCTACTAAGGCAGGATATTAAGCGTCTGCTTCAGACGCCGGAAAGCGATTTGCTCGGAGAAATCATCCGGTTGAATCAAACCCGCTATGGGAATACCCTCGACGTGATAAGAATTTGCACCAATATTCGGTCGCACCAGCTTAGGAAGAAATAGTACAGCGGCATCTACCATGTTACTTCGTTGTTAAATCGCCCTGCGCACCAGTATTGAATACCTAAATTCGCTGCATGAGCCGCGGACTTATCAGCACCTTAATTCTTTTGGCTACGCTGTCCGTTGCAGGCATTATTGCCACGCAAATCTATTGGCTTGATAAGGCATTTAAAGTGCAGCAATCGCAAATTGATCTGCGCAAGGAGCAAGAAGTCGCCGAGGCCAAACAGTTCAACGACCGCGTAGTTATTGCGCTTACCAATGTGGCCAATGAAATCCTTACGATCAACAACGATCCCGCGGAGCTTTTTCAGGCCGTAAAGCAAGTCCGACCTAATTATTTCACCGTGGCCATCAACGATACGGTGCATCCATACCTTTTGGAAAACCTTTTGCGCAGCGAATTTACGGAGCGCAACATTCGCGAGAACTTTGAATACGGCGTGTACGATTGCTTTACCGATAGCATCGTTTATGGCAACTACATTTCCTTTAGCTCCGATAGCTCTGCGGAAGAAATTCAGGCTCAAGCCCCGCAGTTCAAATGGGAAAAAGATGGCCACTATTTCGGCGTATTCTTTCCCAACCGTTCCATATTTAGCATCAATCAGCCGAAAGCCGCTGTTTCTACATGGGCTTTCTCTGCACTTATCAGTTTAATTGTATTCCTGTTTTTTGCTTACGCCGTGTATGTGGTGCTTCGTCAGAAGCGGCTGTCGGAGATGAAAACCGACTTTGTAAATAATATGACCCATGAGTTGAAAACGCCCATATCGACCATAGGCCTTTCGAGCGAAATGCTGCGAAATCCAGCTATTTTGGAGCAACCCGAACGCTTCCGCAATTATGTAGAACTCATACACAGCGAAAACGAACGCCTGAAGCTCCAGGTAGATAAGGTGCTTCAACTTGCCGTATTGGAGCGCGGGCAAACCCACGTGAAATTGGCCGCGGTAGATATTCACAAAGTGGTGGAAAGCACCTGTGCATCGCTTCGCTTGGTGCACGAAAATGATGAGCTGGAAATAACGCTTCAATTAGCTGCCGAAAACTCATTGGTAAAAGCCGATCCGATGCATTTGGCCAATGTGGTCAACAATCTTTTCGACAACGCCATCAAGTACAGTCCCGAAGCCAAAGTGATTCGCGTAAGCTCCGAGAACCGTAAAAACAAGCTGCTCCTGCGATTTACGGATCAAGGCATCGGAATTCCAGCTAAGTCGATTCCCTATATTTTCGATAAGTTCTACCGCGTGCATACGGGCAATCGGCACGACGTAAAAGGCTTCGGACTTGGACTTTTTTACGTAGCTCAGATGATGAAAGCCTTTGGGGGCAAAATTTCGCTGGAAAGCCAACTTGGTAAAGGGAGTACTTTCACCTTGGAATTCGATAACTTCGGGGCACGTTGAAATGGAAGAAATAAAAATTCTCTTGGTTGAAGACGATCCCGCTTTGGGATTTGTAATACAGGACATGCTCAAAGAAGCGGGCTACACCGCTCACCTTTGCAGGGATGGCAAGGCGGGGCTACTCCAGTTCAATCAGCAGCAATACGATCTCTGCCTGCTCGACGTAATGATGCCAAAAAAGGACGGATTTGAGTTGGCTCGGGATATCCGGAAGATTAATGCCCAGGTACCGATCGTTTTCCTTTCGGCTAAGTCGATGGTAGAAGATAAAATTGAAGGACTAAAAGCCGGTGCCGACGATTACATTACCAAGCCATTCAGCAACGAAGAGTTTCTCCTTCGTTTGGAAGCCATTATGAAGCGGGCCGGGCTCAAAGCAATTACGGATACCAACGAAGCCGAGAAAATTTCCTTCGGCCATTTCACCTTTTACCCAAACGATTACCGCCTTATTGGCCCCGACGCCGACCGCGTGCTGACCAAGAAAGAAGCCGATATCCTGCGACTGTTGCTCGGCCATAAAAACCGCGTAATCGAGCGCGAATTAATCGGCAATATGGTATGGGGCGACGATAGCTACTTCATAGGCCGAAGCCTCGACGTATTCATCTCCAAATTGCGGAAATACTTTGCCACCGATCCGCGCATCGGGATTGTGAACATTCACGGGGTGGGCTTTCGGCTGGATGTGCCGGAAGGGTGAGAAGGATAAAATGCACATAGCTGGCCTTCAAAACTTACCTCGGCAAAAGTGCTTAGTTCAATGTAGTACTGGCATTCAAGCTGATTATAGACCCTGAAAATTCACACCCACGCGCTCCTTTGCGCCAAATGCCAGTGCGGCGAATTCTTAACACCCAGAGATAGCGCATATTATTAAATTGTTACTTAAACTATTAATGATGAGTACGATGACCAAATTGTCCTTCCCTTTTAATTCTTCTAAACTATACACTTATGAATACAAGCTCAGCACCGAACGTTACGCAGAAATGGGTCATTTGAAAGCCTTCTACCAATTTTTGGGTGGTATAAATGCTTCTGGAAGAAATATTGCACGTTTAGACACGAATGAAGTTAATACGCTAAAGGCTATTGCTGAAAACCCTGAGACTGGAAAAGCTGCTCAAAATTCGCAAAATGCCCTTTGCTTTCACTACAGCATTTGCTACGATGCTCAGGGACAACAGAAATGCAAAACTGCTCCGCGCGATCTTAAACCGAGCTATGCAGAGCTCGCTGCTAAGTAGAATACGGCCAACGCCTATCCAAATCCATCGGATCAATACATTATAATTTCGTACAGCCTTTTGAGCGCCGAACATCAAACGAACCTTTCTGTGTTCGACGGTTTAGGTCGGCAAGTCGAAAACCGAAACCTGGACGAAGTGTATGAAGGGCAAGAATTGATCGATACGCGCAGGCTATCAAATGGAGTGTACATATTTTAACTTACGCAAAGTGGAAGGAAAGTAAGCGAAGGTAAATTTGTGGTAACGCATTAAGCCATGCGAGCGCCATTTTTCAACTTAATCATTTTGTTCACCTGTGTCGGAAATTCTTTGGCACAGGTGATTCAATATGAGATAGACCCAAGTTTTAATTCAGCGTTGTTATTAAATAGAGTAAGCGTAAGCGATATATTAATACACGATGACGGTTCATTGCTGGTTACTGGCTTTTGAAATAACACGAATCCTACAGCCCAACAAACAAGTTTATTTTCTAATTCAGGTGGCCTTATTACCCCTGTTAGTGGAGCAAACTTAATCAAGCTTGACTTTTTCTTGAATGAATGTATACATTATGGAAGTACTGGAGTCCAAAGATTTCGATTATCATTGGATGCGGTAGAGCAATTTAAATTCGAATTTGCAAAACAGGCCTACTCGGGCCCTTTATCCAACAAAGGTTTTGACGCCCCTATCACCCCCGAAGACCATATCTTAGTTGCCGGACGTTTCTTTACAGACTCCACCTTGATGGGCACTGCAGGGAATCATTTGGGTTTGCGGCAGCTTTGCATGATTGACGCTACGGGTGCGCCGGTGGCGGGTTTCCCCATGCTGCGCTGCGCTGAGCCGGTAGATGCGGAGATACGTACTTTGCATCTATTAAGCACAGGAGAATACATTATTGCAGGCGATTTTGACGAGGTTGATGGCTATTTCTGTCCGAAAGTTGCCAAGCTGAATGCCGACTTTACTGTAAACACTGAATTCGTTTCGCCTTTTACTGCAAATGGATCATTGGTTTCTACCACGCTTATAGACAGTCAGGATCGGTTATGGCTTATATTTGGTAATGATATTATCTTGGTAAATGAAACCAATTAGCTTTCTAGAAATGTACGGCTGCTCTCAGATGGTAGCCTTGATCAAAATTTTATGGCTCCAGTTTTCACCGACTACTTCGGATGAACTTATGAGAATCCCACTACCCCAATTAATATTGCAGCGGGTGTAATTGAAGATGATGATGGTACGTTTATACTTCACGGTTTTTTTTATAGAAATTAATGGAGCGCCTTATAGACGGCTGGCCAAAATACAGGACGACGGTAACGTAATACCCGCCGCTATGGAAGGAGCTACACCAGATTCGGCTGTATGGGGCGGCTGGACCAGCCCATCTGGCCCGGTAATGGGTGCCGGCATAAGTGTTGTTGAAAAACTCCCTGACGGCAAGCTTTTGCCCGGAGGTCGGTTCTCCTCCTTTGGCGGGGAGCCGTATAACTCTGCTTGGTGCGCTTGCAGCCCAGTGGATTTGTAGGTGTGGATGATAAGGAGGGCAGGGGTAAATTAAAGATTTGGCCTAATCCAACAAATGGTTCCATACGAGTAGCCTTTCCAGAATCCAACGAGCGCATAGAGCGAATAGAAATCGCAGATTTGCAAGGCAGAGTAGTACGGGTTTATTTAGGAAATTAAATCTCGAATGCACTTGAATTAGCAGGACTCAATGCGGGCATTTACATCGTACGCGCCTGGAGCGAGAAGGGAGTTTACACGCAAAAGCTAATGTTGGAATGATGAGAATTGTTGCCGAAAAATCCGCCGCTGACCGCGATGCCCAAGGACAACCGAGGAGCAGAACATCTCCTTACCCAAACCATATTCTCCGCGTTGCAACTCAAGCTTGAAAGCCGTGCTGGCTTGGTATAACTCAGACCAAACTAATTGCCAGGAGCGCAAACCTATGTCGCCAAATTCCGCTTCACGATCTCGGAAATTAGCTTTCCATCGGCTTTTCCGGCCAATTGACCCGATGCGGCTCCCATTACCTTGCCCATATCTGACGGGCCGGTAGCGCCCACTTTGGCAATTATGGCTTTCACCACCGTTTCGATTTCGGCTTCGCTGAGCTGCTTGGGCAGATAAGCTTCAATAATACCCGCCTGAAAATCTTCCGGTTCGGCGAGATCAGCCCGGCCCTGTTGGCGGAAAATTGTTGAAGACTCTTTACGCTGCTTGTAGAGTTTGTTCAAAATCTGCATCTCGGCCTGCTCGGTAATGGTGCCGTCGCCGCCCTTGGTAGCTTCGAGCATAAGCGCCGCTTTTATAGAGCGTAGTGCTTCTAACTTCTCTTTTTCTTTGCTGCGCATGGCATCTTTGATGCTTTCGCTTATTTGATCTATTAAGGCCATAGTTCTACTGTTTGAAGTTGAATATTATCAATTCGCAATTCAGATTTCTGAATCGACCCTTGCTAGTCTACTTTGTCGTGCAAATAAGGATTGTTTGGTCGAAGCCCCGATTTTGGGCGACCGTCTTCATCGCGCTCATCGGTAAGGTGGTAGCGCGATACTTCGCTTTCGGCATTGTAAATGGTATTCTCCAATTTTACCGAACGACGCTTGTAGGCTGGCTCGCGCTCGAGCTCGCTTAGGCCTTCCGGGCTTTTAATGCGCTCGGCGATTTCGCGCAAGCTCCGCAAACGATCGCGGTTGAGCTGAGCAGCCATTTCTCCAGATATCCGCGCAGCCAAAGGCTCTTCCGCTAGTTCCACTTTGGCCGCAGCCACTATGGGCGCAGGCTCGAAAGTAAGCTTGGTAGGCCTGTCTATGGATAATTCTATCTCCGGCGATTTTTCAGTTTCCATTAGTTCGAGCTCCGGCTCTTCTTCTACCTTGTCGTCCACCGTTGGCTGGCTTGCCAATACGGGCTCATCATCAAAAAGATTAAACTTCTCCACCTTAGCTTCTTCCTTTGGAAGGTCGATTTCTGGCTTCTTTACAATTTCAACAGGCTCGACTGCCTTTAAGTAAGGCTCATCTAAAGGGGAGTCGAGACCCACCGGACTATCGAGCGGTTTGGTAAGCGGCTTGGTTTGCAGGGCATTGTCCTGCACCAAATCAAAACGTTTTACCGGCTCCAAATCGAAGCCGATATCGGGCGTGCTGCGGAAACCGGTGGCAATAATGGTAACGCTGAGCTTATCGCCCAAGCTCTCGTCCTTGCCGTAACCCCAGATTACTTCCGCTGTAGAGCCAGCAGCTTCTTGGATGTAGTCGGTAATGTCGGCAACTTCGTCCATCATTACTTCCAATTCCCCGTATGTGATGTTAAGCAAAATATACTTTGCTCCTTCTATATCATTATCGTTAAGCAGGGGAGATTCCAGTGCTTTTTTGACCGCAGAAAGAGCGCGGTCGTCGCCACCGGCAGAAGCCTGAGCCATAATAGATACGCCACTGTTGCTCATTACTGTTTTCACGTCGTTCATATCGACGTTTACAGCACCGGTTACCGATATTACTTCGGCGATACCTTTGGCTGCGGTGGTTAAAATATCATCTGCTTCGGCGAAAGCTTGTTGGAGGGAAAGGTTGCCGTGGATTTCGCGAAGCTTGTCATTACGGATTACAAGGAGTGTATCAACCGCTTCGCGCATTTCGCGAAGGCCATCGGTGGCCTGAGCCATACGCTTGCGGCCTTCGAAAGTGAAGGGCACCGTAACAATGCCTACGGTTAGGATTCCCATCTCCTTGGCCAGGCGAGCGATAACCGGAGCAGCACCTGTGCCTGTACCGCCGCCCATTCCAGCGGTGATAAATACCATTGTGGTATTCTTTTCCAGGATTGCACGCAGCTCGTCGAGGTTTTCGATAGCCGCATTTTTACCCACTTCGGGTATGGAACCAGCGCCACGGCCTTCGGTGAGGCTTTGGCCAAGTTGCACCTTGATCGGTACCGGACTTATATCGAGGGCTTGCGAGTCGGTGTTGCAGACGATGAAGTCTACACCTTTGATGCCCTGCTTGAACATGTGATTTACGGCATTGCTACCGCCGCCGCCCACACCAATTACTTTGATGATGGATGATTGATCTTTTGGAAGGTCGAAATTCATAGGAAAAAGGTTTTTAAGGATGATTGATAAGTTGGCTATAGTTCGTCGTCGTCAAAAAAGGCTTGACTTTTTTGCAAGAGTCGGTCGAAGAAATTGGTTCCTTCTTTCGATGTGCCGCGCACGGGCGGGTTTTTGTGCTTGGTGCGGTGCGCTTGTCGCTGAGAAGCTTCGTAACCCTTGAGCACCAATCCGATACCTGTAGCGTACATCGGGCTCGAAAGGTCATCGCTATTGTCCTTACCGAGGTGCTCGCTTGGATAGCCGATACGGGTTTCGTAACCGGTTAAATATTCTACCAATTGCGGCAAATTCTTGAGCTGCGATCCGCCGCCCGTAAGCACGAGACCGGCTATGAGCCGTTTCTCATAACCCGAGCTTTTAATCTCGTAAATTACCTGCTCGATGATTTCTTCGATGCGGGCTTGAATAATATTCGAAAGGTTTCGAACGGAGATCTCCTTCGGTTCTCGGCCGCTGAAGCCGGGGATGCAAACAATCTGATTTTCGAGGCTTTCGGAACTCAAAGCCGAACCAAATTTCACTTTGAGCTGCTCGGCATGCTTGCGCAAAATGCTGCAACCGGTGGCGATATCGTCGGTTATAATGTTCCCGCCGAAAGGAATGACGGCTGTGTGGCGAATAATTCCATCTTGGAAAATGGCAATATCGGTGGTTCCACCGCCAATATCGACCAATACCACCCCGGCTTCTTTCTCTTCGAGGTTCAGCACCGCCTCGGATGATGCCAGCGGCTCGAGCACCAATTCGCTGATATCGAGACCGGCTTTACTCACGCTTTTGTAAATATTTTTCGCAGCATTTACCTTTCCGGTAATAATGTGAAAATTGGCTTCAAGCCGAATACCGGTATGCCCGCGTGGATCCTTTATGCCCTGCTCATTGTCGACAATGTATTCCTGCGGAAGCACGTGAATGATCTCTTCGCCAGGGTTCATCACCAATTGCTGCATGTCGTGAACGAGGTTGTCGATATCAACTTGCTCAATAGTTTCATCCAGGTCCTTCACCTTTCGGGTAAGGATACCTCGATGCTGAAGGCTGCGGATATGCTGGCCGGCTATACCTACCACCACTTCGCGTATTTCTGCACCCGATTTCTCCATAGCCATATTCACGGCCTTCTCGATAGACTCTACGGTGCGGTGAATATTGCTCACCACCCCGCTTTTAACGCCGAGCGATTCCGACCGCCCCATACCGATGATCTCTACCTTTCCGTATTCGTTGAGGCGACCCACTATGCAGGCTATTTTGGTGGTACCGATGTCGAGTCCGACAATTATTTCTGGGTTGTGCATGGAGCTATTTTTTGGTGCAGACAATTTGATCTTTGAATTTGAGGTTTATTTGAGCGTAGGCATTCCAGTTATCGGAGCCGAGAGCTTTGTCGTAGAATATGGCCAGCTTGCGCAGCTTTGCAGGTAGATCGGCTACGGAGCCGAATACGATGGTATGCTGACCCACTTGCGGCGTGGCGGTAAAATCGCCGTGTGCGTTTACTTCGCTGTATTGTAATTGCGCTTTCCAAAAGGGATCTGCATCAACAACTTTTCCATATGCGTACACCGATTGCAATACATGGTCGCGCAGCGTATCGGCGTGAACGGAAACGCGGCTAGTCAACCACTTGGAGTCGAGTAGAAAATCGCCGGAGACCACAGGCAAGCGCAAGGCTTTATGCTTTGAAACTGGCAATATCACTCCATTTCGATCGATCCAGGCAGAGCGACCCACACGGTCGATGACCCGTATGAAAGGATCATACTCTTCGATCTCAACCACGAGGGCCCGGTTCATGGTTTTAAAAACCTTGGCCGATTTTACATGGGGTATAGCCGTAATCTCAGCTTCCAATTCTCGGGTATCGAGAGCGATTACGGGTGTGCCCAAAATATCGGGTGAGGCATCCATAATTAAGTTTTCAACCCGCTCGGCGGAGATGAATTGCAATTCCAAATCGTCGAATCCTTTGATCTCGATGCGTTGAATCGCCGCATCTGTACGGGTGTGACCGACAAAACCTAATAGCACAGCCACGCCACCTATCAATAACAGGAAAGCCAGTATTCGCGCTATGTTTTTCGTTCTATTCATTCAATGCGTCCCTCAGTGGGGCTATCAATTTATCGATATCGCCAGCGCCCATAGTGAGCACCAGTTCAGGCTTCAATCTTAGCACTTCATCGACTACCTGCGAAGGCTCGGCCAAATATTTATTCACCATGCGCACCTTATCCAGCAACATTTGGCTATTTACCCCCGCAATCGGCTCTTCGCGAGCCGGATAAATCTCCATCAGGATCAGCTCATTCAGGTCTTCTAAACTGCGGGCAAAATCGTCGGAAAAATCGCGGGTGCGCGAGTAGAGATGCGGCTGAAAAACGCCCGTCAACCGGCGAGCGGGATACAACTCGCGAACCGCATTGATGCAGGCGGAAATCTCCGTGGGGTGGTGGGCGTAGTCGTCGATCATCACCAGGTCGGGTCGGTTAATATGGGTTTCGAATCGCCGCTTCACTCCTTTAAACTCGGCCATGGCATCGGTAATATCATCCCAATAGATACCCGCTTTTCGAGCCAAGATGATAGCCGCCAGCGTATTATTCACATTATGCCTACCCGGATAGGGCGAGTAAACGGTAATTTTATGAACATCTTGATCGTAAACGTCAAATACAAAAGCACCGTTCTCCACATGAACATTGCGCGCTTGTAAATCGCCGTATTCGATGCCATACCTGATTTGCTTCGCTTGCGATCTAAGCACCACGCCTTCTGCTACAGCCAATACACCCGAAGCATCTACCCGATCGGCAAAAAGCTGAAAAGCTTCTTTCATGGCCGTATCAGTTTTATAAATATCGAGGTGGTCGGCATCGACGGAAGTTACAATCGCCGCATACGGATCGAGCGCCAAGAAAGAACGGTCGTATTCATCGGCTTCCACTACAGTAAATTTGGCTTCGGGATGTAGGATGCAATTGGTATCGTAATTCACCGAGATTCCTCCCAGGAAAGCGTTGCAAGGTATCCCTGCCCAAGTGAGCAAATGGGCGAGCATGCACGAAGTGGTGGTTTTGCCATGGGTGCCGGCCACGGCGAGCACCTTGCTCTGAGCGGTAATCATTCCCAACACTTCCGATCGCTTGAAGGCATGGTAATGGGTCGACTGAAAATAGGCCAACAGGGCGCTATGAGCGGGAATAGCAGGGGTATAAACTAATAAGGTTTTATCTGATGGAGTATCTGAGAACGCTTTTGGAACAAGGGCAGGATCGTCCTGATAAATCACTTCCATACCTTCCGACTCCAATGCCATGGTAAGCGCGGTAGAAGTGCGGTCGTAGCCGTACACGCGGCAACCGAGGCTGTTAAAGTAACGCGCCAGCGCACTCATACCTATGCCGCCAATGCCAACGAAGAAGGCCGCTTCGATATTTCGCAGGTCTTTCATAAGCTGATCAATTTTAAAATTTCGGCGGCAATATCTTCGGCGGCATCTCGCTTGGCCAAAGCCGAAATGGCGGTCCGAAGTTCGCTTTGCCTGACTTGGTCATTCATCAAAAGATCGATGGCTTTTGCCAATTCAATTGGCGCGGATTTATCAGATACCAGGATGGCGGCGTTCTTCTTTACCAGCGCCATTGCATTTTTCGTTTGGTGGTCTTCGGCTACATTTGGCGAAGGCACGAGAATAGCAGGTTTGCCGACGGCGCAAAGCTCAGCAACCGACATGGCGCCAGCCCTCGATACCACCACGTCGGCGGCGGCGTAGGCCATATCCATCCGGTCGATAAATGCCAGAGTTTTCAAGGCCGGATTACCAACAGATTCACAAAGGTGGGTGGCTTCTTCGGCATAGGTTTTTCCCGTTTGCCAAAGCAATTGGTAGCCTTTCTTGGCGAAAGCTTCTAATTGAGCAGCGATAGCCTGGTTGATAGTTCGGGCTCCAAGGCTTCCGCCAATGACGAGTAAAACGGGCTTGGTTGGTTCCAATCCAAAAAATGCGCAAGCTGTTTGTTTTTCGGGCAACTTTCCGCTGATGACGGGGCGGAGCGGATTGCCGGTGAAGACTATTTTCCCCTTGGGAAACCAGCGATCCATGCCTTCATAGGCCACGCAAATGCGATCGACCTTTGGAGCCAATATGCGATTGGTAACCCCCGGAAATGAATTTTGCTCCTGAATAACCGATGGAATATGCAAGGAGGTGGCCATACGCAGCAGGGGTCCCGATGCGTAACCACCTACCCCGATTGCGGCATGGGGTTTAAATTCTTTTAAGATACTTCGAGCTTTAACAACGCTGCTCAATACTTTAAAAGGAAACGAAAGATTATCGATGGTCAGTTTCCGCTGGAAACCACTGATCCAAAGGCCTTTTATGGGATAACCGGCAGCTGGAACGCGTTCCATTTCCATTCTACCCTTGGCTCCCACAAATAAGATATCGGCATCGGGATGCACTTTTTTGAGCGCATCGGCTATAGCCAAAGCCGGGAAAATATGGCCCCCGGTGCCTCCACCACTTATCACTACCTTAAGCTGTGGCATGGGTTGAGGATTTTGGGTAAGATGTTGCTTTCACCTTATTGGTTGATGGCCGCGTAGCCCAATCTTGGCGCGATACGCTCAAAATCATACCGATAGCCAAGCAAGTAAACCAAATGCTCGTACCGCCCATGCTGACCAATGGTAGGGGCTGACCCGTAACGGGGAGCAGGTTTACAGCCACGGCCATATTAATAAAAGCTTGGCAGACAATCAGGAAACTCAAACCAATGGTAAGATGCGTTCCGAAATCGCGTTCGCAGGAGCGAGCAATCTTTAAGCCCCGATAGAAGAAAATAAGATAGAGCAGGAGCAGTCCGCAGCCGCCTAATACCATTCCGTATTCTTCGATGATAAAGGCGTAAATCATATCGCTGTAGGGATGCGGTAGATAATTGCGCGAGTCGCCGGTGCCGGGACCATCAGGGAAAATACCCCCCGATTGGATCGCCATCATGGCGTGTTCAACCTGATAGTTTGCTTGGCTGTCGCCTGATTCAAAACTCATAATCCGGCTTTTCCAGGTGGCGGCTCTTGGAAATACATCGGGAAAGGAAGAGCCTACGGTAATGATGCCCGCGAGCAAACCTGCCGAAACTCCACCCACCAGGAACAAATGCTTGAAAGGCACGCCACCAATGAAGAGCATCACCATGCAAACGAGGAAAAGCATTACCGCGGTAGAGAAATTTGCTGGGAAAATAAGTGCGCAGATAATGAGAATAGGGAGCAAGATTGGCAGCAAGCCATTTTTGAGATTCTTGATTTCTGCCGATTTAACCACGAGCAATCGCGCTACGTAGGTTACCAAAGCGATCTTGGCAAAATCGGAAGTTTGAAAATTTTGATTGATGATCGGTATTCGCAACCATCGACTGGCGTCGTTGAGATTGACACCCAGCATGAGCGTGAGCAAGAGTAAGCCCGCTGCTATCCAAATGGCTATTTGCGAAAGCCGTGAAAAATAGCGGAAATGAACCTTGTGAATACCGAACATAATAGCAAAGCCCGAGAGCACCATGATTCCATGCTTGAAAAGGTAGTAGAGCGTATTGCCACCTGCATACTTGTAAGCCAACGATGAAATGCTGGAGTACACAGCCAAAATGCTGATCATTCCCAGTAAAATGCACAGCATCCACACCACTCTATCGCCTTTTAGATATTTCGCCAGTACGCTGTTCATAATTCCATGCACAGAGTTATAGCTTGCCGGAAGGCATTGCCGCGTTCTACATAACTCGCATACCCATCTTCGGGGAGACAACCGGGCGAAAAAAGAATGCAGTCGCCCGAATCGGCCAAGTCAAAAGCAGTCTTCAAAGCATCTTCGATTTTGTATTCGAACTTAAACTCCTCGACCAAATGGCCGATCTTATTCTTCATTGCTTCCGCCGGATGGGCATAAACCACGATTGATTTTACTTTAAACTTCAGGTATTTCTCAATAAGGGCAAAGTCCCGGTCGTGCGGGGTGTTGGCCGAAAGCCAAACAATGGGTTTCAGGATACATTTAAAGGTATCGCGGGTGGAGAGAATATCGCACGATCGTGCGTCGTTCACAAAACTAATGTCCTTAAAGTCGGCTATCCATTCATTGCGGTGCTCGAGCTCATCGATACTCCGCTTTAAATTCTCACCCGCATCGAGTGCCTTGTCCGATAGGCTCTTTTTGCTTTTATGAATGGTATAGGACTTATTGGTACTCATTTTACTGTGCTGAATATTCTTTTGACTTATGGTAAACCAATCTGTTCAAGTAGGCTCCACGCTCTTTGTAATCTTGGAAGGGATCGATGGCTCGTGTACCGGGAGAAATTAATACCGTATCGTTTGCTTTGCAAGCAGCAATGGCGTTTTCCAAGGCTTCGTCCCATGATGCCGCCGAAGCGAAAAGTCGGAAAGAACAATTGAACCGCTCAAAAAACGAGTCAGTGTTTGGCCCTACGGCAATGACCGTATGCGCATACTCCTTCATGGCAACGGCTAAATCGGGGTGCTCGTCGAGCACCAATTTCGCATCGAGCACCCAGCACACCTTCTTACCTAATTGCAGCAAGCTTTCGATAGACTGAACCCCCGTAGTAGCTGCAGAGTCGTTGATGATTACCACTCCTGATATGATGGATACTTGCTCGAGCGAAAAAGCCTTTTGAACTTCAAGCGAACGCATGCGCGCATCGAGCAAAGGGTGGGTTTTAAGCCCTATCTTTTGATTCATTTCTCTCGACATGGCTGGGATTATAAAGCGCGGATGGCGCGTTTAAATTGGTGACCACGGTCTTCGTAATTCTCGAATAAATCGAAGCTCGCGCAAGCCGGCGATAGCAGCACTACGTCGCCTTTGCGTCCGTAGCGGTAGCCCAGTGCCACGGCATCGTCGGCCGATTGTGCTTCGGCAATATTTTCCACAAAAGGCGAGAAGTAATCGATGATCTTTTTATTGTCTTTCCCAAGGCAAACGATGGCCTTAACCTTCTCGCGAACCAAAGACTCTAGCATGGAGTAATCATTGCCCTTGTCCACACCGCCTACGATCCAAACTACCGGCTCATTACAGCTTTCGAGGGCATACCAGGTGGAATTTACATTGGTGGCCTTGGAGTCGTTGATGAACTTGATACCGTGAATTTGCGCGACAAATTCGAGTCGGTGCTCAATATTCTGGAAATCGCTCAGGCTCTCGCGAACTACTTCCTTTCGGATTTCGAATATGCGTGCGGCTATGCTGGCCGCCATGGAATTGTAAGCATTGTGTTTACCCTGCAGGGCTAATTCGTGTATGGACATTTCAAAGGATTTAAGGGTGAGTGAATGCTTGATGAAATCGTTGTCTAAAAAGGCGCCGTTCTCGACGGGAACCTTTATAGAAATGGGGTGTTTTTCGGCTTTAAGCGGGAAATTATCGAGCGCTTCCGTGAGAATAGGATCATCGGCGCTGTATATAAAATGATCGGTGGCGGTTTGAAACTTTCCGATCTCAAATTTGGCTTTTACGTAGTTAGCCAATTGGTATTGATAGCGGTCTAAATGATCGGGCGTAATATTGAGAATCACCGCTATGTCGGGTCGAAACTGCGTGATATTATCAAGTTGAAAACTGCTCACTTCGAGCACGAAGTAGGCGTAATCGCGGTCGGCGAGGACGCCGGCGAAACTTTTGCCTACGTTGCCGGCCACGGCCACATCGAGTCCCGCCTTTTTAAGAATGTGGTAAGTAAGAAGCGTAGTTGTGGTTTTGCCGTTAGTACCCGTAATGGCTACTATTTTGGCGGCGGTGTATCGCGAAGCAAACTCAATCTCGGAGATAATCTCGGCTCCAGAAGCTTTCAATTCGACTACCATTTGGGCTTCATCGGGGATACCCGGACTCTTTACCACGGTGGTGGTATCGGCTAAAAATGCAGCCGAATGTCCGCCTTCTTCGAAAGCTATCCCCGCGGCGATTAATTGCTGGCGATAGACAGGTTTGATAGCACCTGCATCGGAGACCATCACAGATAGCCCCTGCTTTTTTGCCAACAGAGCCGCTCCTGTTCCACTTTCCGCGCCGCCTAAAACCAAGATTTTCATCAACGCAGCTTTAGGGTTACAATGGATAATACAGCGAGTAAGATGCCGACGATCCAAAAACGCGAAACGATTTTAGACTCGTGATATCCCAATTTTTGATAGTGGTGGTGCAAGGGCGACATCAGGAAAATTCGTCGTCCTTCGCCATATTTCCTTCGGGTGTATTTGAAATAAGCCACCTGCATCATCACCGAAAGGTTTTCGATCAAGAACACACCGCAGAATAGCGGAATGAGCAATTCTTTTCGAACGGCAATGGCAAATACTGCAATAATACCTCCCAGCGCGAGGCTACCCGTATCGCCCATAAATACCTGTGCGGGATACGAATTGTACCACAAAAACCCGATACAAGCACCTACGAAGGCACTGATGAATACCGTGAGCTCACCCGAATTGGGAATGAACATTACGTTTAGGTAATCGGCGAAAAACAAGTTTCCCGATACAAAGGCAAAAATGGCCAAAACAATCCCGATAATCGCGGAAGATCCAGCCGCCAGACCATCGAGACCGTCGGTAATGTTAGCTCCATTCGAAACGGCCGTCACCACAAATATTACAAGCGGAATGAAGATAAGCCAGGACCATTTGCGGGCATCAACCGGCTTGAGGAAGCTGAGCAACCAAGCATAGTCGAACTCGTTGTTTTTGATAAACGGAATGGTGGTTTTCACCGAGTGTACTTCCTCCCACTCGGTAGGCGATGCTGCTTCAGATGCCGATCGCGGGCTTACCTTTTGCTTTATAATTACCGCATCGTTGAAGTAAAGCAAGGTGCCGACTACGATGCCAACAGTAACTTGACCAACGACTTTAAATTTGCCGGCGAGGCCCTTTTTATTCTTTCTGAATACTTTGATATAATCATCCGCAAAGCCAATCAGACCCAAGAATATGGTGGTGATGAGCATGATGATTACGTAGATATTATTCAGCCGGGCGAAGAGCAGGGTGGGAATAAGGATGGCGGCGAGAATAATGAGTCCGCCCATGGTGGGAGTTCCTTGCTTCTGAATTTGTCCCGCCAGGCCGAGATCGCGAACCGTTTCGCCCACTTGTTTACGACGGAGCACTTTGACCAGCGAGCCGCCAAATACGAGCGAAATGAGCAAAGAGGTAAGCACAGCCATCGCGGCTCGGAATGAAATGTACTGAAACACTCCTGCTCCGGGCAGATGCCAGGTAGAATCGAGGTATTGAAAGAGGTAGTAGAGCATCAGGATTTGATCATTTGAAAGGTTTCGCGCACCATCGCCATATCATCAAAAGGAAATCGCTCTCCCTTGATTTCCTGATAATTTTCATGTCCCTTACCGGCAATTAGGATTATATCGCCAGCCACGGCAACCGTACAAGCCATTTTTATGGCTTCGCGGCGATTTACGATGCTCGTAGTCTTGCGGTAATCTGTAGGCTCCACCCCTTTGGCCATGTCGGCGATTATTGCTTCGGGGTCTTCGTTGCGCGGATTATCAGATGTAAAAATCACCCGATCGCTGTATTTACAAGCAATTCGCGCCATTTCCGGTCGCTTGGCAGCATCGCGATTTCCACCACAGCCCACCACCGTAATCACGGACTCATTGCGGGTGCGAAGGTCTTCTACTGTTTTTAAAACATTCTGAAGGGCATCGGGTGTGTGGGCATAATCGACAATCGCTGTAACTCCGCTTTCCGAACGAATATATTCGAAACGCCCGGCCACAGGGTTTACATTGCTCAAGGCAGTGAGAATGGCCAATTTTTCTCCGCCCAGAAGCATGGCAGCACCGTAAACCGAAAGAATATTGTAGGCATTGAAGCGGCCCACCAATTTGGTGTATAGGTCTACCCCGTCGAGGTGGAGGTAGAGACCGTTAAATTGATTTTCGAGAACTTTGGCTTTGTAATCGGCCATAGACTTGATGGCAAAAGTGCGCAGAGTAGTGGCCTTGCAATTTTGAAGCATCGTAGGTCCGTGACGGTCGTCGAGATTCACCAGGGCGAAAGCCGTTTTCGGCAGCCGGTCGAACAAGAGCTTTTTTGCGGCTATGTATGCGTCGAAGGTGCCGTGGTAGTCGAGGTGATCGTGCGTAATATTGGTAAACACCGCACCTGCAAACTGAAGTCCGGTAACCCGGTGCTGCACCAGGGCGTGGCTGCTTACTTCCATAAAGCAATACGTGCAGCCTGCTTGCACCATCTTTCGGAGGAGGGCATTGAGCGCCAAAGGATCGGGCGTGGTGTGGGTGGCAACAATTACATCGTTGTGAATTCGATTCTCGACAGTGGAAAGCAAACCGCACTTCTTACCCAGAAGTCGGTGCAACTGGTAGAGCATCGTAGCGCACGTGGTCTTACCATTGGTGCCGGTAACCCCCACTAATTTCAGGGCTTGCGAAGGATGGTCGAAGAAATTGGCGGCCATCATACCAAGTGCTTCGTGGCTATCGTCCACTTGCACGTAGGTAATATCGTTCACAAGTTTTTGCGGAAGCACTTCGCAAACCACTGCTGCGGCGCCCGCCGCTATAGCCGTGTCTATAAATTCATGCCCATCGCTTAGGCTACCTTTTATCGCTACGAATAGCGAAAAGCTCGAAACCTTTCTCGAATCAAAAGCTATCTGCTGAATAGCTGCGTTGGTAGTGCCATTCACCGACTGTATGCGGACTTGGTACAATATGTCTTTCAGCAGTTTCATGGCCATTAGGTCAATTCGATCATTATTATTTGTCCTTTGCGAACAGTAGAACCGGGCAAAATGCTTTGACGCGCTATCATCCCTTTTCCAGAAATTCGCACTTCCAGTCCCATTTGCTCAAGCACGTACAGCCCATCGCGTAAGCTCATACCCAACACATTTGGAACGAGTCCTTCCTTAATGCTGCGCGGGCTTATCACCACCGAATCGACTTGCGATGTAGTGCTAACCCAGTCCAATTGCTGTCCTACCTCTTCATAAGGCACGCGAAGCGTTTTGAAAATGGCACGTAAATCTTCCACATTACCAGCTTTAGAAATGGGCACGTGCAAAGCAGTATGGGTGTGTGGCAGCTCCTGCGATTTGATTAAATCGAAGCGCTGGGCATAGACTTTATCGGCAATTTCCTTAAAAACCGGACCAGCCACTTGATTGCCGTAGTACACATTATTAGAAGGGCCGTTTACCACCACAATGCACGCATATTCCGGAGCTTCACTAGGGAAATAGCCCACAAAAGAAGCTTGGTAGCTGACCGCCTGATCGTATTTATAGCCATACTGGGCATTAGCTATCTGAGCGGTACCTGTTTTACCGGCGATGGAATAAGCTCCAAATCGGAGATTAGAAGCGGTACCACCTTCCGAAACCACGCTTTCGAGCATTTGGCGGGCTTGCTCAATGGTGCTGCGCGACGCGATAGATGGGTTGATGACTTGTGGGTCGATCTTCTCGATCAGCTTACCATTCTTTCTCACTTCGCTTACGAATAGCGGGCGCATCATCACCCCATTGTTGGCCACAGCATTGTAAAAGGTGAGTATTTGCAGCGGCGTCATCAATAGTTCATAACCAATGCTCATCCACGGCAGCGTTACTCCGCTCCAACTTGGATCCGTAGGCGACTTTAGCTGGGGCTTCCCTTCGCCGGGGAGCTCAATACCAAGGGGTTGCCCCAAGCCCATTTTGCGTAAGCGAGAGATAAACTGCTCGGGGTCGGCGGCATATTGATCGTTGATGAGGCGAGAGATACCTACATTCGAAGATTTCTGAAATGCGGTGAGCACATCTACCTTTCCGTACCCTTCGTGATTGCTGTCGCGCATAATGCGATCGTAGAATCGGTGCGTTCCATTCTTGGTATCAACGGAGTCGTGAATGGTGAGTTTCCCATCTTCAAAAGCCGCCATCATCGAAGCCAGTTTGAAGGTAGAACCAGGTTCTGTAGCTTCACCCACCGCGTAGTTGTAAGACTCGGTGTACGTGCTATCGCCCGATAAGCTCAAGTTAGCGATGGCCTTGATATAGCCCGTTTTAACTTCCATTAGGATGGCGCATCCGTGGCGTGCATTGTGTTTTTTCAATTGCTTACGCAATGCCGAATTGGCGACGTCTTGAATATTCACATCGATAGTGCTGTAGATATCGCAACCATCTTCCGGATCTACTTCATTCGAATTGTTAATGGGCATCCAAACCCCACCGGCCAATCGCTTCTCGTAGCGCTGACCTGGTCGGCCGCCGAGCAAATCGTCGTAACTTCCTTCCAAACCCACGGGTTGAATACCTGGGCGGCTATAGCCAATAGTGCGCGAAGCAATATCGCCAAGCGGCTGAATGCGCTTGTTTTGCTTTTCGTAAATCACTCCACTTTTGAAACGCCCACGACGGAAGAGATGAAACTTCTCCGTTTGGCGAGCTTGATCGAAATCTACATTGTTCTTCACCAAGTAATAACGGTTACCTGCTTTCCTGGCGGTTACCAATCGATCGCGGTATTGGGCAGCGGTTCGATCGCCGAAAAGGCCGCTTAGCTCGATGCAAAGGGAGTCGATATTTGCATTGAAATCGGCTGCGTCGAGTCCTTCGGCCTTCAGATCCATACGTATCTCGTATATGGGGACCGATGTGGCTAAGAGATCGCCGCTATCAGCGTAAATATTGCCGCGCGTAGCTGGTATTTCGCGAAGCTCTGTGGTAAGGTGAGCCACCTTTGTTTGCCACTTTGCTCCGTCGATAAATTGAATGTGTAGGATCTTACCCGCGATGCATATAGCGCCGATGGCAAATGCTGCGAAAAGTACATAAGCGCGTGTGAAGAGTCGATTGCGATCCATGTTATTTCCTCTCCTTTTTTGGATCCAGATCGCCTTCTTCGACTCGAATGATGTAGGGCGGGCGCAGCGACTCTACCAAGCCAATATGTTGAAAGGACTGCGCCACATGCGATTGCTTTTTTAGTTGGTCGAGCCGCGCTACCAGTGAAAGATTGGTGGCCTTCTCTTCTGCCAGGGCTGATTCGGCAGCAACGAGCATCTTGGAGTTTTGCTCGGCGAAATAACCGTAGCCAATATAAGCTACCATCACAGCGACTAAAAACACAATGAAGAGTAAATTCTCCTGCACGTATTGGCGGGTCAGGAATCGACCACTGATCAAAGCGGACAGACCTTTGCCGATACCCGCTTTTGGCTTGGTTTCGTCGGTGCTTACCTTTTTGATCATTCGGTTAGCCATTTCGTGTAGCTATTCTAAGTTTGGCGCTTCTTGCGCGGTTATTTTGTTCAATCTCGGCTTCTGCCGGTACTATCGGCATCCCTTTGGCTGGAGTAAATGGCCTAAGGGGATTGCCGTAAAAATCTTTTTTCAATTCTCCGTCCATATTGCCGCTCTGCATAAAGCGCTTCACCATTCTATCTTCGAGCGAGTGGTAGGTAATTACTACCAATCGGCCGCCTTCAGCGAGCAGGCTTACAGATTGCTGTAGCAATTCCTGCAGCGCATCCATTTCGCCATTTACTTCAATGCGGAGGGCTTGAAAAATCCGCGCATTAAATTGATTGCGTTTTGGCGGTATCACGAGCGTTTCAACCAGCCGTACCAAATCAGTGGTATTTACAATAGGCGCCTTGACCCGCTCTTGCACTATGCGCCAAGCTATCTTTCGCGCTTCCGATAATTCGCCGTAGAGCCGGAAAATCCGGATCAAATCTTCTTCACTCGTTTCATTCACTACCTGATAGGCCGATCGACTTTCCTGCTGATTCATCCGCATATCGAGCTTCGCTTCATTGCGGATCGAAAACCCGCGGTCGGCACTGTCGAATTGATGCGATGAAACCCCCAAGTCGGCGAGAATTCCATTGACCTTTGGTATGCCGTAAAAGCGCAGATGGTTTGAAATAAACCTGAAGTTGCTGGGAACCAATGCAAACCGTTTATCATCGGGCACGTTGCCGGCAGCGTCTGGGTCTTGATCGAAACCAATTAAGCGCCCATTTGGACCGAGATTTGAAAGAACATCGCGGCTATGCCCTCCACCGCCGAAGGTGACATCTACATAGATGCCATTTAATTCTGTTAGCAATCCGTCCACACTCTCCCGGAGCAATACCGGGCTGTGGTACATATTATTCGTCATCGCCCTTGGAGCGATTACCCATCACTTCTTCAGCCAACTTCGCCATATCTACATCTTCATTCAGCATAGCCTCGTAGGCGGCTTTCGCCCATATCTCAATTCGGTCGCCATTGCCTGCCACCTTCACATCTTTATTGAGATTGGCATGCTCCAAAAGCGGTGCTGGCACTAATAATCGTCCGGCTGCATCGAGTTCCACAGGAGTAGCTCCATTGTTAAATTTGCGAATGAACATGACATTCTTTCCCACAAACCGATTGAGCTTATTGATCTCAGCCGACACTTCATCCCACTGTTTTTGCGGATAAAGCACCAGGCAAGGGCCAAATAAATCGCGGTTCAGCACAAAACCTTCATGCAAAACGTCCTGCAATTGTTTTTTCAAACCCGCAGGAAACATCAGTCGCCCCTTGGCGTCCAGCTTGCAATCGTATTCTCCTAAAAGGTTGAGCATATCCGGATTTTTCCCAAGTGCTAAAGTAGAAATTGTTTACCACTTTCACCCACAATCTCCCATTATTTACCACTTTGTTCATAAAAATCGCGTTTTCAATCTTTTTATTGCTGGCAATTGATTTTTTTGAGCCCTTGAAATGGAGACTCTTCATCGTGCCTCGGTGAGGTGGTTAAAACGGTGAATTGCTGCAATCTCCTTTTCGAATAGCCTATTGCGGCGGAGAGAAAAACTTATATTTGGCGCATATAATTATGAAGATCGAATTACAAGAAGAAGGCAAGTTTAAATTCATCGACAAGGGTACCGGACCGACCTTGCTCGTACTTCACGGGTTATTTGGAGCCTTGAGCAATTTTGAAGGAGTGATCAATCACTTTTCAAAAACGCATCGGGTATTGGTGCCAATGATGCCGCTATACGATTTGCCCCTGTTGAAGACCGGCGTAAAATCGCTTTCCAAATTTATCGTGGAGTTTATCGAGCATAAAAAGCTCGACGACATTTTCCTTTTGGGAAATTCCTTAGGTGGGCACGTGGCATTGGTCACCGCCAAATCGCATCCCGAAAAGGTAAAAGCGATGATCTTAACGGGCAGCTCCGGCCTGTATGAGAATGCCTTTGGGGGAAGTTTTCCGCGCCGCGATGATAAAGAATACATTCGGAAAAAGATTGCAGTAACCTTTTACGACCCCGAAATGGTAACGGATGAACTAGTCGATTTGACTTTCGATCTAATCCAGGACCGCACCAAACTTATTAAGGTATTGGCTTTGGCCAAATCGGCGATACGGCATAATATGCGCAACGACCTGGGCGATTTTAAGATGCCCGTTTGCCTAATTTGGGGCAAGGACGATACCATTACGCCGCCCGAAGTAGCGGATGAGTTTCAGGAAAAGTTACCCGATTCGGAGCTATTCTGGATTGATAAATGCGGCCACGCGCCAATGATGGAGCACCCCAACACTTTTAATACCCTGCTCGACCAGTGGCTTGAGAAGCGCTTTGGCGAAAAGGCCTAGCGATATGGAACCTACTATTCACTTGCGAGCGGAGTTTATGAAGAGCAGCACGCGCATGTCGGAATGCCCGGCTCCCGCCCTGCCCGAGTACGCCTTTGTGGGAAGGAGCAACGTCGGGAAATCTTCCTTGATCAATATGCTGGTAGGCCGTAAGGACTTGGCGAAAACATCTGGAAGACCCGGGAAAACCCAGTTGATCAATCACTTTAGTATCGAGCGGCCACCTGCCAAGGGGCCGCAATGGTATCTTGTGGATTTGCCCGGATTCGGATACGCCAGGGTGTCGAAGACCCTCAAGGCGAGCTTCCAAAAGCTGATGTACCCCTACCTCGAAAAAAGGGAAAATCTGATGTGCGTATTCATGTTGATAGATTCGCGGCACGAGGCACAAGCGATCGACTTGGATTTAATGGAGTGGATGGCCAAGCGATCGATCCCGTTCTGCATCGTTTTTACGAAGATCGATAAACTCAAGCCGATGGCTTTGCAGCGAAATATTGATGCGTACAACGAGAAGATGCTCGAAAGTTGGGAAGAAACGCCTATGCAATTTTTAACATCGGCATCGCTGAGCGAAGGGCGAGATGATTTGGCCGCATTTATTGAGCAGACAAACAAAGCATTCAGAATGGAGAATTGAAAATTCTGAATTCTGAATTCTGAATTTCCAATTACAGAATCCCCGTTTTCTTACCAAACTCATCGGCGAAAGCGCGAATGTGGCTTCCAATTTCTTTTTGACCGGTTGCCCTATCATACGTATCGGCCATGGTGGCAAACGTTTGGTGAAAGAAGCGTTGCATGTCATAAACGCTCATCTCCTTGTCCCATAGATCGATGCGCATGGTGTTCGATTCAGCATGGTCCCAAAGGGCTAACATTGCCGCTTTGCACGTCCCTTCGCCCCCGCCATCGCTGGCTTTCCAGGCCATTTCTACTGGCACGTGGTTTTCGTCGAGACCGACGTTGAGTTCTATTTTGGTTTGTTTGAATATTTCGGTTTTCATTTCTTCGGCTTGTAATATTTCAAAATCTCCTGAGCTTCTTTTGAATCCCAAAGTTGGAGAAGGGTTTTATCTTTTTTTGCTTCCATGTAGGCGTTCACCATGCGGTAGCCCAACCAATTGGCCACGCCTCCCGGCGATTCGGGTGGCATACCTGGCGTAAAGGGTCCATCGCCGGTGAATTGATTGATCATTTTTAAGTCGGTGGTGAAAAGCAAGTCCTTGCCGACGATGAAATCCCACATTTTGAACTCATTTTCTATACAAAACGCCATCTCTTTTTCGGAGTAATTAAAAATGTTGGCGGTGGGTCGGCTTTCGAGCAAGACTTCAGCCGTGTAGCGCGCCTTTCCGGCAAAGATCATATAATCAAGGAGGCGATTTCCCTGAAACTTACGCTCCATTTTTACCGATATCCAACCCGTAATGGCGTTTGGGACGAGATATTCTGAAGCCATGTTTTGGCGTTTGTATTGAGGGAAAAGATCGGGCGGCAAGCGCTTCACCACGGCGTTGTCGCCACCGCAATACCACTCCAGGCCTATTCCGAGCCAAGTCGAATCGGGATAAACTCCATAGTTGAAACCCGAGTTATAAGCTACCAACAAAGGAAGATCGGATCGGTCAAAAAACACGGCGTAACGCTTCAACGCCGATCCAAGCTCGGCTTCTTCCTTTTTGAGATCGGGGAAAGTTTGATCAACAATAGCTTGCATTTCCTGCCAATTGGGATCGGTGTGGAAACCATCGAGCAAGGTTTGAGTCATGGCATTGCCGTAAGGAGCAATTTGCATAATGTCGAAGGTGTATGCATTGACTATCTCAGGTCGATTGCGATAGAATTCAGCCAAGGATGGCGTGTGCGAAGGGTCGAAAACCATATGGTCTAAGCGAACGAACGATGGCCTGTAATCAATTGATTTCGTGTCACTTTCCCAGCGATTCTCGCTACAGGAAAAGCAGACTGTAATCGCTGCTAACCAGCATGCCTGACGCGCTTTGCGCATATTTGAAAAAGAGTAAATTTGACACCGAATAATAATCCAAAACTAATGAAAAAGATTAGCCTGCTCACCGTATTTGCTTTGTGCAACTTTTGGGTCTTAGCTCAAACGGAACCTGCCGCACCTCTGCCAATCGCCCCGCCGGCAGCTATTCAACAGGGCAACACATCCGCAGTGCGTCTGGGCATAGAACTTTCACCCTTATTGTCTTGGTTTGGCTCATCTGGGTCTGCCGGGAAATTAGAACCCGACGGCACCCGCCTTAACATTCGATACGGTCTGAATGTCGATTTTCGAATCAATGACAATGGGAATTATTACTTCAGTACGGGTCTGTTTATGGATAATCTGGGAGGCACGCTGACCTACAAGAGAGAAGAAATACAAGATGTAATTACTCAGCGCACAACCGAATTCCGGGCTAACTACCTCACCATTCCGGCTAATATTATGCTTCGCACAAATGAAATCGGATATGTGAATTATTTCTTCCGTGTTGGTTTTGATGCAGGCTTCAACATACGGGCGACAAAAGATTACGAGGAAGAGCCTATTTTGGGCGGCGCAGTATCGGCCATGAACGACGTGGATGCCACGAATGATTTTAATTTATTCAGGGCGGGTCTCCACCTTGAGGTCGGTTTGGAGTATAGTATCTCGGGAAACACCCGCCTTTATGGTGGTGTGGAATTTAATAACGGTTTGAATAATGTCCTGGCTAAGGATTTCAGAGAGAAAGTGGCTGATGCAGACAATAGCAATGTAAAAGCCCAACTTTCCTTTTTCGCGGTCAATTTGGGTGTTTATTTCTAAACAAGCTTTCGGCTAGATGGTTTCTTTTAAAAACACCCCAAATGGACACTTCCAAGGTTAAAGACCATATTGTAAATTGGCTCCGCGACTACGCCAATGATGCCAATTGCGTAGGTTTCGTGGTGGGCGTTTCGGGCGGTATAGATTCCGCAGTCACCTCCGCCCTTTGTGCGCTCACGGGCCTTGAAACGTGGTGCTTGGAAATGCCAATTCATCAAAACCCCGACCAAGTGAACCGAGCCGTTAAACATGTGGTTCAGCTTCGTGAAAAGCACCCAAATGTGAAGTTGGAAAGGGTAGCTCTTACCACCGTCTTCGACCAATTTATATCCGTACTACCTGACAATCCTGACACCGAACGGCATGATTTCAGCTTGGTGAATACACGCGCACGCTTGCGAATGACCACACTCTACTATTTTGCCGGAGCGCACGGATTACTCGTTGCAGGCACGGGTAATAAAGTAGAAGATTTTGGTGTTGGTTTCTACACCAAGTACGGTGATGGCGGCGTGGATTTAAGCCCCATAGCCGACCTCACCAAAACGGAAGTTTATGCTCTGGGCAAGGAGCTCGGTATCACGGAAGAGATAATGATTGCCCCACCTACCGACGGCCTCTGGGGCGACAGCCGCACGGATGAAGAGCAAATAGGGGCGAGCTATCCCGAGCTGGAATGGGCAATGGAGTTCTCGGGCGACGAAAGCAAATTAAGCACCCGCGAGCAAGAAGCTTTGACGATATACCGATGGATGCACGAACTGAATAAGCATAAAATGCTACCGATACCAGTGTGCGAGATACCTCGGGGGTTGGCATGAGAGCCCTTTTTTTACTCACAAATTGAAGATTACGGCCTTCGCTTCGGGTTTCGTTTGTTGTGAAAGCATGCCAATACTTCAACTAGATCGATACCGTCACGGACTACGAAATAGATCGAACAAGGAAAATCCTTAATTTTCAATGATCGTATATGTCTATATCTAACTTCGAAATATGGATTTATTTCTAAGGCTTGGTGGCTAGACCCCAAATTGTTGATGAACATCTCAGCGGCTTTTAGATTTCTCACGCCGTAATATTCAATTGCCGCTTCAATTTCCTTTGAGCGCCTGGGGAAATTTGGATTTTAAAAGCTATATTTTTCCTTCAAAAGGGCGATTGATTCTTCGTCCGTCAAATAGTCAGCTTTGTGTTCCGCTACTCGTTCATCCAAAATTTTAGCTTGCCCCTCATTAAGTTATGGCTCTCTCACATCTACTTCGACTGTAATAATAATTGGGTTCGATTTGAAGGCCTCTTTTATGGCATTCACAATATCATTATTCAAATCTTCTGCGGAATTTAAATGAAATGCGGTGAGCATAATCGGATAGATGAATTGAAATATAAATTTATATGATTGTCCGTAAAGTTACCACAACGTAAATAGGTTACGACCTGCCCGTATACTTTTGGTTCAAATCAATGGATATGAACATTTTAGAATTTGCAGAACAGTTCCCTACAGAAGCATCTTGCAGGGAGAACTTTCG
>JBBQFC010000011.1:0-70846 GCA_038321615.1 Flavobacteriales bacterium | reverse complement strand
GCATGTTGTTTTGGATTGGATATACTTTATGAAGATTCCTTCTTCAACAAAAATATCCGAGTCCTCATAATAAAGGAGTTTTGATCAAACAATTGAGCTACAGTCGACCTGGAAAACTGACCTATAAAATCTACTTCATATCTCCAACCACTGCTGAGTAATTGGCCAAACCCGCCTACTGCGCGGTATTGATTCACAAAAACATTTTCTTTAGCCCCACGCGAAGAAGCAAACATTTCGACAGAGCCTGTGAAATAAACATTTTTTATATCATCCGAAAGATTGAAATATACACTCGTAAGTCCAAGTTGAATCCTGACACGCACCGACCGGAATGAAGAGTTATCACCCCCTTCAAGGTCGGAAGATCTATAGAAACCCCGTTCTTCCACCTGCAATCTGCTTTGATACTTAAAAAATTTGCCTTTCGGCCAATTGCAGTTCAGGGTCTGGAAACCCCGAAACTCGAATAGGTTGTCGAGATGAGAAAACGTATTGAAACCGGCTATACCACCGCCAACGTTGATTATGGGACTAAATCTATAATTTATTGTGGGTCGTGCATAAATGGTAATTCCGTTGCCAGCATCAAAAACACCTCGAAAGCCAGCGTCGCCTCCAAGCCACAATCGCGGCTTCACGTAGGTGCGATAATCAAAATCTGCCCAGAGTGTAAAATCTCCTTGAGCCTGCACCGCACCCTTCAGCCCGGCCAGTAGAACCAGACAAACGAACAAAGACTTTCTGGCGCTGCTCATAAACGAACAAAGGTAAATTTCGAATCGAAACTCTTACCATGTCCGGTTAAAAGCATTAAACAGCCTGGAATTTCAAAAACCACCAAAAATCTCCAGTTGGTATACGTTTCATCTATCAAAATAGGAATCAAAAAATTATCGTTCTGAGAATTACGTATTTTTCGCGGCAATCAACTCTTAATCAAATAGCTCTAAAATCTCACTATGATTCTTAATTCCCAAAGCGCTGAAATTATAAACCAATTCAAGGTAACCAACGATTCGTTTCGCATAAGCGAAGCCAAGACCAAGTGGGAAGGAACACCTAAAATGCAGGATGCTGAAGCAAAGGGACTCAAAAAAGGGCTCAAAAATTACTTGAAATCCAATTTAGAAAGCTTGAAAGAAGCTCAAGAACTGCTATGGGCCAGCGATAAGCGATCGATATTGATTGTACTCCAAGCCATGGATGCGGCTGGAAAAGACAGCACCATCAAGCATGTAATGTCCGGCGTGAATCCGCAAGGTGTCACTGTAAATAGCTTTAAAGCTCCAAACACGGAAGAGTTGGAACACAATTGGCTTTGGCGCTATACGAAGCGGATGCCCGAGCGCGGGAAAATTGGAATCTTTAATCGGTCTTATTACGAGGAAGTATTGGTGGTAAAGGTGCATCCTGAATTTTTGGCAGCCCGCCCCCTACCCACCTATAATTTTGATCAATCCTTTTGGTATGGCCGATACACGGATGTTAACAATATGGAAGCGCACTTGACGCGAAGCGGTACGACTATCTTAAAATTCTTCCTCCATGTATCTCAGGAAGAACAAAAAAATCGATTCCTGGATCGGCTGAACGAACCCGACAAGCTGTGGAAATTTTCGGAAGGAGATATGAAGGAGCGTGCGCTTTGGCCAAAATACATGCAGGCCTTTGAAGAAGCGATTCGAGCCACTTCCACTCCCGAGTCGCCTTGGTATGTGATTCCCGCCGACGATAAATGGAAGATGCGCGCCTTGGTTTCTATGATTATCCGCGACACCATATCAAATATGGATCTCAAGTTCCCGGTGGTCGATGAATCAAAAAAGGCAAGATTTAATGAGATAAGAAAAGAACTTTTGAAGTAAGAATCTAAAACAAGAATCAATTAAAAGAATTCTCGCATTTTAAATTGGAATAGGCCCCTGGCCTACTCGTGCTTCGAAATCAGGAACTGAGGCCGAAGCTTACCAAAAATAAGCACCAAGCTCACTCACGTTCTCAAACCGAATGGCACCATTCCTTTTGAATCAGCCTTAGTGCGGGTAGGAAGTTCAGGAAACCTATTTAGGACTAAAGATGATTTACAGAAATGGATTGAAGGGTAAACCATTTGATATCAATCCATATTCGCTAGACTACGGCATGCTTAAAGTGCAGCAGAATTTCATCAAAATCGGCAGAAGCGAAAAAAATTGGATAATCTCGATCGCGGATGAGACCCTCGCCACGCGCATGCTCAAAAAAGGCTAAAAGACTATCGAAATATCCGAATGCATTGAGAAGTGCTATTGGCTTTTGGTGCATATCCATTTGTCGCCAAGTGATCATTTCCACCAGCTCATCGAGTGTGCCAAATCCGCCTGGAAGTGCAAGCACAGCGTCGCTCAAGCCATGCATACACATTTTGCGCTCGTGCATATCGCTTACACGGTCCAAGCGCGTAAGGCCGGTATGGGCTATTTCTCTACCACCCAAAAGTTCAGGAATTACTCCGATCACCGCTCCACCTGCGGCGATGGCGCCGTCGGCCAAAGCGCCCATCATACCGTTGCGAGAGCCACCATACACTACGGTAAGTTTTGCTTCCGCCAATTGGCGACCAATTGCGGCGGCTAAGGCTAGATACTTTGGTTCCTTACCAGCGCTCGAAGCGCAGAAAACAGCTATAGATTGGAGTTCATTCATCCAGCCAAATTTAATCTTTGAAATGCTTTAACCTTAGATTTTTCACTAAGCTCGAGATGGCGATAATGACCAAAATCGCCATTATTGGGAAAATGGCCGCTGTGTACCTTTCTTCGATACCTCGCTGCACAAAAATCAAATAAGCTTGGTAGGCCAAAATAGATGCCGATAGCAATAGAATAATTCGTTGCCGACGCAAATAATAAGCAGCTACAGGAAATAACAAGAAAATTCCAAAATGGAAGCAAAACGAGAGGAATCGAATAATTTCTACCATCCAATTGCCCCGCCAGAAACCTTGAAATAGATAGAGATTGAGATTGGAATGCGCCGACATTCGGATAAAAACTTTCGCTGGGACAAACACTGCGAAATTGAACCAGTGAGCACGTCGATAGGTTTGGGTAAAATCTTGAAAAGTCAGTGAAAGCTCACCTTCGCCAGTTAATAGGCCAGGTATGGGGCTCCGCTCGATTACAAAAGGTTGCTGCTGCCCGAGAATTTCGCCGTAAGAAATGTATGCGTGCAGAAGGGCTTGTTCGCCCACTGAAGATTGAACGTTTACAGGGAGTTCGGCCACTACACGGCCCGCAGCATCGCGGGTTGACGAACCCGTTGAAGCAGCTGTCCATATACCTTCCATCTGCCGGTGAAAGGCGTGTCCTTCTTGACCCCAAGATTTGTGAAAGTTCCAAATATCGCCGTGCAGCGGCCTATACAGATCATTCGCGTCTGTTTGATAAATCGGGTGGAGGCTTTGCAATTGACCTGCTCGAACAGAAATATACACCTGCCATCCAAGCTGTGGAAGAAGTATAATCAGTAAAGCCGCAGCCGACTTTAAAACTTGGAGTTTGGGTAGCGAAAGCAACAGGAAAATCGGTACTACCAGCGCGATGGGCAAAAGACTTGGTCGAACAAGCAAAATCATTGCTCCGATTGGAGCTACCCGCCACCATACATCTCTTGGGCTTGCAGAGATCGTAGCACTTAACAATAAAAGCGTGAGAGCAGGACTCACTCCTTCGGTAAGCGTGTAGGATAAAAATCCGCCGAAAGCGGGCCAACAAGCCATAAATATCGCTGCACCGAATCCATAAGGAACAGTAAAATGCTGGAAGATTTTGGGAATTTTGGTTAACGCAAATGCCCACAATAGAATTTGAAAAAGAATAAGTGCAACAAGCGCCGATTTTTCGGAAAGAAAAAGCCGCCAAAATCCATAGATCATTCCATAACCGGGGCTTCGGCTGAGCCACGCCGCCCTACCTATGGCGTTGCTTTGCCATCCTTTCCCTGCCATAAAATTCTCAACAGGAGCGAGATATGAAGGATCGTCGGCGGTGGCTACGGATACGCCTTTCCGTAAGCCTTCGGGATTCGATTCGCTCAAAGCGCGCCAATTGAAGCCATGGTAGAAAAAGGAAGCCACGACGCTTAGGCAAAAGATCAGAAAGGCTTGTTTACTTCGCACGTAATTTGGCGCGATTACTGCGCTGAGCAAAGATGTATTAAAACCGAGATAGAAACAAAGGCATACCTTTGAATAGCTTTTATTGTTGAATGTCGAAAGTTAAACGGATAGCCACAATGGCCATAAAATGGATACTCTGGATAGCAGGTATCGTACTGGCTCTGTTCGTGGCATTAACCATTGCTATACAACTTCCTGTAGTTCATGATTTTGCACTTCGAAAAGTGGAAAATTACTTTAATGATAAAACCGGGGGTGTTTTGAAAATTGAAGATATCGACCTTCGGCTTCCTGGCTACGTTGCTTTGGGCAATATAAAACTCTACAATCAATCTGGTATCAAATTGTTGAGCTTGGACAAAATTGAAGTGAGCGTGGGTTGGCGGAAGTTTTTTGTGAATGAAATTCGAATTGATCGTCTGCGGGTGGCGGGACTCGATGCAAGTATTTGGGAGAACCAAGCCGGAGTTTGGAACTATCAATGGGTGGTTGATGGATTCGCAACGAGCGATACTACGGCTTCCGCAACAGACTCATCGGCTAGTTGGGAGGTGGTAGTCAATCTTGTTCAATTAGAATCCATTGATTTGCGCTATGGATCCGATCGGATGGGCGATTCGCTCCAAGCAGTGCTGCAATCTGCCACGGTAATTGGGGAAAATGTATCCCTAACGCAACAGATTTTTGAAGTAAGCGAACTAGAACTCAATAAAGCTGAAATATTTTACCGGTTGGCATCAGCCGATACCACGCTTGCGACAGATACCCTTTCATCAGCCCCGTTGATGATCAAAACTGCCCTCGAAAATTTATTGCTCGCTGAAGTGAAGGTCGAGATCGAAATGCCCGATTCGGCAGCAGTTTACAAGATAGCGATTGATGAGTTGGCTATGGCAAGCGACAAAGTTGATGTAGCGAGCAATAGCTATCGCATTAGCACTCTGAGCGCTCAAGGTTTGCGATTCGACGGTTTTGCTGAGCCAAGCAATGAAGAAACCGCCATGACCTACGACATTTTCGCCCCTATCGATTTAGTCGTTGATCGCATAGACCTCAGCAAAATCACTGTTTTGTATAGAGAAGGTTCTACGTCTTTGGTCGATCTGAAGGATTTTGCCTTGGAAAGTGAAGATTTAATAGTTAATGATTCTCTGTATGCGCTTAAATTAAAATCGATCGAAGGAAATTTCAATGCCATCGAAATCCCCGATCAAGTTTCCGCCGAATTTGCATTAAGCCCAAAGCGATTAAGTATTCCCGAGTTTTATGTAAAAAGTGGAAAGAGCTTTGTAGAAGCAACCGCTGATATTCGATTTGCGGGTATCCAAAACTTCGTAGAAACTGCCAAAGTGCAGAAGGCCAGGCTAAATGCGAAGGCCAAACTCGAAAACGTGAATGATCTCAGGTTTCTCGGTTCAATACTGCCCATCGACTCTATCGCCAGCTACTTACCCGACCAATCGACTGAACTGATCGTTGATGCATCCACCCGCGGTGAAGCAATCGATCTGAGTCGGTTCCGACTTTCCACAGGCAATACATCTTTGGTGGCCAAGGGCGTTACGAGTTTAGATTTTAAAGAGATGGTAACTATTTCGAGCTTATCGATCGACTTCTCAAAATCTGACTTTACAGGACTTTTTGCCTTTATGGAGCTCGATAGTCTGCCGATTCCCGAAAACATTGATCTCCGCGGAAGTGGTTCTTTTCGATCGAATAAGCTGAAGGCCGAAGCCGATATTTCAAGCCGGTATGGAGAGATACATTTATTAGCCGACGGCTTGTTGGCAAAATCGGGTCGATTCCCGATGACTGTGAAGCTCCTGAGCGACTCGCTCGTACTTTCCCACTTTATTGACCCGGCCGTAGATATCAGCAGCGATTTGGATCTTTTCCTTTCCGTAAGCGATATAAAGGACACCTTACCCGATGTTAAGGCTGTTGCGACAATCACAGCCTTTCAATACGGAAAAACAGAAGTGCAAAATATTGCTGCAAGTGGTCAATTTACATACCCTTCATTCAGCCTCGATGCGAGTGTCCGCGACAGTTTTCTAGTCGCTACAGTAAGTGCCTTTGGAAGAATAGACCCCGATATCTATGCAGATTTCGAAACGGTAGTAGAAGGGGTAGATTTGCGTATGCTCGGATTAGCTGAAAAAGACATCCGCGGCGCATTTAAATTAAAAGGCAACTATCAACTGGCTGATAGTTCCCAAAGCGGAGCAGCATCCTTTTCAGAAATCACTTTGGTGAATGGCGATCGTCGCTATGATTTAGAGCCCATCACTGCGGCCTTTGTCTTTAGTGAAAAAGACTCTACACGCTTAAATTTGAAAAGTAGCTTATTCGACTTAAGTTCTATCGCCTACGGCACGCAGAGTGAAATCCAAGATGCTTGGCTCACCCTGCTCACAGGCGAAGCGGACAGTCTTAAAACGCGAAATGCATATTGGGAGCTCGATTTCAAAATTACCGACGATCCAGAACTACGCGAATTGCTTTTACCCCAGCTTACCCGCGTAGAAGACGGTTCGGGTTACTTAGTGCTCCACGCGGCCAAAGATAAATTTGAAGCGGCGATCGACCTACCCGGTATAGTTTACGGAAGCTATCAGCTCGATTCGCTAGAGATCAAGGCGAAGACCGCCGCACGAGGAATTCAATTTGATGCTCGTATCGGACATATCTCGGTGGATAACCTTGCTATCGAAAATATTAGCATAGCATCTTTGCGTACAGCACTTAATTCGCGGCTACGGTTTGAGATCGATAATCCATTTACCGAAGGGGTCGATTTAAAAATTCTCGGGAACCTAAAACGCAAGGCAGCGGGAGACCGCTCTCTGGCTTATTTGCAGCTCGATACCCTGCAACTGGCCGACAAAGATTGGACCACCGATAGTGTAGCAAATACATGGAACTTTCAATCCCAATCGAACGATTTGGTGTTCACTACACCACAGAAAGGGCAGTCGATTGAAATCAACTCCAAACCCAAGGAGCTAAGAATTGATGTAAAGGCGTTTGATCTCGCTAATTTGGGTCAGATTCTCGCCACGCCTATCAATCCGCTTAAAGGTCGGCTTTCGGCCAATGTCCTTTCATTGCCCGAAGGCGAACTCAAGGGCTCTGGTCAACTCACTAATTTGGATGTAGCAGGCTTTGATTTAGGTAAAATAACATTTGAAGTTGAATCTGATCCAGACTACACCTTTGCAAGCGTGAATGGCAAGGGCGATGATCTGAACTTCAATTTCAGCGGATCTCAAAAAACGGTCGCATCAGACCAAATTCTTGATTTTTCAGGAAAGGTAGTCCAATTTAATCTGGACGCTCTGCCCCTAATTGCCAGCGATTTCATAAGTGAGAGTTCGGGAATTGCTGAAGCAAATTTTGCCCTAAACGGCAACGTAAATAACCCCATTTACACTGGCGATGTGCGCTTGCGCGACGCTAGTCTTCGAGCGAAAGCAAATGGAGCCTTATACCGTATTGAAAATGAAAAGGTCAAATTAGAGTCCGATAAATTGGTGTTCGACACCTTTACCCTACTCGACTCGGCCGGAAACGCACTCAAAATAAATGGATTTATCAATCACGATGATTTGAGTTTACAGGATGCCGACCTAAATATAAACGCCAATAATTTTCAAATCATCGACTTGAAGCGCGCCAATAGTCCTATGCTTTTTGGTAAAGTTTTTATAGATGCTGATATTTCTGTGAAGGGAAATTTAAGCGCACCTCGCGTTGACAGCAAACTCAAAATTACCCAAGGCACCGATCTGAGTTACGCCCTCGACGACGAGTCGGACATCGAAGAAATCAGCGAGGACCTGCTAGTTTGGATCGAAGAAGACCAATCCGCAGATTCCTTGTCGCCGATCCTGCTTCGATCTAAAGTGGACAAAACGATTACCAACATATTCGAGAAGACTTTGGATTTCAGCGGTGCACTCGAAATTGATAAAGCGGCCCGGTTCACCGTCATCGTAGATACGGTGGCAGGCGATTACCTCACGGTGCGGGGAGGCGGAAAACTCGCTGTAAATTACGACCGAGCCGGCAATCTAAAACTAAATGGCACTTACGAAGTGACCGATGGACTTTACCAATTAACGCTCTACGATGTAATCAAGAAGAAATTTGACATTGATAAAGGAAGCGTCATAATTTGGAACGGCGATGCAATGGATGCCTCGCTCAATATCAAAGCCACATACAGAACGAAGGCCGGCATTAGCAATTTACTCTCGAGCGATAATAATACCAGCGGTAATGCAGCTCTTAGCCAGCAACTACCATTTGAAATCGCCATGAAAATAGAAGGAGAATTAAACGATCCCCTAATTAATTTCGAATTAAGACTTGCCGATGCGAGCAAAGGAGCGCTGGGCGGTGCAGTCGAAGCGAGGCTGAATCAAATAAATGAAAATGAAAATGATCGAAATAAGCAGGTTGTTGCTCTCCTGGTATTTAATACCTTTTTGAGCTCCGGCGGTGGCGGAAGTGATAATTTAGTGGCCAATCAAGCGCGAAACAGTGCAAGCAAAATCTTAACCAACCAGCTCAATGCTCTGAGCAATAAACTCGTAGCTGGCGTTGACCTCAATTTTGACTTAGAGTCATACGGCGGCGGAGCCGGCAAAGGGAATACCGACTTAAATATCGATTTGGCCAAATCGTTTTTCGACGAACGCGTCGTAGTGCGTGTTGGAAGCACCGTTGCGCTCGAATCGAGCGCAGCGAATAGCAGCAGCAATAATATTATGACAAATGTGGTGATCGAATACAAAATAACAGACGACGGCCGCTATCGATTTAAGGTTTATAGTAAAACAGATTTGGAAGATATTGTGGTGGGAAGAATTACTCGAACAGGAGTTGGTGTACTTTTCCACCGCGATTTTGACCAGTGGCGGTACCTTCTTAAAGCTGATCCTGTAATCCCTTCCCTTCCCGATAAGGAAACACCCGAAGAACCAAAAGAAGATGACCGTGAAGAAGGGAGCGAAGATCAAACCCTCCATAAGCCCGAGGAATGAATCTGGCGTCAAAGCTTCAAATGATCGCCTTATTGGCAAGCATCTCGGTGCTGTCGGCTTGCACCGCAAATAAACTATTGCCCAAAGGTGAATACTTTTACGATGGTGCGGAAATAACTTACGATAATAGCACGGTAGAAACAGTGCCTCGAAGCATTCGCGATGAAGCTTATAACAAGCTGAAACCCGATCCGACTCCAAGTGTTTTATGGATGCGACCCAAGGCTTGGTTTTATCTGAGCACCAAAGAACCCGATAAAAAAAAAGGGTTTAAGCACTTTTTGAAATACAGGATTGGCAAAAAACCAACGTATTTCTCACAAGTCGATCTGGACAAGAACCTTCGATTGATAGAGAGTACACTCGATGTAAATGGTTTCTTCCGAAACAAAGTTGCCTATGAACTTGATAGTTCGGCGCATGCTTTGTCCGTGCTGTACAGTGTAATGCCAGGACCGGCCTATCAGTTTGACTCTCTGAATATCTGTGTCGATCCTTTGGGCCCTTGCCAAATTATACGTGCGGAGCACCTGAAAGAGCCGATCATCGAGTCGGGCGAACTCTTCCAAAAAGAACGACTCGAAACCGCTCGAAATAATTTTGCTAACGGTTTTCGAGACTTGGGATATTACTATTTCGCCCCGCAATTCATTCTTTTCGAGGCCGATAGCTCCAATCTAAACCACCGCGTAAAGCTGAATTTGAACTTGAAGGAAAATATCCCTTCAGCCACATTAGACCGTTTCACCTTAGCAAGCGCCACAATCGATATATCTGGAGGCCTGAACCCTGACACCCTATATTCGGACAGCATCAAAGTGATAATTAACCCCGAAAAGCTCTACTTGAAACCTTCCAAGCTGAAGCCATACTTTGAGCTGCAACCCGGAATGATCTACTCGCGGCAAGACGAAGTACGCACCTTGCGCCAACTCAATAAATTGGACGTATTCGACTTCGTAAGTATTCGGTATGAAGCCGATACGAGCGCTGGAAAACGTGAACTGAAAGCTTTTTTATTGGCCAATCCGCTACCGAAACAATCGCTTAGCGCGGAGTTTAATCTTAGCACAACATCCACTAATTTTACGGGGCCCGGTTTACAATTAGAATATTTCAACCGCAATATTTTCAGAGGGGCGGAAAAGTTTCGTTTTACCACGGTGGGTAGGTATGAAGTGCAACTCACTGGCCCCCGAAAAGGTTTAGCATCATATGAATTTGACACGCAGGCAAACTTGCTGATTCCACGTGTAAGCGGTCCCTTGCGGAAAGATTATACCAAAGGCAATGTGCCTAGCACTAAATACCGGTTGGCCTACCGCCTTTTCAACCAGCCCGATTACTACGCGCAGAGCAGTTTTGGAGCCAGTTTCGGATATGAATGGTTGAGTGGCGATTACCTGTATAATGATCTCCGGCTCATTTCCTTCGACTACGTGCGGTTGCTTCAATCCTCCGGTCGATTAGATGAATTGATCGATGCTAATATTCTCACCCGTGAGAGTTTCGACGATCAAGTATTGGCCGGTATAGCATACAGCCTTTCATATGCGCCAGCAGCCAAGCGGGGTTCCTTCTTTAGGTGGGCTGCGGGGGGGACAGTAGAAAGTATGGGCAACGTACTTTTCGGAGTCAATGAACTATTCAACGCCGAAAAAAATGACGCTGGACAATACACCTTTTTCGGGGTTCCGCTAGCGCAATACCTTCGATTCCAAACCGATTTCCGAGCCTATTTCAAATGGAATCGGAAGAATGAGATCGCCACAAGGCAAATATTGGGCATAGGCCTGCCTTATCTCAATAGCTCTGCCCTACCCTTCTCTAAGCAATTTTTTGTAGGGGGAGCTTCTTCTTTGAGAGGTTTTCCACCCCAATCTGTTGGTCCTGGTACTTACCTTAACCAATCACAGGATGGCAACAGCTTCTTCGACCAAACTGGCGATATTCAAATAGAATACAATATCGAAAATCGAACCAGAGTGAGCAATATTTTAGAAATAGCAATCTTCTTCGACGCTGGGAATGTATGGCTGAAAAACGAATCGGAAACAAGGCCTGGGGGAAAATTTGAGTTCGTTGACTTTGTCGATGAAATGGCCTTCAACACGGGAATCGGGTTCCGTTTTGATTTTGATTTTGTGTTGATTCGTTTCGATTGGGGGTTTCCTTTGCGGGTGCCCTACCGCCCGGCAGGCGATCGTTGGATATTGAACAGCTACAGTATTGATCCTGTTTGGTGGACAAACAACACCGTATTAAATTTCGCAATCGGTTATCCCTTCTGATTTGGCATTGCCCGGCATAGCAAGGCCGCTTGTAAACTGACCTTTCGAACCTTTTGACAGAAAGCTCCGTATCGAAAGGCGGTTAAGCATTAAATATTGAAAAGTCAAGGTTTGTTGAAAATTAGGACGATCAGTAACAATGCCAACCTAACCCTAAAACGTAGTATTCGTATGATGAAAGCAGTTGTAATGGCTTTCTTGCTACTCCTGAATCTGGTAACCGGTTCAGACCTTCAAGGTCAGGTAGTACTTGGTAGGCAAGTAATAGGCAGCAATGGGGCCACAATTTCAACCCCAAATACTACCTTCTCGTTTACCACAGGCGAGGCTGTTGCAAAAACTGCTTCCGCCGAAAGCTATATTATTACCCAAGGGTTCCATCAACCTACAGTCTCTTCGGAAATAAATTTCGAACTCAAAATCAGAATAGCATCTTGCGCCACATCGACTGATGGTGGGGCAAAAGTTAATAGTATCATCGGCTGCGAACCACCCTATACCGTATTTTGGAGCAACGGACTTTCCGGTGAAAGTGTGAACCGACTGGCTCCCGGTGGTTATACCGTTACCGTTTCCAGTTCCACTTGCTCTGTAACCAGAGAATTTGTAATACCTGCAGATCCCGATGGAGACTGTTTTCTGACCTTCTTTACAGCCTTCAGCCCGAATGGTGATGGAGTGAACGATGTGTGGAAAGTAGAAAACATATTCCGCCCCGAATTTGCCGCGAACCGTTTTGAAATATTCAATCGCTGGGGGAATCTGGTGTGGAGCGGAGAACGTTACGACAATGCAAACGTGGTTTGGCATGGAGAATCGCAATCGGGCAATCCCCTCCCCGACGGCACGTATTTTTTCGTAGCCAATATAGTCGATGTTGTGCATAAAGGCTTCATTGATTTAACCAGGTAAACGATGAAGAAATTTCTATTTTTTCTAATGGTTTTTTCAAGTTTTGGGGCACATTCGCAGCAGCACGCGCTTTACAGTCAGTACATTTTCAATCTTTTCATTGTCAATCCCGCATATGCTGGCAACAGAGAGGCCCTATCAATAAATGCCGGGTATCGCGCGCAATGGGTAGGTTTTGACGGATCTCCCCGAACACAAAACTTTTCAGCTCACGGTCCCATTAGGGCTAAGAACATGGCTCTCGGACTGCAATTTCAAAACGATGTGATCGGTGCTCGCAGAGCCACTTCCCTTGCGGGAACTTATAGCTATTCGATCAGGCTCAACCGAAAGAAAAAGCTGAGCTTTGGCTTACAAGGTAGCATGCTCAACTACATGATTGACTGGGATAAATTGAGCTATGGCGACAGCAATGAACCTATTGCTTATTCCATCGAACCAAATAGATGGATTCCCAATTTCGATTTTGGTGTAATGTATAGCACAGCGAAAGGCTATTTAGGCTTCAGCGCTTACAATATTTCCAACCCAAACTTATCCGAGCAGCCGGAAAGCGACGCACGGTTGTCCACACATCTGCAATTAATGGGTGGAAAGGTGTATGAATTAAATCGGAATTTCGCCCTGAAACCCGGTTTCTTCGTGCGTTACGCCGTCGACGGACCCATGCAAGTGGATGCGAGTTTAAGCGCGCTATTCGCTAACAGCGTGTGGCTTACCACCACGTATCGCCATGGCTTTGGAATGGTAGGAACGGCTCAGGTTTTTATTTCCGAAAAGTTTCATTTCGGCTATTCGTACGATTGGACTTTGAATAACCTCGCAGCTTATCAAAGTGGATCGCATGAGATATTTATTGGCTGCGATTTATCGATTTTACCGGCGGCAGACCGCAAACCAAGATACTATTGAGAGCTCTGATAATTATATTGCTTTCGCTCGGTAGTGCCGTTGTATCGATGGCGCAATCCTTAGACTTACAGTTGACCGATGTTAGCGATCCTTCTAATTGTACGCAGGTATCAGAACTGGTGCAGGAAGGCGATTTCAACCGTGCGGCATCGCTCGTGGCCCATACCAGTGGTTTAAGAAACTGCGAAAGCACAGATTTTTTAAGAGCACTTGCCAAATTAAAAGCAGCATTTTTCGAATTTGCTGAAGCGGAGAAAATCCTGCTTCCGCTTGCCGAAAAGTATCCTAATAATGAAGAGATACAGCGAGAATGGAACCACATGGTAAATCTGAAAACTGATTTGGGGGCATTTCAACCAGTAGCGATAAGTCCGTTGAAAAATATTGGCGAAAAACAAAATATCAAGATCGCCTGGATGGAAGATAGCATCCCAAAAATAGTTAACGAACAGCCAGGACCTACGACCTACTACCCTATTAAGCGACAAGGTCGATCTTACACCACTTTTCAGCCAGAAGACTTGCTTGCCAAACCTGTACTGGCTGTAATAAAGAAGAAATTGGAAGAATCGGGATATGAAGATATCCATGGTATGGTGGCTTTGGCAGATGGGAGCATGATAATATCGGTGGTTAAAACTCAACCTTATTCCAATAAGGATGATGCGTATCGCGATGAGCTGGTATACTTCAATACGGATGGAAAACTCAAGGGTAAATTGCCTTTTATGGACTGTGCTTGCAATAACGCATTTCCGAGTTACAACAGTACCGATCAAACGCTGTACTTTTCAAGCGATCGCGAAGGAGGACTCGGAGGCATGGATATTTGGAAAATGAAGCTAAACGGGGATGATTGGTCAGCGCCAGTAAATCTGGGTATGGTGGTGAACACTTCTGCACACGAGCTTATGCCTACCTGCTCGGGCGATACCCTTTTCTTTTCGTCGAACGTTCCATATGCTGGTTTCGGGGGTTTTGACCTTTACGCATATGATATAAGCCAAGAGACCAAGAAAAATTTAGGACTACCCATTAACGGTCCTTACGACGACTTTGGTTTTCAGGTAATTCGACCGGGAGAAGCCATCTGGTTGACCAACCGAAACAGCGAACACGTGAGTAATCAGATATTTCGCGCAAGCTGGACCGTACCCGAAAATTTCTTTGATAAGTTAAAAGGACATGTTAAGAGTACTTCCTCTTTATCAGGAAAAGAAGTATTACTGCTGAACGATTATGGTGATGTTATAGACCGGGTTTTGGTGGACGCGAAGAACAACTTCGAATTCAAGCATATTAAAGGAAATGACACTTACCGTATCGAAATTTCAGATGCTAAATTAGATGCATCCAGCAGCCTCCAGCTTTTCGACTCCGAAGATAAGATGATCAGCGAAATAGCGGCAACATCGAACAATGGTTTTGTTTTCGAACTATTAACCCCTCAAGATTACTATATCACGGAAATGGCAAACCTAGATGAGAGTATACTCTCGCTCAATATATCGGGAAAGGTAGACAAAGGGGGTGGTTTCAAAATAGTATTGCTCAACAGTGATGGCGACGAGATTGCCACTACCTACACTTCAATGTCTGGTCAGTTTAAGTTTGCGTCTGTAAGTGCTGACGATAGGTATACCTTTAAATCGGAAGTAGCCGATGGGAATAGTCCGGTTTACATCTTAAACGAAAAGGGAGAAATAATTCAAACCATCGAACCAGGCGCAGACGGCGGTTATGCCTATGTGCGTCTCAGCGCCAACGACGGGGTAATAACCTTGACCAACGAATACAAGAAGCGTGTGCGTATATCGCAAAAAGACCTTTTCGCGCTGGGTGTGGTAAACTATGAATTCAACAGCGCAGAGATTCCTAAAAGTGGAGCAGAAATACTTGATGGACTGGCAGAAATCCTACAGGCCAACCCGCAAGTGCGCATAGAGCTGGAAGGGCATACCGACTCCAAGGGTTCAGACCTTTTCAATCTGGAACTTTCGCAAAAGCGAATTGCATCGGCCATCACCTATTTGAGGAGCCACGGCATTTCCGCCAATCGTTTATCGGGTAAAGGATACGGGGAATCTCGACCTCTTACAGCATGCCCAAACGAGGATGATTGCGACGAATTTGATCACGCTATAAATCGCCGGATCGCGTTTCGCTTAATCGATATGCTTGAATCAAACCTGGCCAATTAGGGACACTTGCCCCTACTTCATTATGCCATCTATAATTCCGTATGCCAAGCTCTCTTCTGCGTCCATCCAGTAGTCGCGGTTGAAATCTTTCATAACCCGCTCATATTCCTGGCCGCAATTTTCAGCTAACAAACGCGCTCCGATTTCTTTCGTTTTGAGTATTTCCAAGGCTTGAATTTCGATATCAGCCGAGGTACCGCGAGAACCACCGCTCGGCTGGTGAATCATCACTTTGGCCAAGGGATAAATAAAACGCTTTCCTTTGGCTCCTCCAGATAGCAAGATGCTCCCCATAGATGCGGCTAAGCCCATGCAAACAGTGGAAACTTCGCTCTTCAGACTCTTCATGGCATCGTAAATCGCAAATCCAGAAGTGACATAGCCGCCTGGGCTGTTGATGATCAACGTGATATCTTTGCCTGGATCTTTTTGGTCGAGGTAGAGCAATCGGTCGATAACGTATTTTGCGCTATCGTCGTTTACAGTACCCCAAAGGAAAACCTTCCGGTCCTTTACGTATTGTTTTTCTATCTGTTGACCCAAGGAACCTTCCTTGTCTTTCTTCTTGTCGTCGTCTTTTTCTTCACTCATGTTTTAGGCGTATTTCGTTGAATTTCCAGGTATTGTTGTAAGATCAAAGCGGCACTGATTTTATCGATGTTACCCTTAACGCGTCGATCTTTTTTAGTCGATCCCATTTGGATCATGGCATCGAGCGCCAATTTGGAAGTGTAGCGCTCGTTAAGCCGCGCCAAAGGTAGTTGAGGAAACTTTCTTTCCAACTGTTTAATGCATTTTTGGATTTCGCTTTCGATCTCCGAAAGGCTACCATCTGCGCGTACCGGTAAACCGATGACTAATAATTCGACCAGATATTTCTGGAAGTAACGCTCCAAATAAGTCAAAAGTTCCTTGGTAGGTACCGCGTCAAGTGGACTTGCAAGAATCTGTAAATCATCGGTTTCGGCGAGTCCACAACGTTTTGCGCCAAAATCTAAAGAAAGAATTCTCGCCATGGCCAAATATATGCAGCCTTTCTTTACGTAACTTAACCGATCAAATACTTTACTAAAAATCATGCGAAAATTTACGATCATTGCTTCTTTTTGCCTTTTGGCAACCACCGTGCACTTCCAGGCACGAAGCCAATCGCTGGTAGAAAGCGAACTTCTAAGCACTACGCCCGTGTTTCTTCTTGGTGCTTTCACCAACTTGCCTGTGCTATACGATGTACGGTACTACAAAATAACCTACAACACGGTAGATCCTTTCGGACAACCCACCATAGCATCTGGGGCTGTTGGACTCCCTGTGGCCAACGCAACTTGCAATTCCTATCCCATTGCGGCTTATTGTCATGGCACCGTGCTAAGGCAAAACGATGTGCCTTCTGAAGAAAATTTTGAAGGCTTGATTACCAAAGTTGCGGCGAGCACGGGCTACGTGGTTTTTGCTCCCGATTATTTAGGCCTGGGCGATAACCTCGGCATACATCCTTATATCCATTCCGAAACTCAAGCTACAGCAACGCTTGATATGATTCCTGCCGTTCACGAATTTTTAGCCACACTCTCCGACGGTGTATCCGGGAACGGACAAGTTTTCGTTACCGGCTACTCGCAAGGAGGGCATGCAGCGATGGCTACTCTGAAATATGCACAAGACAATAATTTGCTTGATGAATTGAATATTGTAGCTGGCGCTCCATGCAGCGGCCCATATGCCCTTTCAGAATCGCAAACTGAAACTCTGCTGAGTGAAGAACCCTACACGAATCCTGGCTATGTGGTATATCTCCTTATTGGCTACCAATATGTTTATGGAAATCTCTATACCAATCTGAGCGACGTAATTCAGGAGCCTTATGCATCACTGGTAGAGTCTTATTTCACCACCGATCAAACTACCTACGATATGGGAACTGTTAATGCGCTATTGCCCAATACGATCAGTGAATTAATGGTGGATACTGTTCTAGAAAACTTCACAAATAATTTAAATCACCCGTTGAGATTGGCTTTGGCCGACAATGATAATTTTGATTGGAATCCATCCTTTCCCTTACGGATGTATTATTGCGATGGAGACGAGCAGGTGGCCTTCGGTAATAGTATTACCGCAGAGACTACTATGCAGGCAAACGGCAGCGCCAACGTGGATGCGGTAAACGTAATGCCGGGAGCAACGCACGTAGCCTGCGTAATACCAGCACTTCAAGAAGTATTTGAATTTTTTGCAAGCATCGATCAGGCCTGTTCGAATACCACCGGTCTTCAGGATATTGCACGAATTAATCTCAGGGTTTACCCCAATCCTACCCGTGGGGAAATACGTTTCGAGGCGCTCTCTCGGCAAACCCAAGCATACGTGCAAGATATGGCTGGGCGGATATTGATTACTAAAATAGTTCCTGCTGGGCAGTCCAATCTTTCGTTGAATAGCTTAGCTCCAGGCCAGTACATCGTATCCCTGTGGGATGGCACAGCTGTTCATCAATCCAAACTTACCGTAATTCAATAGCCTTGTTCTGTCGATTCTTGCCTTCTGTGGGTCTAAAGATGATGTGTAACTTTGCAAAAAATTCTAGGAATGAACCACCAAGATGCCATTGAGGCCATTTGGAACGATCGATCTCTATTGAAAGATGAAGGCTACCGCAGGCACATAGAGCAAGTTATCGAATTATTAGATCAAGGCAAATTGCGATGTGCAGAGCCAGATGGCGATGGGTGGAAAGTAAACGCTTGGGTGAAGCAAGCCGTAGTGCTCTATTTCCCCATGCGGAAAATGGAAACTATAAAGCACGATCCTTTCGAATACCATGATAAAATGGCTTTGAAAACAGGTTATGCCGAAAAAGGGGTCCGCGTGGTGCCTCCTGCCACAGCCCGTTATGGCGCTTATCTGGCCAGCGGTGTAATTATGATGCCGAGCTATGTGAACATTGGTGCTTATGTAGACAGTGGTACCATGGTAGATACTTGGGCAACTGTAGGAAGCTGTGCCCAAATTGGCAAAAACGTTCACCTGAGCGGAGGTGTAGGCATCGGCGGGGTGTTGGAGCCACTTCAGGCCGCACCCGTTATTGTGGAAGACGGAGCATTTATCGGAAGTCGGTGTATTGTAGTAGAAGGTGTTCGGGTGGGCAAAGAAGCCGTACTTGGAGCAAATGTAGTTCTAACCCAATCGACTCGGATTATAGACGTTACCAAACCCGAAGAAACGGTATACCGTGGCTACGTGCCCGAACGGGCGGTGGTGATACCAGGGAGCTACACAAAGTCTTTTCCTGCTGGAAATTATCAGGTACCCTGCGCGCTCATTATCGGTGAACGCAAGCCAAGTACAGATTTAAAAACATCGCTCAATGATGCGCTACGGGCTCATCAGGTGGCCGTATAATCAATGGAAAAAATTCTCATCATTCAAACGGCATTTATAGGGGATGTAATCTTGGCTACGCCATTAATTGAAAAGCTCAAGCGCTTTTTTCCGTCTTCGAAAATTGATTTCTTGCTGCGTGAAGGCAATGAAGGCCTCTTGCGCGAGCACCCGAAACTCAATAAAGTGCTCATTTGGGACAAAGAGAATGCTAAGTACAACGGACTAGCCAAGCTCTCCCGCGAACTGCGACGAGAAAATTACGATCTCCTGGTAAATCTCCAACGCTTTGCTTCATCGGGATTGCTTACCACTTCTAGCAAGGCCAAGATTAAGGTTGGTTTTAGTCAGAATCCTTTTTCCTTCGGATTTACATACAAGTATCCGCATGTGGTCGATCAAAATGTGCACGAGGTGAACCGCAATCTTAAACTTATAGAGCGGTTTACCGACGATAGTTTCCAAGCGCCAGCGCTTTATCCTACCGCCGATGACTTTTTACATGTGGCACCATTGCAACAAGGGCCTTATGTCTGTATTGCGCCAGCTTCCGTGTGGTTTACCAAGCAATATCCGGAAGAAAAATGGGTCGAACTTATAGATCGGCTTCATCCCGACAGGCAGGTGTATTTGATTGGTGCTCCAGGCGATGTGCAGCTTTGCAGCCGAATTAAAGATACGGGTCACCATGCGAAAACACGCGTCTTAGCCGGAGAGCTCAACCTACTTCAATCGGCTGCTTTAATGCAGGGCGCTAAGATGAATTATGTGAACGACTCGGCGCCGATGCACATGGCTTCGGCAGTGAACGCCCCTACTACGGCGGTGTACTGTAGCACCATACCCGAGTTTGGATTTGGCCCACTAAGCTCCAATTCGAAGATTGTGCAAACCAAAGAAATCATGGCGTGCAGGCCTTGCGGAATTCACGGCAAGAAATCGTGCCCGAAAGGCCATTTCGACTGTGCGCACACCATTAAAGTTGAAGAATTGCTATGAGCACGCCCGTAATTCAACCTGCCGAATGTCTTGCAAAATTGAAGGACGGCGCATGGATTTTGACGGCAATAGACGATGTGCTTTGCGTAATCTTCGACGGGAGAAACGAAGAAGCGGCAAAGCGTTTCATAAATTTAAAATCGGAAATTGACGAATTGGAATACAGCGTGCTCATCGATTCTGATTCGCGTCTAAATAAAGTCGTTTCGACGGTGCCTTCCATCGCGTGGGATCTCATGGATACCGCCACCAAGCCTTTGATTCTGCTTCTCAGTGGTGGCCAGCAAATATCAAAATCATTGCTCAACCACGCGGGGCAACTTGCGATAAGAAAAGTGATAGACGATACCACTGTACAATGGATGCGGCGATGGCCTATACCATTGGCTGCTATGCCATTAATCGACGAAGATGGTTTCCCCGCAGGACTTGTCGAAGAAGGCGAGCCGGTCGTTTTGGAAGCGGTAGATTATATCTTAAATTTGCCCGACCCAAACAGGACCTACGTTACCAAAACCATTCCCATCATCTCCTTAGGTGCTGAGAATGAAGTAAAAATTGTCCGTTCCTGATTTCGGGCTTTTAGCTTATGCCCGTCCGTACCCTACCCGCCTTACCCGATCACCGCATTTTCCAAACTTTAGCCCAAGTGGCTGAGCAAACGGGGGCGGAAGCCTATGTAGTAGGAGGTTTTGTGCGCGACCAAGTGCTCAATAAGTCGAGCAAAGATGTGGATATTGTGGTGCTTGGCGATGGAATTGCCTTTGCTGAAGCGGTAAGCGTAGCCACCAAGAGCGGAACAGTAAAAGTATTCAAAACCTTCGGCACAGCCATGCTGCGCGTAGGTGGTTGGGAGTTAGAATTTGTTGGTGCTAGAAAAGAAAGCTACAGTGCCGATTCCCGGAAGCCCTTTGTGAGTCCTGGAACGTTACAAGAAGATCAACTGCGGAGGGATTTCACTATCAACGCGATGGCTTTTTCTCTTAACCGCTCTGACTTTGGAGCATTGATTGACCCTTTTGATGGATTGGGAGACCTAGCACGGAAGTTAATACGAACGCCTACCGATCCGATTATAACTTACAGCGACGACCCGCTTCGGATGATGCGAGCCGTGCGCTTTGCAACCCAACTGAATTTTTCAATCGAAGCTCAATCGTTGGATGCCATTCGTTCGCAAAAAGACCGGATCGCCATAGTAAGCATGGAACGAATCAGCGTGGAATTAAATAAAATTATAAGTTCACCGCAGCCCTCTGTGGGATTCATCCATCTGTTTAATACGGGTCTTTTGCAGAGTATTCTTCCAGAGATGACCGCCCTGCAAGGAGTGGAATATGTGGGTGGCAAGGGTCATAAAGACAATTTTTACCACACACTAGAAGTACTCGATAATGTAGCTCGACTCAGCGACGATTTATGGCTCCGTTGGGCTGCTATTCTCCACGATATTGCCAAGCCTGAGACCAAGAAGTTTTACCCCGATCAAGGGTGGACTTTTCACGGGCATGAAGACAAGGGAGCGCGAATGACACCCAAACTTTTCGCCCGACTGAAATTGCCCCTGGATGGCAAAATGAAATACGTCCAAAAGTTAGTGGCACTGCATCTTCGACCTATTGCTCTAACTAAGGAGATTGCCACAGATTCAGCCATCCGTCGGTTGCTCTTCGATGCTGGCGATGACATCGACGACTTGATGTTGCTCTGCAAATGCGATATTACTTCTAAAAACCCTGAAAAAGTAACACGTTACTTGCAGAATTATGAGAAGGTTAAAGTAAAGCTCGTTGAGATTGAAGAAAAGGATCGAGTACGCAATTGGCAGCCGCCCATTAGCGGCGAACTCATCATGCGTACATTCGGTATAAACCCATCGCGGGAGGTTGGCCAGATAAAGAACACCATCCGTGAGGCCATATTAGAAGGCACTATCCATAATAATTACGAAGAAGCCTACGTGCTAATGGTCACGGAAGGAGAAAAACTGGGTTTGACCCGAGTTGATCATTCCGCGTCTACCACTTCTACACCGCGCCAAAAGGCAACATAGCCTTCTATAGCATCGGCGGCAGGTTTCGTTTCAGGATAGAACCATGCCGCATTTTCATTGCGCTTACCATCCACTTCCAAGTGGTAATATGAAGCTACCCCCTTCCAGGGGCAAGTAGTATGAAGCTCGCTCGGTGAGAAGTGCGCCTTGCTTATAGAATCGGCAGGGAAGTAATGATTGTTTTCAATTAATGTGGTGCGGTCGCTTTCAGCAATTACGGCTCCGTTCCAAATGGCTTGTTTTTTCATTTCGGTTTAGCTAAAGTGTCTACAAAGTAATGTCGGCAGTCGTAGAAATGTTTAACCACTTCGAACGATGCTTCTTTAAAAATTTGATGAATTGAACCTTCATCGTATTTCCGACTGATCTCTGTATGAATTATTTCGCCTGGCTTAAACTCAACTACCAAATCAAGCGATTTGATGACAACAGTCTGCGATTTTTCGCTCACTAAATAGCTTTTCGCCAGCCCAGTTTCAGGGTCGTAAAAAGGATAATGCGAAAAAGCATTCAGGTCAAAATCTGCTTCCAACTCGCGATTTATCCGTTTGAGAACATTGACGTTAAAAGCTCGGGTTACCCCCTGGCTATCGTTGTAAGCGGCCAAAATCGTGTTCGGATTTTTCTTGAGATCAAAACCAATCAATATCCGGTCGTCGGTGGTGAGATATTTATGCAAGTTGCTCAGAAATAGCACACTGCGATCGTGCAGAAAATTCCCAATACTTGAACCCAAAAACAACACTAATTTGGGTCGGTGGCTATTGGAGCCAAGTTGATCCAGGGCTTGAAAATACTCTGCGTGGATAGGTTCCACTTCGACACCAGGAAGCTCTTCTTCGCAAGATGCCTTTAAATCGACCAGGACATCTGCCGAAATATCAATTGGGATATACCGGAATTTAGAAGTGTTTTGCAATAGGCTTTTCATGAAAACCTTGGACTTTAAACCATCGCCAGCACCAAACTCTACTAAGTCAAATTCCACTTCGCCCCAGCCCAAAGCGTGGATCATATTCAGCGCGTTGTTTTGCATGATCTCCATTTCGCTACGCGTGAGGTAGTACTCTGGGAGATGCATGATGGCTTGAAAAAGCTTGTCGCCAGCCGCATCATAAAAATAACGAGAAGAAATTTGTTTGTTCGGAGCCGTAAGACCTGTTCGAACATCGTCTTTAAAACTCATAAGTCTTTCGCTAGCCTAATACCGGTGAATTGCCATTGAAGATGGGGATGGAAAAAATTGCGATAAGTGGCTCGGCTGTGATTCGGGCTAGTAGCAGCTGATGCTCCGCGGAGTACCATTTGGTTGATCATAAATTTTCCGTTGTACTCGCCAAGAGCGCCTTCTGGAGCTTTGAAGCCAGGATAGGCCAAGTAAGCGCTATTGGTCCATTCCCAAGCCTTTCCCCATTCAAATTGCCCGGCGGCTACCTCCCACTCAGCTTCAGTTGGAAGTCGGTAACCAGCCCATGACGCGTAGGCGGAAGCTTCGTAGAAACTAACGTGGATCAAGGCATCATTTGGATCGACTTTTTTCAAACCCGACAAGGTATATCGATGCCAAGCTCCATTTATACGGTGCATGTATAGCGGCGCTTTAATTCCTTGCTCCTTGATCCAATTCCAAGCCTCGGCGTGCCAGTATTCAAATCGCTCGTAGGCTCCTGAATCTAGAAAATCAAGAAACTCGCCATAGGTTACGAGCCGATTGGCTAAAGCATAAGCATTGAGATATACCTTGTGCCGACCATGTTCATTATCGAAGCTAAAACCATCGCCCTGAAAACCGATTTGATAAATGCCTTCGTTTACTGCTTTCCAGTCAGGTTCGGCACTAACCATTTGCTTATCGACCCTACAAGCCTGATCATAAACCGGGAAAGTGGGATTATGCCCAAGGATGTATTTGATATCAGAATACAGTAGCTCTTGGTGTTGCATCTCGTGTTGCAAACCCATTTCAACCAGATTGTGGATGGCTTGATCATCGTGCAGCTCAAGTAATTCGACCACGTGCTGATCTACATAGGATCGAAAGGCCATTACTTCCAATACCGATGGTCTTGTAATGTTTCCCCGATCCGTGCGCATCATCTTCGCTCCCAACGATTCATAGTAGCTATTGAAAAGAAAATCAAAGTCGGGATTGTACGACTGGTAATCGGGAAAGAATTCTTTCAAAAGAAATGTCTCGTAAAACCATGTACTATGCGCCAGGTGCCACTTGGGCGGCGATACATCGATTATGGGTTGAACCACATGGTCTTCAATAGAAAGTGGCGCACAGATCTCTTCTGTTCGCTTTCGGAAGGACGTATATTTATCCGACAAGGATGTGTAAACAAGCGGCGAAGCTTCCGGATTTGCTTCGATAGGTTTCATAGCAAAGAGTTTGTCCGAAAGTTAGGGAAAAAGTGCGGAGCCGCTATCTACCGAATCACGATCTTCTCGGTGTGGTAATCGAAACCGCCTTGAATTAGTACGATGTACACACCTGATGGTAACTGCCTAGAAATGTTAAAAGTATGCTGCCCCAAGAAGGTATCTTCAAAAAAGGCTCTGCCGAGTAGGTCAAAAACTCGTAGGTTATAGGTCACATTTTCCTTCAGGGAAGAGCAATACCAAGGCAAACCTGCCGAATAGGGATTGTTGAAAGTGCAGTGGATGCCTTCGCCTCCGTCCAAGTTGCGGCCAATGGTATGCATTGACCAATAATGATTCTGCTTTTGATAGAAGTCCCAGTCTCCATCTGAGCTATTCCAAAATCCTTGAACCAGTTCATCGACGTTTCCAAATTCGTCGTAGTTCGTAAGATTGTTCTGCGAAGAAAGCGGCCCGGCATTTGAAAAGAATGCCGTATGTTCTGTGTTTTTAATCTGACCGTCATCATTGTATTCTAAGGAAATGACGCTAACCAATACCCATGTCAGGAGTGATTTATCCCAATTTCGACGCTCACTAGATACCAGCATATCGTCGTCGTTATAAATATAAGCTCTGCTCGATTCATTGACCCATTCGAGCGTTAGTTGGTCCCATAATTGCGACACTTCACGGGTGAGGACGTTTTGGGCATCGTACTCAAAATTTACGATACGGTGATTGAACCAATGACTATAGGATTGATCCCAATAAGCAGTCAATTCGCTGATGAGTAGGGATTCTAAATTGTAACTATACGTGGTGAGAATTTGTGGTTTCCATTGGCCATTTTGAAATATATGGTTGGATTCTTCTTCAATTCTATCTCTTCCATCGAACGAAAAATTTCTTTGTAGGCTATCTTGCCAGCGTTCTTCGTTCTGGAGCCACAGCTGATGTTTTTCATAAGCCGGGTTCGAACCGTTTCCATACGCTTGGGTACATCGGGATTTTAATTTCCATTCGCCCCCCGCCAGGAGACTCCTTCTCGACTCCACTTGCCGCCCAGCGTTATCGTGCTCGTAGATGAAGCGCTCTGAAAGCTCCCAACTATTTGCTGACTCATGGAATACGTGAACTAAGGTAGAATCCTTTAGAAACTGAGATGAAACGATGGTCTCTGGAGCGACAAAGCGGTGATTTGAAAGACCCGACAAAGAGAAATTAGTAAGCTCCGATTCGTTGCCAGTTTGAGCTGAAACAGTGGCTATGGCTCCTATATGCAATCCGAAGACCACCATCAGAACTTCAAAACTCTTATTTGAGATAGATTGAAACACCGCTACAAGGTAAGGAACAATAACTTAATTTACCAATAACCTTTAGTAAACCTGTTTTGTGACTTCCGCTATCTTGACGTCTGAATTTGCAAAAAGTGGCACAGCGTTATTTCTTTCCATGTCGCTGCTCAGCGATTTCCAATGCTCTGTAAAGCGATGGAGTACCCGGACAGCGCACTATTTTTTTGAGGGGCTCGAAACCATCTGCATAATTAACCTTTAAATTACCTAAGTCTGAAACCGATAAACAAATGATTTTCTTTATTTCACTCGCACTTAATGTTGGATAAGCGCCCCTCAGCACTACAGCTATCCCCGACACCACGGGTGCTGCCATGCTCGTGCCTGAATATTTTACATAGGCGCTATCGGGTGCCAAGCTCCAAATATCTATTCCTGGTGCTACTAAATCCACTTGTTTGCGTCCGTAATTCGAGAAATCGGCTAAGTACAAAGAGTCGGCTATCTGACCGGCCGCCCCTACGGTGATCCAATTTGGTAAAGCATGTTTTTTGCCGAGCGAACCATTTGGAAAATTGGGGACGCGGTCGATGTTTTCACCATCGTTACCCGCAGCGTGAATCAACAGCACATCTTTGCTGGCTGCATATTGTATGGCTTCATCCACTAATTCGCGATTTGGCGAAAGCGACTTGCCGAAACTCATATTAATTACCCGTGCGCCTTGATCTACCGCGTACCTAATGGCCAACGCCACATCTTCATCGCGTTCATCGCCATTGGGCACAGCACGCAGTGGAAGGAGTATTGCATTTTTGGCAATGCCCCGGATGGAGGATTCAGGTCGTCGATCGGCGGCGATGATTCCGGCTACGTGGGTGCCGTGTTTGGGATTTGCCGCGTTTACGATAGGATTTCCGTATGCAATACCCATTTGCTGTGCTTGCGCTTCATTGACGATCTGGCGTGGATCAAAATCAAGATTTAAATGGTACTTAAACGCTTCCTGGAGCTCTTCGCCCGCTTCGCCCAATTCCTGTCGGAGGCCTTCAGCCTCGGCCATCATCAGAAAATTGCGTAGCTCCATATCGCCTTCATCCTTGGTTTCAAAAGCCATCAAAGCATCTAAGGTGATGGTTTCTTCGCCCAGTTTTTCGGCCATGTAAGAGTAAGCTCCCTGGTAGAGCGCAGCTATCTGCGCCCACTCTTCAAATTGCCCGTTGGCTTCTTCAAGCTGCGCTTCATACAGCGCTTTATAATTTGCATACTTCTGGTATTCGACCTTTGCCTTTTTATCGAGCTCTTCGGGATTTACCGTTTCATACGTTTGCTTATAAGCTCGGTAGAGCCTGGTTACTTCCATGTTGGCCGCAGAGATATGCTCTCCTAAAGGATTCCCTAAATAATTCCAGCCTTCTCGATCGTCTACGTAGTTATTTCCGTCATCATCCTTGCCGTTTCCAGCTATTTCGGCCTTATTTACATAAATCTTACCCCGAAAAGCAGGGTGCGAGATATCGACACCGTCGTCGATTACAGCAACTATTACAGGCTCAAGCTTCTTATTGCCAAGCAGGGCATAGCCCTTATCGACCGAAACACCTTCTATCCCATCGACCTGTGGATCCAGAAGATGCCATTGGTCGACATCTTGAGCGGATGCAGCGATCTGTAAAAAAAAGAGAAGAGCCACAGCCAGGTGGCGATAGTATGTGGTAGTCATCTATATAAAAATGCAAAGAAAAAGCCATTCTAAGTCAAATGCTTCAAATGGCTTCCTAGTTATCCTTAAATTATCTTAAAATCGCTTTGAAACCCCGATACGACCTCCGCTCAGATTATTTCCACCGCCAAATTCTAAGTTTACGCCCCAATCGGAATTCCAATAATACCGACCACCTATCTGGAGACCGAAATCGAGGTCACTGTCATAATCATTATCGATACCCGCCACAAAACCTAAGCTAAGCCCTGCGTAGAAATCCCAATCTTGGGGGATATTCATGATAGTATTAAAATGGTAATCGCCTCGTCCGCTCAGGGCTATGTAATCAAGACCCAAGTCAAGTCCGATTTGCCCACCAACCGTGATATCTGGATGCACGCCAAAGTCCATTCCGAAATAGACCGGAAGTCCGTCGTTGTTCAAACCAAGACCAAAGTTGATTTGTTTTCCGCCTTCGCCAATTGGGCTTTGAGCCTGGGCAATGGACGCCATAGAAATCAAAAGTGCGCAGAGAAATGTTTGCTTGTACATGTATTTTTTTTTGGACTGCAAAAGTAATCGATTTGGGACATCAATCCGGCAGAACACCTGGCTTGGTAGCGAAAAGAAGGGTAAGCAAATCATACCATTGTATCTCGGTATACCGATCCGATTGATCTTGTGAAAGATACGGCATGTCAGTTTGTGCCTGGGGCGTCTGCATCAACTGATGAAAACGAAAATTTTTTAACACAACACTCCGCCTTCTCAGGGGCAAATAAGATTTCACCGCTTGCCTCCACATGAGGAATCTTATTTTATTTCTCTGCTTCAAGGAGCTATTCCAGTTTGGGTTTGAAATGGCGTTCAAATCGCCCGGCAATTTGTCGAAGAGCAATCGAAAGAGTCTGCCGTAAGCTTTATCGCCATCTTCGAAAAGCATGGCTTCTGCAATAAAGGCTGGATTGTAATAAGGGGTAGTGCTCCAAGCGAAGCATCTATTCCGGTCTTCGCCTTCAAAAAGCCAATTCATGGCTCTTTCGCGAAACATAAAATGACGGTGCGCGAGCTTAAAATCTTTGGTAGCGTAAGATTTGAAGTACTCGGTGAGATGATTCTGAAGCTCCATTTCGGAAAATTCAGAAAGTTGTGATACTTCCTTTAAAGTTGACCGCCCATGATACCTTATTAAGTAAGCAACGAATTCATTCTGACTCGAAAGCTTGCGAAGAGGGCGCGTATCTACTAAAAACTTATCGCCGCCATCTCCGGTTATTAGCGAGAAATTATTTTGGGCAATATCACGCAAGTAGGGCAAAATCCACGACATGCTCAGGTTATTCAAACCTGGTTTAAGCAGAGCTAAGCCTTGGATATCTTCGATGCTCTGCTCAGCAACATGATATAGCTTATAATCTCGCCAGCCGAGCGACTTGGCGATGGCAAGCGCACCAATCTTATCCTGGTTCGATTTATTTGCCGCTCGCACAAATGTTCGTGCCGGAATTTGGTGACCAGCTTTAGTCAGCACCCCAGCTATTAAACGAGAATCGAGGCCGCCGCTCAGCGACAAACAAAGGGAAGGCAAAGCATTTAGTCTATCGTTCATGGCTTGCGAAAGAGCATCTAGGATTCGATCTGCCGACTTTTCAGAAGTACTCATTACCGGCATTTGGAAAAAGTGCATTTCGTTTGTAAAACCCGTTTTTTCATCGATCTCCACAATGCTATGTGGTTCTAACTTGTTGATGCCAGGCCAAAAGGTCCGGGTACCCAGGTTGAATCCAAACAGCATGTACTCTGCCATAGCTATTCTGCTCGGGACATCAGCAAGTCCTATCCCCTTCAATATTTGCATATCGCGCGAAACCGCGACTTTGGAATCGGAAAACGAACAGTACACCGGCAGCCTTCCCCAGGAATCGTTAATCACAAACCACTTTTGAAGCTGGCTGTTATAAAAGAGCATCAGAAACTCTCCGTCGCATTCCTTGACGAGGGTAGCCAAAGCGGGCCAGTTTTTAGCCAACAAGAGCTTAACGCAGACTTCACCGAGCTCCTTGTAGGCTTTATTGTACACATAGCCTTCAAAATAAAAGTCAACATATCCGATGCTATGCTTAGCAAAAGGGTAGGCGCTATATCCCATTCCCAAGAGTATGGTGCTATCGGAGCGATGGCAATCCTTTGCTGACCAAGCCAGTGGCGCTGAATACGCATCCACGGCAAGCTCAATTGCTTCACTTTTATGATTAATAAATAAGGAGTAGCCTGGCAACGGGGTGGAATCGGGAGAGCGAAGATGTCGAAATAAAATCAATGCGTTCTGTGGCCGACATTTTTTGAATTCATCTTAAAATCTGTTTGGCCTTACAGGGAGTAAGTTGATAAATTGATCATCTTTGCGCTCCCAATGCCATTGTCCAACCTGTCAAAAAATCATCTTAAGCACAGCGAAATCGCTATTTTGGTGTTTTCCCGCCGTGCAAAAAAAGAGTTGCTTGCTAAATCGTTGCCTGCGAATCATCGGGGTTTGGAGTGGGCGGAATCGCTCCACAGGCGAGCGGCACGTGTTGCCAGTTCTTCGGGCGTTTATAGTTTTCTGCTTTCAGAAAATGATCAAATTGGTGAGGGTTTACCCCAACGCTTGTGCAATGCATTTGAAGAATATTTCGCGCTTGGATTTAAAGCTGTGATAGCCCTTGCCAGCGATGTTCCAGAATTATCAAAGTCGCACATTGCGGCTGCTGTAGATGCGCTGCAGACAAACACTGCAGTACTTGGCCCTACTTTCGATGGTGGCGATTACCTGATAGGGATTAGCGAATCGCACTACGCGCGCATGGATATGTTGGCAGCACTTGCCGATAAGGAAAAGGTGCATGTTTCCTTGCTTTCCAAATTTCAGTCGGAAGAGTCGTCCTGCCGCGTGCTGGCCACGCTGCGCGATATCGACAACTTGCGCTCGCTGCAGCAATGGTTGAAAGAACGACCCTTACGTAAGAATGCACTCGTACAGATAGGTTTATTGCTTCTGTGCATCGAAGAAAATCGAAGCTGGGATTCCAAAGTCGATTCCTACCTCCCACAATATCAGTTTCTTTCAGGATTATCTCGGCGCGGGCCACCCGTTTGGATTTAGTGTTTCTGCGAGCCCAATAGGCTCCCACATTCTTCCCACTTAATCCAATATAACCAAACTAAAGTGAAAAATCTTTTACTCTTTGGCGCGTTCGCGCTTATTAGCAACTTTATGCGTGCTCAATCTATTGAAATATCTTTGCAGGGCTTGCGCGATGAAAAACCGATCGCCGGCATGCAAGTATTCCTGAAAAACGAAATCGATAAAACTGAAACCAGTCAAGCGACAAATGCTTCCGGAGTTGCGTTATTCGAAAACCTACGTCCGGGCGAAAATTACATCGCCTACACACTGGATAACGAAGACTACCAATTTGCATCTTCTACTCCGTTGAAGCCGCAAGCGGGGCAGACAATCAGTTTTCGACTTTATGCTCCAAGCAGGGTTACGGCCGTACTCGGCGAAGTGTTGATCTCCAGCTCGCCACTTGCGAAAATGAACACCCAGAACGCGACTGTATCCGGGCAAATCAAAAAAGAAGAGCTTATGAAAATGCCCATCGAAGGGCGCGATATTACCCGCAGTCTTTACCGCCTTCCAAACGTCACAATCGCAGTACTGGGCTATGCCGAAGGGCCTAATGTGAGCATAAATGGCTTAAACGGGATTTTCACCAATTACCTCATCGATGGGATGGATAATAATGAGCGTTTCCTTGGAAATATGAAGCTCAATACACCTGTGGGTTTTGTGGAGAACGTAACCGTGCTTACCAACAACTACTCTGCCGAGTGGGGTAATACGAGCAACGGTATAGTGAATGTATTGTCGCGCTCTGGAACCAACGAAGTAACCGGTGAAGTGTTCTTTCTAACGCGTCCGGGAGCTGTGGTAGATGCACCCAGCGACTTCGCCACACTCGACCTTTCGGGAAACCAGGTGAAGGACGGATTTCAACGCTACCAAGGTGGCTGGTCGATTGGTGCGCCTTTGCAAAAAGACAAGACCTTTTTGTACTGGAACGTAGAGCATACCACAGATATCAAGGATAACTTGCTCAATGTACCCGATCTAAATGTGAACGAAACGGTGCGGGGTTACAATCGTTTCACCTATCATTCACTTAAAGTCGATCATCTCTGGAATAAAAAAATCCGTTCGTCCCTTCGTACACAACTTGGCGAAATTTACATCGATCGGCAAGGCGGTGGCCTCGAAGGCGGCAATAACTTTCCGTCTTCAGCGTCGGCACAGCAAAATGATACGTATCTCATCGCTCTGCGCAACCAAATGAGTATCAATAATCGTTGGGCTACAGAATTGAACTTTCAAACCAGCTACTTCCGCTGGAATTTCCGCCAACCGGTTAACCCCACTTCGCCATCTGTTACCGTGCGCAATCCTGCCGGACAAAATATCGCCGTTCTCGGCCAATCGGGCGCCATTTTCGATGACAAAGAATATACCCAACAATTCCAAAACAAATGGTTCTACAACGAAGGAGCTCACCACGTGAAAGCGGGTGTGGAATTTATTTCTTCTGATTTCGCGCTTTTAGGTGGAGGCAATCCTTTTGGGCAATATACGGTGCGGCTAGACTCCACCCAATTGGCCGATCTTCAAAACCAGAATCTGGGTTCAACCCTTGATGTGGAAGATATCCCATCGGATGTGGAAGTACTACTATACGAAGTAGAACTTCAAACCAAATCATTCGGAAAGACCCAAAATGTAACCAGCCTTTACATCGAAGATACGTATGCGGTAAGCGATCGATTAAATGTAAATGCCGGTCTGCGATGGGATTATGACAATCTCTCGAAATCGGGTGGCGATCAGGGCGACTGGAACAATATAGCCCCGCGTTTGAGTGCAAATTACAAGCTCAATGAGCGCAGCGTCATTCGCGGTGGTTATGGAATATTCTACGATAAAATTAAATACTCCGTTTACAGCGATGCGCTTCAATTCAGCACCACTTCCGGCGATTTTTTCAAGCAATTGGAAGAGCTTCAACGATTGGGATTGCTCGATGCCGATGCTGATTTAAACCAGATCACCTTCAATCTTCAACGATTGGGATTGCTCGATGCCGATGTTGATTTAAACCAGATCACCTTCAATGGAAATCAGCGGGCAAATTTACCAGGAGTAACCTATCTAAACGGTCCTTCGGGAGCGGAGCTAAGCGATGCACGCGAGAATATTTTCACAAACAACGCCCGAATTCTTAATCCCAATGGCTGGGACAATCCGTACAGCCATCAGTTCACATTGGGCTATCAATACAAGCCAGACAATGAAACCATTTTCATTTTCGACGCAGTACATACGCGCACAGAAGGGCTATACATCATCAGGAATTTGAATGTCGCTTCTCCTTACTTATTTGAGCCAGGTGTAGATGCTGCCGATGTAGTGGCGCGCACGCGAGCAGAAGGCGATTTGAGTCGGCCAATACCCGTGTACAATGCAGGTGGTCGCTTTTTCAATGTAATAAATGGTGATACCCTGCGCGGTGGAGCCCGCAATATATTTATGACCGAAACGGCGGGAAGAGCAAACTATACCGCTTTAAATTTTATGCTTCAACGCGAGCTGGCCGATGGCAAATTGGGATACCGCTTGCTCTACACCCTCAGCTGGACCAAGAGCAATACCAGCTCAATTAATACCCGTGCACAGGACAATAATGACTTCGACGCCGAATTTGTGTGGGATGAGAATGACCGCCGCCACGTGATGAGCGCTGTGGTACTTTACCAACCCTTGAAAGGCTTATCGATTGCGCCTACAGCACTACTTCAAAGCGGACAGCCTGTGACCCGTGTAGCCGACGCCACCGTGTTTGGCACTACAGATCTCAATGGCGACGGCGAGAGCTTCGGCCTCACCGCCGACCGATGGCCAGGCGAAGAAGAAGCTGCAGGCCGTTTACCCTGGTCTGCCACCTTCGACCTTTCAATTAAATACCTCTTGAGATTGAATAATTCAAAAAATGGATTTGAATTCAGTGTCGACGTGTTTAACATTTTCGATGCCCAAAACTGGTCGGGTTTCAGCTCCACGCGTGGCACGAGCAATCAAGTCCAAGTGGGGCCGCCTGATTCTAATAATTACCGCATTATCAATGCTTCGCCGCCGCGTCAATTCCAATTCGGTACACGCTTTATCTTTTAATTATGGTTCAACTTTTGGAAATAGAGCGCCTTACGGAAAACGAGCTCACGGAATACCTAATTGCCCAAGTTCCAAGCTTCGATTTAGGCCACATAAGCCACCTGGAAAAAGCCGGAGAAGGCAACATGAATGTAGTGCTTCGAGCCGTATTTCAAGAAGGAAGTCTGATAGTAAAGCAAGCGAAACCTTACGTGCAGAAATATCCATCCATCGCCGCGCCCATAGAGCGCGGCGAAATGGAGGCTGCGTTTTACGCCGAAACCAAGATGATAAAAGGAGTGGCTCAATGGTTGCCAGAGATTTACGCTTTCGACAAGGCCAACCACATTTTGGTGATGGAAGATCTTGGAGTTGGTTCCGATTTTACCTTTTGGTACCAAGTCAATCAAAATATCGATTGGGAAACGGTCGGTCATCTCCTTGACTTTTTGTGCTTCCTGCATCAAGGTGCTACCGAAAGCGAACCGCTGACCAACGGAGCCATGCGGAGATTAAATCACGCCCATATTTTCGATCTGCCTTTTCGGGCAGACTGCGGTTTTGAACTAAACGCCATACACGATGGCCTTCAAAACCTTGCAGCAGAATTGATCTACCCAAATCGGGCCCTGGCTGATTTTGCTGCGCATTGGGGCCAGATTTATTTGACTGCAAAAGATGGCGCTCTTCTCCACGGCGACTATTATCCGGGTAGCTGGTTGCATACAGCCAAAGGGCTCAAAATTATCGATCCCGAATTTGGATTTACGGGTCCAGCGGCTTTCGATTTAGGCGTAATGCACGCACATCTCAGATTTGCTGGTGCTACTGCCCTTCAGATTGATGAAGCCTTTAAAGCCTATGGTGCTTACGATCATAAAGCTGTGGAAGCCTTTTCCGGAATCGAAACGCTGCGGCGGCTGTTTGGAGTAGCCCAACTGCCGCTTACGCACGATCTTACAAGCCGTAAAGTATTGACGGTAGAAACGCTTAAATCTCTCGACTTATGAAATATGTTTTAGCAACTGCGCTATTCTGCACCTGGCTATCGGCATCTGCACAAGAGGCGCCCATACGAATCTGGTTCGACACCGACATCATGATGGGTCTTCCCGAACGCGCGCCACGTGAAGTAGATGACGGTGTGACCTTAATTATGGCTCTTGCTCAGCCGAGTATTTCCATCGCGGGCATCAGTTTGATCACAGAGGTAGATTACGGTATGGAAGTTACCAGGCAGATTTTGAAATACTACGCCCCTTCGAGGCAAATTCCGATTTCCAAAGGTTCGCCCGAATGCAAAGATTTGGGTGTTGAGACAGACGGTTCGCGCGCTTTAGCCGAGGCCTTACGAAAAGAAAAACTCACTATTCTGGCCTTGGGGCCGGCTACCAATGTGGCAACGGTCATTCAAAATCATCCTGAATTAATTCCCCAAATGACGGAAATCGTATTCTGCGCCGGACGCAGGACCGGCTATCCTTTCCAGCCTGGCTTGCGTCAAAACACCGTAGGCGATTACAACTTTGAGAAAGACGTCGAAGCATTTCGGGTCGTTCTAAATTCTGGTATTAAGGTGGTGCTTAGCGGTTACGAGTGCAGCGAATACGTGCTCCTTGGTGCTGTTGACACTCAATTTTTAGCCAATGGAAATGAAGCCGATCGATGGCTGCACGGCATGTTGGTGCCCTGGACAAATCGGGCAAAAGAATTGTTTGGGATCGCAGGTTTTATCCCTTACGACGTAACCCCACTTGGATACATTACCCATCCCAATTATTTCCTGATCCACCGCGATATTCCGGCGGTAATTAATTTTCGGGAAAACGATGCCACCTTGGGCCGCAACCGCCCCGACCAGAAACATTTTCTGGAAGTTGGATTTGAATATTCGTCTAAATGGAAAGTGGATTACGCCTACCGAACCCTGCCCGGATTCGAAGAGATTGTAATTGAATCGTTGAAAGCGCCGGAATTGAAATAGACAGGCTGTGAACAAATGAAGGAAAGAGCCATATTCTGAGCACCGGACAGTAATTTTAAATCGTCGTCAGATTCTACGGCCATTCATTCCAACTACAGCATGGATGAAACCATGGTGCAGAAAGGAAATGTTGTAAGTTCTTGTTATGGACACGGTGCAAACAAATCTCTGTCCAATTTACATACCTAATTTTAAAATAAAATTTTAAATATCTCCCGTCCGGCCAAAAGTTTGTGGATTTTACCCCGGATCAAATTAAAAATGCGGGAGTAATAACTGCCTGAAAAACGTTGGGTGAATTTGGGATTTCCGCCAATGGAAAACTATTCGGACTAATTTGCGCCAATAAGCTATTTGTAAAACCTATAAAGTCAGGACGGGACTTTATTGGCGAAATAGTTGAAGTGCTGCCATATGCTGGTCAAAAATCAAGCTTTCCAATTGAAGAAGAACTTGAGAAAAGGGAATGGTAAAGTGAATTGATTAGAATTCCAGTCAAGGAATTGCCAATGCCGAAACTAAAAAAAAGAATATTTGACTGCCCCTGGACCAAGCTTAAACTGCATTCAAACACAATTTAGGCAAACAGATTAGCCCGCCACTTCACACCGAATTCCTACTCGCATTAATATTCCCATACAGCGTTCTGCTCACCAATCGGTGGTAGGCATCGCGGTGGGTATTATTGCGCTCTACTTGCTGTAGCGCATATTGCTGTATCAGCAACAAGGGGAGTACAATTCGCTCGCGGATTTCGATCGATTTTTTCGACACAGGTTCTTCCTGCATAAGGACTTCATACCCGGCGATAGCCAATAACATTTGTTTACTAAGCTCATATTCTGCAAAAAGCACCTTCCAGAATTCGCCGTATTCGGGATCTTTTTCCATGTAACGCGTGAGATCAAAATTGGTCTTCGAGAGCGACATCATGCTATTGTGCACCAAAGCCTTGAAATACGGCACTTCGTTGTAAAGTGCTTTCAAATTGGGCAAACCCTGTTCCTTCTCCAGTGTTTTAAGTGCCGTGCCCAGTCCAAAATATCCAGGGACGTTCTGCTTGGCTTGGCTCCAGCAACCCACAAAAGATATGGCTCGAAGGTCTTTTAACTCTAGCTTTTTCGACTTCCCGCGCTTAGCTGGCCTGCTCCCAATATTTGCTTCGCTGTAATATTGGAGGGTACTTCGATTCTCCAAATAAGGCAAAAACTTGGGATGGGCTTTAAGATCGCCGTATTTCTTAAAACTAATCTCGGCCAATTGCTCCATCAATTCACGTTGATGGGTATTCAAATCATTTCGATCGCCGTTGAAATTCTGACTTAGTCCGGCGGTGAGCAATTGCTCCATATTGTGGCGAAACTGCTCGCAGGTGCCGTACATGCTGGTAATTGTTTGACCTTGAATGGTCAACTGGATTTCTTTATTTGAAATCTTTCCGCTCTGGGCGGCATAAAAGCTGTGGGTTTTTCCGCCACCGCGCGCGGGCGGCCCTCCCCTTCCATCAAAGAATATCGTCTCTACCCCATGTGCTGCACATAAGGCCGATAGCCTTTCCTTGGTTTTAAATATCGACCAATTGGCTTTAAGATAGCCGCCATCCTTGGTTCCGTCAGAAAAGCCCAACATGATAGTCTGGATATTTTCACGGCGGGTTAAATGCGCCCGATAGTTTGGATTTGCAAACAGCCCTTCCATGATCTCTTCGCAATGCTCCATGGCTTGCATCGACTCGAAAAGTGGTACAATGTCGAAGGCAATTTCTTCGTCAGCGTATCCGCTCCACTTAAACATTGCCAAAACGTAAAGCACCGAAAAAACATTTTCGGAATTGCTGATGATATAGCGATTGCAGCCCGATTCGCCATTCTTCTTTTGAATAGCCGCCAGGTTGCGAATGTTGTGCAGCGTATCGCGCGTTAAATCTGATTTACAAACATCCGGTTCTATTGCCCAATTATCATCAAAAAGGCAAGCCACCAATTCTTTTGAATCCAATTCATCGACTTCACTCTTTATCTTGCCCTTGGCGATGAGAATTTCCCGCACCACTTCGCTGTGCACGCTGTGATCCTGTCGGATATCGAGCGTTGCAAAATGATCGCGAAACATGGTCACCTTGGTGAGTACTAAATCGAGTTCTTCCTTGAACAATCCATTGTAATCGAGCATTAATTTACGGCGGGCTTCTTCTAATTGTTGGCGAAGAAATGCGGAAGGCACAATGACTTCCGGATCGAACATGGCTTTGTACAGCTTGGCTCGCAAATCGGCGATGAGCTCTTCAACCCCCTTAAAAGTGAGTTTGCGTTCCAGGAGTTTCATATCCTGATAATAGCATTTCATCAGGGTCATCCGCAATTCATCGGCTACCTGCCGGGTAATATCTGCGGTCACAAAAGGGTTTCCATCCCGATCGCCTCCAGGCCAGAAGCCAAGGCGGATTAAATCCGAATTATCAATAAATTGATTGGCACCAAATGCCTTTATATCAGAATACATGCGGCCCATTTCGTTGTAAAAAACATTCCGAAGAAAATAGATAATGTTTCGCGCTTCGTCGAGCGGGGTTGGTTTCTGGCTATTTATAAAACTAGTGAGACCCAATTGCTGTAAGTGCAAATCAATGCCGTTGATATCATTCTGCTCGATTAAGTCGCGAAGTCGCTCAATAATATCGAGCACTGCCGGCGGATAAAACTGCGTAGGGTGAGCCGTGAATACCACGCGGGCGCTGAAATCTTGTAGCTTGAGAGCGATTTTAGCTTCGTCGGTCGGATTGTCGTGAAGCCGCATGAAATCTCGAAAATTGAGTGTTTCGCTGAGCTCCTGCACCCGAGGAAAGGCAGCGTCTTCTACACTATCGTAGAGCACCACCTGGCGCTCCACATACTGCACCACGCGGAACATAAAATCGATTTGACCTTGCTCCGAATCGAGCTGTGCATGGTGGGAGAAAAAATCGCCTAAAATCTCTGATGGCGAGCGATGAGCAGCCAAGCCTTCCGATGTTTGCTGGTGAAGCAAAGGGATGAGAATACCCGTGTTTGATATTTTCGGAAACGGTAGATTGAGAAACAGGCTATTGAACACATTGAATTTATTCTCAACGAGCTTTTCAAATTCAATGAGGCGCTTTGATTTTTGCATGGTTTAAAGGTATTCGACACAAAGCTACGGTTTCAAGGTAAGAACGATTCGACCCTTTCGGGAAAAGGGGGGATTTCGGCTTCGGGCATGGATAGTTCCGCAGCGTTATGATATGAGGCGGACGAGTGCCGCGAGCGAGAAGATAGCCGCAGCATTGCAAATGCTGCGAAGCGCTTTTAGTGATTATGAAGTAATGTTCCGCTGCATTTGCAATGCCGCGGTGAGTACATTTCAAATTGTGAAACAAAGTTCCGCAGCATTACAAATGCTGCGGAGCGCAAGATAGCCGCAGCATTGCAAATGCTGCGAAGCGAGCGAGTGAGAAGGTAGCCGCAGCATTGCAAATGCTGCGGAGCGGAGCTTTACAAATGCTGCGGAGCGCTTTATGCGAAACGGATTTCAAATACAGCCCGAGTGGTTCGTTCGAAGTATTTACCACACCATTCTCCAGATCTCCAATAGCGCAAACCCAAAGCACAGCGTGCCCACCACCTTGCTTAGAAATTTTTGTCGCTTCATCACCCAATCTTTAAGTCGAATGCCGGCAATGGAGTAAAGACCTAAGGTAATTGCGGAGCCGAGACTATTCCAAAGTGCAAAGTTTAGGATAGCTTCAGGATCATCAATCAGGAGTCCCCTGGGACTTAAGTAGGCTCCCCAAATCAACCAAAATGGAATTTGTTGGGGATGAACGATGGCGGCGAAATAGGCTTTGCGTGTCATGGCGTGCTCCGCCCTTAAATTCTCGTCAGGCGATTGTACGAAATTCCAGATGCCTAATCCAATAAACACCACAATTATAAGAAAGGACAATACTTGCGATATCAGCACATTATCGGCGAGAAGCCCAATGAGCCGAAGGGAAGCAAAGCAATAGAGGCCTTCGAATAAGACCGCAACCACCCAAAGCGCAAACGCTTTTTGCCGTTTGCGAGCAGCCGAAAGGTAAAGCAAACCCAAATTGATATTAGCGATCGGGATATAACTCGAGATGCCAATAAAAAAGGGCCACCAAATCATTATTCCTTTACGCGTTTGCGATACGATTTTTGGGCCGCTCGCATCGACCATAGATCGCTCCAAGTCATTAATTCGGCGCCGTGACGCATGTTGATAGCCGATATTTCGCTCATCCACTTAAAATGACGCATGATGGTGGCCTGCCCCTTCCAGAATGAAAAGCCAGGTTGGTAAATATGTGCCGGTTCGGCGCCGCTTCCGTTTAGCTCAACAATCGAAAAATTCTTCCCTTCGCGCAAATCTTCCAGCGATTGGGCTTTAAGATCGAAACGACCAAAATAGAACCCATCAATTTGTATTGCAATTCGGTCAAAAACTTCGCAGAGCGAATGGTCTATTTGGTTGCTGCGATCTAAAAAAAGAGCCCCGCGGCAATGATTTCCATAGGGCACTAATATTTTCTTTTCGCCCGCAGGAACCACATCAAAAAAGGCTGATCCAAAGCTGTTGCGAATGGTCTCGTAATGCAGGGTGGCACGCGGGCTCGATCGCACCAATTGTTCGAGTGTCGAATTACCATCGCCCAATACCTGCAAGTGAACTTTTTCGGTGAGCGAAGTGATTTTACCTTTCGACTCATTGGGCATTCGCTTGTAAAAAACGCTCCACTCCATTGGATAATCAACGTATGCCTGAAGCAAAAAATCGATGGAATACCGACGCCGGTAGTCACTTAAATCGCCGAAGTTTCGAAGTATTTTTACACCCCAGCCGCGCTCGCCCCGATTCGGTTTTGCAATGATTGGAAAAGTCAAGCCGGAAGATTCAACTCTTCTTTTTAAGACTTCATACGGCTCCTCAGTATCGACGTAAATCGACTTTGGGTAGCACTTTTTTGGCATACGCTGGTAAATATCCCATTTCGCTTCGAAAAACATACCGCCCGTGGGGATACCCGGATTAGAAGCAGAAAAGAAAAACCAGGTTCGGTAACGAGCACATAACCAAAGGAAGTAGAGTGCCGGCAAGAAATACACTACGTTAATGGGCCAGTATTCCCAACTCTGCCATTTTATAATCCGCTGTCGAGCTCGAAGCTTCCAGGGTGGAAGCATTATCGGGGAGCTGTAAGTTTGGGTGGCGGTAATATTCATCGGAAAGTTAAAGTTGAAGCAAATGCTTTTTTATCAAATCAAAATGCTCCCAAGGAATGAAGTGATTGGCACCTTCAATAATTTCAATATGTCCCAAACTGCTTCCTTCGAGCTTCTCCATACCGAAGTAGGCGTTGCCAACAGGCACTAGTGGATCCGCATCGCCATGGATAAAATAAACGGGCATTTGGAGATTTCCATATCCTGAATCTAGGCCTGCGAGTTCCTTTTTGAACATCCAGATTTCATCATTGGACACCCGAAGTGCTCCGGGAACTAAGAAACGCAGCGGAACAGCCACAAAAGGCAAACGCCATTTTTCGGGAGCTTCATACTTCCCGGAGATGCTACCCGCCAAAATGCTAATCGAAGCAAAAGCTTCGGGATGTATCTGGGCTAAGTCGAGAACTACCGGACCGCCAATGCTGTGGCCAATAATGTGAATAGGTTTGCCCATGTATTCTGCCTGATAAACCTGATAACATAGTGCCGTATTCTCCCTGAGAGATCGGGCTTCGCCAAAATTGCTGTAGCCAAAACCAGGTCGATCCAACGAAATGATCCGGAATTTCTTTCGCAAGTCGGCATCGAGCAAATAGCCTTCAAAGGCATCCCAACTCCCCGGCGAACCGTGGATAAATAGCAGGGTTGGCAAGGTATCGCTGCCGGTTACGGCGTAGTGCACTACATTATCGCCCGTTCCGACAGTTCGAAATTCAAGCGGAACATGCGCTATCCCGAACGTTTCCAGTGCTTCTTTATCGCTCTTGCGCATTTTCATACCAAACTGAGCAAATACGGAAATGACCACCAACAAGGATGCTAAAATCAAGAGCGATACCCGAAAGAACCTTTTTAATTTCATGATTGAGACGAGACTTTTCGCTCGATCGGTATTTGAATCCTTGATTCAGAGCCATCCAGATAATCGTGGTATGCCATGCTCGTTTCCGTTTTTTGAAGATCGATAATGGTTGTGCTCAAAGTATCGACCATACCAGGGCGCGCTATAAAAAACCCTTCTTTTGAGTCGCGGAAATCAGATAAATAACTGAGCAATTCTTTTGTCTCGCTATGTTTTGCGTAAGCTTCGAAGAAGACCTTTTGTTTAGTGATTATGGCTTGGGGCTCATAAAGCGTAGCCGACGACCAGATATGCCCTTGGGATGAATCCTTTTGGAAAATGTGTTTTTCTGAACCATCCCACACGGCATGTAGAAGTTGGCCTCCCGAGAATATCACAAGGGTAAAAGGCTCGATACGATCTAATTCAATTTCGGACCATTGTTTTTCAAGAACACCAGATCCAATCATTTCGGTAACGATGAGTCCCCGGCTTTTGCGGTATCCACCCAAACCCGGTTGGTGAAAAACAAAACCACCATTGAGTAGAATAAGAACCTCCCCTATTTCATTGGCAGCTATCCAAGTGCCGCCGCCTTCCGGATCGATGGGCGCAAGAAAAGATAAGTGGGCTTGCGCGATTAATGCAGGCTTGCGCGCGTGCTTGCGCTCTGGACTTTCGTCGCGATTTGAAATCAATGTGCTTCCCGATTTCCCGGGAAGATACATTACTGTGCACATTGGGCTTGGTAGGAAATGGTGGCGTAGGCCATTCCAAAGTTAGCATCTACAATGTCCAAATTTAAAGCCCGCAGCGCCACCTTTATTAAAGCTAAGTGGTGAATGATATGCTCCGTATTGTAAACAATTTCGCGGCAGTAGGTAGTGCTCACACGGTCGCCATTCAGCATATGGTCCGAAAGAACGAGTTGACGATCGGGGCGATCTGTAAAACGCAGCATTCCGTCAATTTCCGCTTGGGCAAACAAGCGATCGGTTTCGTAGCGCAAATTCCGCTGCCTATTTTGATAATCGACCAGCCCGGTGTCGTAGCCCGACAGGGCGCATTGAAGCAATTCGATAATATGCCTGGTGTGCTGGCCAATGCTGACATCGCCGAGCATCGAAATTTTATTTTCGTATGCATGGTCCGTTAGCTTCCCAAGCAAAGTGTGCAGCGCCATAAGCTGCTCATTCAATTGTACGTATATCATACTGGGTTATATCCGTCTCTTAGCGGAGCGTATTGGTGTAAAAGTAAAACATCCGACCAAATTTATTTGAGTACAAAAAAAAGTAACTAACCCAGGGCTTTTGGAAAGATTCGCGATCGGAGATTGATCAGTTTTTGACGTTTGAAATAGGGGCCAACAGGCTGAAAATCAATACAAAAAAGGCTAAAAAAAACAGGATGCCTTCATCGCCGTTTGACTCCACCCCTACTATAAAAATGTGTGATGCTGTGGCGCCAAACATAAGGCCGACGCCCAATATTCCGCCATATAATCGCGTGGCGGGGACAATAAGGAGTGCGGCGGCAATTAATTCCAAAACCCCTGTAGAGATCCGGCCGAAAGGCTCTACTCCAAGCGCAGTAAACAGCGCTACCGATTCGGGGCTAGCTGTGAATTTGAAAAAGAGTGATTGCATTAAGATGAGTGCTGCAATGATAGCGGAAACAATGGAAGGCCTTATCATGGGCTTTATTTATTTGTTCAGTTTATTCCAGTTTTTATTGGCATTTTCATACAAGTGCTTTTCGTCCTTGTTCCAGTTGTCGAGTGTATTTGTAAAAAAGGCATTGTAAAAAAGTAGGAGCTTGCCATCGACAATCTTGAATGTCTCGGGGTTGATCGAAACCTTATCGCCGCTATCGCCAATTGCATATAGGCACCAACATCCATAAGCGGGGGTGTATTTGGCGGGCTTCTTTTTAAACGTTTCCCGGCTGCTCCCGGTAGAAAAATAATAGGTGGCGCCCCCATGTTGGGCGCGGATTTCCTTTTTACCTTTCGCGCCTTTGCTTTGCGTAAAATATGCCACTGGGTCATACCCATCTATAGCCAAGTCTTTACCCAAATTTAGATTTTCAGGCGATGTATCACTTTGGCTTTTGACGGGCGGCAAAGCCAGCAAAATCTATACTATTACCAAAATTGTGTTTTTCGTTGGGAGATTATTTGAAAGGGTTGCGGATAGACCTCAGCGATCAGAATGCTCGAGTCTGCGGAAAATTGAGCTGAATTTTGACATAATTTCTAAGCCGTTAAGCGGCATTTCAGGAATTTATGCGCCTTAAGTGCTGGAAACCTAAGCAGATCGTACTAATAAGCACAGAAGTACTTTGAGATGGGTTTGTTCGAAGGATTCAAATTTCCGGCACTGTCGGAAAGCCGACCAGTGAGAAACAGATATAAACAAAAAAGCCCCAATCTGGGGCTTTTTGCGGTCCGGACGAGACTCGAACTCGCGACCTCCTGCGTGACAGGCAGGCATTCTAACCAACTGAACTACCGGACCGACTATATGCTTCTCAGTCGAAGCGGTTGCAAAAGTAAATCAATTTTCGATTGGTGCAAGTTAATCGGACTCAAAAAAGCTTTTGCCGTTTAATTAGGTAGCGCATCAACACTTCGTTGAAGCCTTCGCTAATATCGGCTGGGATGAAATCTATCTGATATTGAGCACATTTCAATTTGAGCTTGTCCATAAACTCGTGCATGGCGCCTAAATAGGTCGCCTTAATTTCGTTGGGGTGAGCTTTCACCTGTTCCCCAGTTTCGGTATCAATAAAGGTATAAGGCCGGTTTTCGAAATTGAAATCGAGCTCGGTACGTTTGTCCGAAATATGAAAAAGGATTACTTCGTGCTTATTAAATTTCAGGTGTTGAAGTGCCGAAAAAAGTTCGTCTTGCCGATCGGAATTGTCGAACATATCGCTCAAAATAACCACCAACGACCGACGGTGCAAACGCTCTGCGATTTGATGCAGGGCATGAACAGCAGCCGTAGTCTGCGCTTGATCTGGCGTGTTGAGCATTTCTTCCATGTGTCCAAAAAGGTACTTATGGTGGGCCGTGGTGCTTTTGGCAATGGAATGAAAATTGACTCCATCGGCAAAAGTGGTCAGTCCCACAGCGTCGCGCTGCATGCGCATCATTTCCGTAAGGGCGGCGGCGGCATAAACGGCAAAAGTTAGTTTGTTGTGCTTATCATCGCCAGTTACCTCCGGGTAGCGCATCGAAGAACTTACATCCAAAAGGATTCGACAGCGCAAATTGGTTTCTTCTTCGTATCGCTTTACGAAGAGTTTATCGGTACGGGCGAGCAGCTTCCAGTCGAGGTGGCGAGTGCTTTCGCCGGTGTTGTAAAGCCGATGCTCGGCAAACTCAACGGAAAAGCCGTGAAAGGGACTTTTGTGCATCCCGGTTATAAAACCTTCCACCACCTGCTTGGCGAGAAATTCGAGATGCGTCAGATTTTGATACCTGTTTCGATCAATTTGTATAGGCATGCCGCTAAGGTAGGGAGAAAAGAAAGGTGGAAGTCTCCAACTTCACAAACCATCACGAAAAAATACGAACCAATTCGAAATAGATTGGTATGCCCAAAGTGATGTTTACCGGAAAGGTTACCGCCAGAGCCATGGGCAAATAGATTCCGGGATTGGCTCGCGGCTCGGCCACTTTCATTGTTGCGGGCACGGCAATGTAGGAAGCGCTGGCGGCTAAAACGGCAAACAGAAATCGGTCGCCGGGATCGGGAGAAACCCACTTAGTGAGAATAGCCACCGCCGAACCTATAACCAAGGGCACCACCATGGCGAAAATGAGCACAAATCGGCTGTTCTGCAAAAAACCTTTGAGTTTTCGACCACTGATAATCCCCATATCCAACAGGAAAATGGCCAGAAAACCTTTAAAAATATCCGTAGTAAAGGGCTCAATACCCCTGGCCTGTTTCTCACTTGCCAGAAATCCGATGACCAAACTCCCCAAAATAAGCAGCACACTTCCGTTAGTAAATGCATGTTTGACGACTTTCGAAAGGCTGGAGCCGGTTTGTCCTTCCTTGTCAAAGAAGTGAATAAGCATGATTCCAACCACAATGGCAGGAGCTTCCATGAGTGCCATCATAGCCACCATATGCCCGCCAAATGTTACCCCCTGAATTTCCAAAAAGGATACGGCGGTGAGAAAAGTAACGGCAGAAATTGAACCATAAGCTGCCGCTACTGCACCCGAATCCCAAACATTGAGCTTCAGCCGGAGAATAAAGAACAGACCAATTGGCACCACCACAGCTAAGAGAATTCCGAATCCTATTTGAGCGAAAATATCGATTGAAAGATGGCTATGTGCCAATTCCTGTCCGCCCTTGAAACCAATGGCGAACAGTAAATAAATGGAGATAAATCGCGATGAAGTAGGCGGTATTTCCAAATCGCTTTTCAGGCCTACCGCTAAAAGGCCCAGAACAAAAAAGAGCAATGCGGGATTACTCAGGTTTTCGAGAATTATATCAATATCCATTGCGAGAGAATGATTCGATTACTGTTTTTGAAAGTTTTGACAAAGGTAGAACGGCCAAATCATGTATCTCTATTTATATTTGCCATCAAAAACATAAGCAAAAGCTATGAATTTTAGCCTACATCAATTGGCCATATTTCACGAAGTAGCGCAGATGGAAAGCATCACGAAGGCTGCCGAACGCATGCATCTCACCCAGCCGGCCGTTTCCATACAACTTAAGAACTTCCAACAACAATTTGATAGGGCATTGACCGAAACGATCGGCCGCAGAATCTACCTTACAGATTTTGGCAAGGAGATAGCCGAGATGGCCGAAACCGTACTCGAACGAGCCGGCCAAATAGCCCAATTGCAGCGCGGGCGTCTGGGCGAACTTACGGGTAAGCTGCGTTTTGCAGTAGTTTCGACAGGAAAATACGTGATGCCTTATTTTCTCACCGATTTCATGCATCGCAATCCGGGAGTGGAATTGGTGATGGACGTAACCAACAAAAGCCAGGTGATAGAGAGTCTCGTTGAAAACAAAGTAGATTTTGCCTTGGTTTCGATTTTGCCAGTCGGTTTGCGTATTTCGAACATACCGCTCATGGCCAATCAACTGTATTTAGTAGGCGATAAGTTGCCAGATTCCAAACGCAGCGACTTGGGTCTGCTGAAGGAATTGCCAATGATTTTTCGCGAAAGCGGCTCGGGCACGCGACTGACCATGGAAGAATTTTTGGTAAAACAAGGAATCCACCTGCGGAAAACGATGGAGCTCGCCACAAATGAAGCGGTAAAGCAGGCCATTCTAGCAGGATTGGGTTATTCCATTATGCCGCTCATCGGCATCCGCGATGAATTACAAAGCGGGCGATTGCAGATAATTCCAATCGATGGGTTACCCGTTGCCTCCGTGTGGCAACTCATCTGGCTCGAACAAAAGAAATTTTCCGCAGTGGCCGAAACCTATTTGAAATTTGTGGGGGAAAACAAGGAAAGTATTATTCGCGATCAATTTGCTTGGCTCAGTTCCTTTCAGCATTAAATCACAAAAGAGGCTACAAGAGCCTCTTTTGTTTCGCTACTATTAAACTAACCTATCAACCAGCATTTAATTGATGAAAGTAAAACCAGCTTCTTTTAAAAAAGTTCAAGCTAACGCAAAAAAATCTGCTGGAGTCAAAAAGATTGTTTTGTAAATTCACGAAAATATTGGTGATATGCGTTTCTTAAAATATGGACTCATCTTTATAATTCCCGCCCTCTTCATCGTTGGACTTCAAGCTGGCGGCTGGCTCACCTTCGGCTCTTTGCTGTTTGCCTTCGGGGTAGTGCCTTTTGTAGAATTGCTCTTCAAGCCCAGTGCTGCAAACATTGACGCTGCCGAGGCAGAGCTACGAAAAAGAACCCGAAGTTATGATGCCATGCTTTATCTCGTACTACCCGTAATCTACTGTTGCATAGTAGCATACTTGGTAGCGCTGCAAGGGAATAGCTTCGTATGGTGGGAAAAAATCGGGCTGACCATTTCACTCGGCATTATTTTGGGCGGCTTAGGTATCAATGTTGCGCATGAGTTAGGTCACCGAAATAAGCGCAGTGAGCAATTATTGGCCTTGGGTTTATTGCTGCCTGCCGCTTACATGCACTTTTATATAGAGCACAATCAAGGGCATCATAAAAATGTTTCGACCCACGAAGATCCTGCTTCAGCTCGCCGGGGTGAAACTATCTATGCTTTTTGGATTCGTTCTGTGATTGGGAGTTACCGATCGGCATGGAGCATTGAGTCAAAAAGAATCAGTCGGGCGGGTAAAAATCCATTTGGAGTGAAAAGCCACATGGTTCAATACACTTTGATTCAGCTGATTTTCTGGGCGGCAATCGTTCTATTTTTTGGTTGGAAATCAGCTCTTTGGTTCACAGCTGCTGCAATCATCGGATTTTTACTTTTAGAAACGGTAAACTACATTGAGCATTACGGCCTGCGCCGCGGCAAAGTAAGCGAGCACCGCTACGAGAAAACGCTTCCGATTCATTCGTGGAACTCAAATCATCATATCGGCCGCACGCTTTTGTTTGAATTATCGCGCCATAGTGATCATCATTTTCAACCCACCAAGCACTACCAAATTCTCGAGCACCACGATCAAAGTCCACAGATGCCCACGGGTTATCCCGGTATGCTGCTGCTATGTTTAGTCCCGCCCATTTGGTTTGCAATTATGAATCCAAGACTTCCAAATATTACCAATGCCAATTATGCTACCGATATTAGTGGCGGGCTAAATCGAGCCATGGCATAATCAATTATGGGTAAATCCGAGAAAAGTAGGGGTTCATACAGCGACGAAAAGTATGGAGATGAATTAAAACGGTTTAAAGCCGGTTCTCTCCGGAAGAAATTGTTTACCATCATTTTCGGCACCGATACCCCCGCGGGTAAACTCTTTGACGTGGTGCTTCTCCTTTTAATTTTAGTGAGTGTGCTTGCCGTAATGCTCGAAAGCGTCAATACCATCAATGATCGCTATGGAAAAGAGTTGCGAACCATTGAGTGGATTGTTACAGCCTTCTTCACAGTGGAATACATCGCGCGGGCCGCTGTAGTGTCGCGTCCGCGCCAATATATTTTCAGCTTTTTTGGAATTATCGACCTCGTTGCGATCCTTCCCAGCTACCTAAGCTTGCTAGTGGGCGGGGCGCAAGGTTTAGCCATTGTGCGGGCCTTACGTTTACTGCGGGTTTTTAGGATTTTGAAGCTCGTGCACTTTGTGAGTGAGGCTCAGGTGCTCGGCAAAGCACTGAAATCGAGCCGCTATAAGATCATTGTCTTCTTTTTATTCTTGCTCATCCTGGTTTTCATATTCGGTACTTTAATGTATTTGATCGAAGGGAGCGAAAATGGCTTTCACAGCATTCCCCTTTCTATATATTGGGCTATTGTAACGCTCACCACGGTAGGCTTTGGCGACATTACTCCACAAACGGTGGTTGGTCAATTCGCGGCTTCTATCATCATGCTATTGGGTTACGCCATTATAGCTATTCCGACAGGAATTGTGGGTGCGGAAATTTATAAAGAAGTTGGAAAAGTATCGCGCCTCGATCCCGCCCTAATTTGCCCGGCTTGCGGTATGGAAAGCCACCTCTATAATTCGAAAAACTGCCACCAATGCGGGCATACCCTTACCGAACTGGCTAATAACGAGCAAGAAAAAGCTGGGAAATCTTAAACAATCGTTATTGATAAGTTTGTAAGGCTCTATCAATAACCTCTTGGGCAATCCAATATATTTGAGTCTCATCAGAGATCAAACTTCGTCGCCCATGAACCGATCACATCGCCTATTTACAACGGTTAAATTCCTTTTGGGATTTATTGCTTTCCTGGGCGCATCCAGTCTTGCCAAAGCCCAACTGAGCATTACTTGTCCGGCCGATATCACCGTAGGTAATGACGTAGATCAATGCAGCGCTATCGTAAATTTTACACCTCCTGTAGGCACAGGCAGCGGCACGGGCATTACTACTACACTCACACAGGGCTTGCCTTCGGGTTCTCCATTTGATGTAGGCGTTACAGAAATTATTTACACCGTGACCAATAACGAAGGCCAGTCAAATAGTTGTACCTTCCTCATCACGGTGAACGACTCACAGACTCCCACCTATGTCTGCCCCCCAGATATCATTATTAACAGCGATCCCGGGCAATGCTCGGCTGTGGTCTTTTTTTCAATTCCCCCAGCCACCGATAATTGCACCCTTCTAAACAATGTCCAAACCGCAGGCTTGCCCAGCGGATCAACCTTTCCCGTCGGGGAAAACAACTTAACTTTCCGTGCAATCGACATATCGGGAAATGTGGCTTTCTGTCGGATCAAGGTGATTGTAATTGATATTACAGTCCCGAATATTACTTGCCCAGCCGATATTTCGCTTGATGTGGTAAGCGGTTGCAGCCGTATTGTAAATTATACAGCACCAGTCGGAAGCGACGCATGCGGTCCTTCCATTACTAATCTAACGAGCGGATTGGCTTCCGGTGCGAGTTTTACAGTAGGCATAACACCTGTAACTTATACCGTTACCGACCTTGCGGGCAATACGGCGAGTTGCACCTTCAACGTCACCATCACCGATGCGATTCCTCCAGTGCTTACTTGCCCTGGCGATTTAACGATTAACAACCCGATCCCAACGGCTTGCACGGCAGTAGTGATGCTGCCCCAGCCTTCCATTACCGACAATTGCCCCGGAGCAACCGTTTCCCAAACTGGCGGCCTTCCCAGTGGCGGTGAGTTTCCTGCCGGAACAACCATCGTAACATTTACGGGAACAGATGCCGCTGGCAATAGCGCCACTTGCAGCTACAACGTAACGGTGGTTGAATCTGACCCGCCTACTATAATTTGCCCAGCCGACATTACCATTTCCAACGAGCCAGGTCAGTGTGGAGCCACAGTTACATATCCTTCTCCAATTGGAACCGACAACTGCCCAGGAGCTTCAACCGTAATAATTTCCGGATTCGGATCGGGAGGTTTTTTTCCCGTTGGCACATCTACCGAAACGTACGAAGTAACCGACGCATTTGGCAATACAACACCCTGCAGCTTCTTATTGACCGTGGTCGACTCTGAGCTTCCGACCTTAGATTGTCTCCCCGGGGTTATTGCCAATTCCGATCCTGGAGATTGTGCTGCCATTCTCAATTTTGCTGGAGCCAGTGTATTCGACAATTGTCCGGGAGTATCCGTTTCTCAAACCGGTGGACTGCCAATCGGTGGATCTTTTCCCGTTGGGACGACATTCATGGAATTTACCGCTACCGATGCCGCTGGTAATCAGGCGCTGTGCAGTTTTGAAGTAGAAGTGGTCGATGCTGAAACACCAACGATTACGTGCCCGGGCGACTTTTCTTTTTCAATTCCCAATAGCAATTGCTCAGCAGTGGTAACCTATCCCGATGCCGTGGTCACTGATAATTGTCCAGGAGCTACATTCATTGTTACGGCAGGGCCAGCGAGCGGTTCCGTTTTGAGCGCTGGAGTTTACACCGTAACAATTGAAGCAGAAGATGCCGCTGGAAATACGGCAAATTGTGATTTTCAAATTACTGTAACCGAGACTTCCGCACCCGTTATCAATTGTCCGGCCGATTTAATTTTGCCCACTGACTTGGGCTCTTGCGACGCCGCGGTAATCCTTCCAACGCCTACCGCTACTGACTCCTGTTCTACATCAGTCACGGTGAGTCAAACAGGTGGCCCATTAAGCGGTTCAACCTTTCCCATCGGTAGCACATTGGTGAGTTTTACGGCGACCGATCCCGATGGAAATAACAGTAGTTGCTCTTATAATGTAATTGTAGTCGATCAAGAAAGCCCCGTGTTCGATTGTCCGGGCAATATTAATGTCGCAAATGAAGTAGGAAGTTGCAGTGCAGTGGTCACCTTTTCTGATCCAACTGCCACCGATAATTGCAATACCGTAAATGTTATTCAAACAGCAGGGCCATTAAGCGGCAGCATTTTTCAGCTAGGCAGCACGCCCGTGACATTCACATCTACGGATGACGAAGGCAATACTGCAACCTGCATTTTCAATGTGGTGGTGATCGATACAGAAGCCCCCGTAATAACCTGTCCCGCCGATTTTAGTTTCACTATTCCCGATGGGGATTGTTCGGCGATAGTGAATTATCCCAATTCCACTATAACCGATAATTGTCCGGGTACTACTTTCAGCACCGTGGCTGGACCAACAAGCGGATCGGTAGTATCGGCGGGTATTTACACCGTTACAATCCAAGCGAGCGATGCAGCGGGTAATACATCAAACTGCGATTTTATACTCACGGTAAACGAGGCTTCGGTGCCAGTAATCATATGCCCAGCCGACCTTTCCGTGATAGCGAGCCCCGGTGCCTGCGAAGTAGCCGTAACCTTAATCGTGCCCGCCGCTTCGGATTCCTGCTCTACGGTGACCATTGTGCAGACAGAAGGCCCTGCGAGTGGGTCGCTTTTCCCAATAGGAACTACATCAGTGGGCTTTACAGCCACAGACCTTTATGGCAACAGTGCAACTTGCAATTACAATGTACTGGTGATCGACGCCGTACCGCCAACCATCGATTGCCCTGCAGCCATTTCGGTTAATGCTGATGCTGGATTTTGCGGAGCAACAGTAAGTTACCCTATTCCCGATGTGAATGATAATTGTGGGATTGCATCTTTGACACAAACAGTTGGATTGGGCAGCGGTAGTGTATTTCCAGTAGGTACTACCACCGAAAGTTATGAAGTGGTTGACCTTTCCGGGAATGTTGCAACATGTAGTTTTGAAGTGGTGGTAGTAGATGCCGAAGATCCATCCATCACCTGCCCCAGCGATATCATTCTCGAAATTATCGATGGAACTTGTGAAACGATCGTAAATTTTGCTCCTACCACAGCTACCGACAATTGTTCGATAATCGCAATAACGCAAACAGCAGGCCCCACATCTGGATCTACTTTAACCGTAGGTAATTACACGGTTTCTTTCACTGCCATCGATCAGTCGGGAAATTCAGTGGACTGTTCCTTTAGTATCTCAGTGACGGAAAGCACTGCCCCCCAACTCAATTGCCCTGCAGATATTGCGGTGACCAACGATGCAGGTCAATGCGGGGCAATCGTAAGCTATCAGACCCCCACGGCGACCGACAATTGTCCAGGTGTCATAGCGGAGCTTAGTTCCGGTTTACCCAGCGCCGCTTTCTTCCCAGTCGGAATTACTCCAATAACCTATACAGCCACCGATGCCAGCGGAAATACTGCTTCCTGTACCTTTAATGTTACCGTTGCCGATGGCGAAGCGCCCTCCGTCGAATGCCCTGCTACCATCACTGTGAGCACAGACCCGGGTCTATGCGAAGCCACTGTGGTTTTCCCAGACCCAGCCGCTTCGGACAATTGCCCTGGTGGTTTGACCGTAACCCAAATACTGGGGCCACTCTCAGGATCCGTGTTGATTGTCGGTTCCAAAACCATCGAATATGAAATCGTTGACGGCGCTGGTAATACTGTGCTATGCTCATTTGAAATAATAGTTGAAGACAACGAAAGCCCTGGGATAACGTGTCCAGGCGATATTGTAATTCTAACGCTCGGCGGAGCTTGCAGCAGCGTGGTAAGCTTTGCCACACCAGCGGCAACGGATAATTGCGGTATCGCGTCAATCGTTCAAACTGCCGGCTTAACTTCTGGCAGCGCTTTTCCTATAGGAGTAAATAACGTATCATTTACTGCAACCGACGAAAATGGGAATAGCACGACTTGCACCTTTACCATCAGCGTTAGCGAAGACGTAGCCCCCACCATAATTTGCCCTGCGGATATCACGGTGAATACGGATCAGGGGATCTGTACTGCCGCAGTAAATTATAATTTGCCCACGGCGGCCGATAATTGCGGCAATCCTACGCTTGCGCTCCTAGAAGGATTAAATACTGGAGCGAGCTTCCCCATCGGTACCACCTTAGTGACTTATCAGGCCGAAGATGCTTCTGGAAATACGGCCACATGCAGCTTCAATGTAACAGTGATCGATAACCAAGGGCCTGTATTTACGAACTGTCCATCAAGCGCTACCATCGAAGCTCCCGAATCGCTTTGTGGAGCCGTTTATACGTTCGATCCCCTTTTGGCTTTTGATAATTGTGATGGGGCGGTAAGTGTGGTTCAAACTCTTGGCCCCAATTCCGGCGCAACGCTGCCTTTAGGCGAAACGGCATTTGGCTTTACAGTTACCGACGCAACAGGGATTACTTCTACCTGCAATTTTACCATAACGGTAATCGACGATCTGCCGCCAATGTTTGCGAATTGCCCGCCGAATTTAGAATTTACCGCAATAGAAGGTGGATGCTCGGCTGTCGTTGATTTTGAAATCCCATTAGCCATCGATAATTGCTCAGCTATTGCAAGCCAAATTTCCGGACCAATTAGCGGTTCTGAGCTACCTGTGGGAACCTATACCTTGACTTTCGAAGCGGTAGATCCCTCCGGAAATACGAGCACCTGTGAAACGCAGCTCGTTGTTGTCGATCAGCAAGCCCCTGTAATAAGCTGTCCGGCATCTTTTGAAACCTGTGAAACCAATCCAATTTTTGAATTGCCCGATGCGGTCGATAATTGCGGCATAGCCAGTGTGCTTCAAACAGCCGGGCCAACCAGTGGCTCGCTATTTATTGTTGGAGATAATGTATTGAGCTTTGAAGCTACCGACTTAGCAGGTAATAGTATTAGCTGCTTGTACACGATCACAGTGTTGCAAAATGCGCCGCAAGCCGATGCTGGACCGGATCAAAACATTTGTGATGAAACGGAAACAACACTTCAAGGAAGCAATCCTGAATTTGCATCAGGCACTTGGACTCAGATAGCCGGTAGCATGGCAAACCTATCCGACTCCAACATTCCGAATACGGCATTAAGTAACTTAACCAGCGGAACCAATACATTTGTTTGGTCGATCGATCCTGGCAATGGCTGCGCGGTAACCAGCGATACGGTAAACGTGATCGTAGAACCCGGTGTAGCAATCGAAGCTGGCCCCGATCGATTGATCAATTTTGGCGGAAGCGTTCAAATCATAACCGCTTTTAGTCCGTCTGATGGCAGCTTTATATGGCAACCCGAAACAGGTTTAAGCTGCGTAACCTGCGCCAACCCAGTAGCTTCTCCAAGCGAAAACACCCTTTACACCGTAAGCTTTACCACTGATTTGGGCTGTATTAAAACCGATTCGGTCTTGGTACGCGTATTTCGGGAGATCCCAAATACCATCACTCCCGATGGCGATGGGGTGAACGATGTTTGGAATATTCCAGGAATCGAAAACTATCCGTTGGCTCAGGTTTGGATATACAACCGTTGGGGGGGCGAAGTCTTTAATTCAGATGGTTACCGGGAGCCCTGGAATGGAAAGCACGAAGATAAGGAGCTGCCCACCGGCTCCTATTATTACTTGGTTAAGTACAATACTGCCGGAATTGAAAATTTGAATGGAACCGTTAATATTATACGCTAAGCCATGAAGGGAAAACTATCATTGAGTTTAGGAATTCTGCTTGGCAGCGTGGCCGGTTTAAAGGCGCAACAGTTGCCGCAATACAGCCAATACATGCAAAACATGTACGTGGTAAATCCGGCGGCTTCAAGTTTGCACGAAGATGTGGATATCAATCTCGGCTTCCGCCAGCAGTGGACGGGCTTCGACGGCGCACCACAGACTTACTATTTGAGCGGCACTGTGAATCTAGGTAAGAAACCTGAAGTTACTGGTTCGCGCTACTCCATTCCGATCAGTAATAAAGCTTTGTTACAGAATTCAACTGTTGTAGAGCGGAAAGCGAAACACGTAGTCGGTGGATTGGTTGCCCGAGATGAATACGGGCTTTTTGAGCGCAGCTCTTTCATGGCTTCTTATTCTTATCACCACCCCATCGGCGACAAATACTACCTCGCCGCAGGAACAAGCCTTGGTTGGTATGGGTTGAATTTCGGAGCCAATCAAGTTATTCTAGAAAACCCTTCCGACAATACTTACAATGATTTCATCAAGAACGGCACCCAATCCAACCTTTTCGACATCAATGCGGGACTGTATTTTTACAGTAAACGAGCGTTTGTGGGCTATTCCATCTATCAGATCGCTCAGAACGAGATAAATCTCGGCAACGAATCGACCGCCGAAAATTTTAGCGAAGCAAAGTTAGCCGTCCACCATTTTGCAACGGTGGGCTATGCTTTTCCGATTAACGAGAACTTCGATCTCACGCCAAGCGTCTTTTTTAAAATCCTCGGACCAGCTCCCCTTAGTTTCGATTTAAACATCCGAGCCGATCTGTATCAGCGATTTTGGGTAGGAGCTTCCTTTCGAAACCAAGACGCAGTGAGTGCTATGGCTGGAATATTTATTAATGACTGGATCAAGTTGGGATACTCCTATGATTACGTCACTTCCCAAATTAACGATTTGAGCAGTGGAAGCCACGAGGTAGTACTCGGATTTCAATTTAACCGCAAATAATAGGAGCTCATGACCCGTAAAATATCTACCAGCATCCTATTCGCGCTATCGATTTCATTTGGCTTAACCGCCCAAATATCGAGCGACACCGATACCTTGCAATTTACCAAGCCGGAAAAACTTGGTGAAAACGTAAATAGCAAGGCCGAAGAAAGCCTACCGTTGCTAAGCGCAGACGGGAAAACGATTTATTTTGCCCGGACATTCGACGCTGGAAATCTTGGAGGCAAAAATGGAGGCCAAGACATTTGGAGCAGCTCGGGAGCCGGCGCAGAATGGTCGCGGGCCAATCACTCTGCCGTACCTTTAAATTCGAAAGGCAATGACGCAGTGCTCGGAATATGCCGAGATGGAAAGCGCTTGTATCTGCTCAACCAACAAAAAGACAAAAAGGGCGAGATGCCAGGGATAAGTATTAGCGATTGGAATGAAGCCAGCGCAAAGTGGTCTGCTCCAGTGGCCGTTCTTATACCCGAATCTGAAATTTTTGGCCATTTCTACAGTGCCTACGTCAGTCCGGCCGAAGACTTCATGCTTTGGACCATTCCCCTTCAAGGCGATACCATAGGAAACGATCTATTTGTGAGCACCTCCGCAGACAGGGGTGCCTCGTGGTCGGCTCCAAAATCGCTGGGGGCAACCATCAATAGCCCAAACGACGAGATAAGCCCTTTCTATGATTCTACACGGGGGCTTCTTTTTTTCGCAAGAAATAACGCTTCCGATCTTTTCGATTACACTATTTATTACACCAAAAAGCTTGACGAAACTTGGAAAAGCTGGACGTCGCCCAAAGAATTATCTGGGGTGAATTCGACCGGATTCGACGCCTATTTTATGATCACTCCAAGTGGCGAAGCCTATTTCACAAGCAATAGGAATGACTCATTGGCCGATATTTATTATTGCAAAATAGCGGAAATCGAATTGGAAAGTCAGGAAGTAGATAGCTTGCCCTTAGTAGAAACCACGCCGATCGACATATCGGAACCTGTGCTGATAATCGAAACGAAGGATGGAACTAAAACCGACCGCGATTTGCGCACCATGACGAAGGAAGAATTGACGGCAGAGTCTACGAATATTCGATTCGTCTATTTTGATTTCGACAAATATGCTATTTCTAAAAAATACCTTGATGTGTTGGATGACGCTGCAGAGCTACTCGATAAATACCCCGAACTCAATTTACGTATCGAAGGGCATACCGACGCCGTTGGTAGTGAGTCGTACAACCAAGTGTTGAGTGAGCAGCGCGCTGCATCTGTAAAGGAATTTATGGTGATACAAGGAATGGATCCGGCACGTGTTCAAACGCTTGGCTTTGGGAAATCACGACCTTTAGGTACGAATTACACCGACGAGGGACGAGCCAAAAACCGAAGAGTAGAACTGTTTTTCAAAGAGCCGAAATAATTATTCTTTAGACTGGAGTAGTTTTTTAATCAACACCAATTGCCCCAAATGGTAGTATGCATGCTCGATCATGCCGTTTATGTTGCGCTCGTAAGTTCCGTACCTGGGGTCGACAAAAGGAGTACCGAAGTCTTCCGCATTCACTCGCTCTAGAGCCAGGGCCAAAAGCCCGGCATTATTCCAAAGTTGGGCTCTTAGCCTTTCCCAATCGGATTGAGTTTTAATAAGCGGTAAGTCGAAGCTGAATTGGTCGCGAATTTCGAGCTTTCCGCCTTGTAGCAATTGGAGCACCCCTACGATGTAGTAGTTGATATGGAACGTGAGCGCCGCAATGGTATTGAGATCACCTACCTTTACCGTAGCGGTTTTCAAATCCAAATCCGCAAGCTAATCCTTGAAATTTGTATTGGCGATCCAGTTGCCATTTAAAATCACTTCACGGAATCGTTCCGAAAGTTCTATTGGATTACTCATCGTTCAAATCTTAGCATATCTCCTACGCAGAGATGGCAAAAGCGGGCGATAGCAGAAAAAATAACAAATAATTATGAGATTAAATCGAACCAACCAGAAAGTCCGGCGTACTTTTGTTCGATACATGAAGCAGATATTTCTAAAATATCTTCCAATTCTTTGCTTGATTCTGTTGTACGGGAAACTTTTACAAGTCGATCAGCACAAGCACCATAAAGTAGCAGCAATTAATAGTTCGGCTAATTCTGCGTCTTTTGCTTTTATTGGGAACTTCCAATTTTCCGGAGCTTTGAACGCCGATTCGAATTCGGAAATCCAAGGGAAAGAATGCTTGCTCATCGCTACAGAGAGCGAAGTCAAAGAAGATGAATTAGCAGCTCCCGTTCTCGTTCGCTCGTCAAATAGTACACTATTCCCAGCTTATTTTAAGGGAATTGAAGCTTATGCATCCTTAAGATGTCTAGTACGCATATCCGTTTGTCAATTAATTTGGCACTCTTCCCCTTCTGAGGCAATTTACCTCTCCATCTGCGATCTGCGGATTTGATTTAATCTTCCGGCGCTTTTAGCGACCTGTTTTGTATTTTATTTTATCGATTTTGAGTTTTTAGTGCGCGGTTTATAACCATGTGAGATTGTCAGATTTCGGTATTTCCCTCCCCACCTTTTATCTCATTTAAACAAATATCAATGAATAGCTCATTCACGGTTATTGGCATTGCCATAATTCTTTATACGTCTGGTTGTGCCGATCACCACACCGAACATCACCAAAAGGAAAATAACTTTTACGTGACAACACCTGTGAGAAAAGACACAGCAATAAGCCAAGCTTATGTCGCGCAGATCAAGTCGATCAGCCATATAGAGCTCCGTTCGCAAGAGCGCGGTTTTCTCGAAATGATTTACGTCGATGAGGGCCAATTTGTAAAGAAGGGACAACTTTTATTTCAGATCATGCCCAAACTTTACGAAGCAGAAATGCTGAAATCTAAGGCTGAGGCAAGGTTTGCAGAAATCGAATATCAAAATACCAAAAAGCTCGCTGATAGCAATGTAGTAGCCCCAAACGAACTTGCTATGGCTGAAGCGAAATTTGAAAAGGCAAAAGCTGAGCTTGTCTTGGCGCAAGTGCATTTGAGCTTTACCGAAATACGTGCTCCCTTCGATGGCATAATAGATCGTTTCCAAGTAAGAGTGGGGAGTTTGGTAGATGAGGGCGATCTGCTCACTACCCTTTCCGACAATAGTAAAATGTGGGTTTACTTTAATGTGCCCGAAACCGAATACCTCGACTATATAACCCAGGTGCGGAAGGACAGCCTCATGAAGGTGACGCTCAAAATGGCCAATGGCAAAGCTTTTGCCTACGGAGGTGTAGTAGAAACTATAGAAGCCGATTTTAATAATGAGACTGGAAATATTTCGTTTCGTGCCACCTTTCCCAATCCTAAGGGAATTTTAAGGCACGGTGAAACTGGAAATATCGAAGTAGCGGTACCCTTAAATAATACCTTACTTATTCCGCAAAAATCCACCTTTGAAGTACTCGATAAAAAATATGTTTTCGTCATAAACGACGAACACGTTGTAAAGTCGCGGCTCATTACCGCTGCCGCCGAAATGCCCCATCTTTTTGCAGTGGCAACGGGACTCTCAGAAGGCGACAAAATACTACTGGACGGTATTCGATTAGTTAAGGAAAACGACAAAATTGAATACCGGCTGGTCAATGCCGACTCAGTCATCACCCATCTAAATCTCTACGCTGAATAATCAGTTTCCAAAAAAGCAAAGCATATGTTCAGCAAGATCATTCACCGACCTGTATTTGCGATCGTCATTTCGATTGTCATTGTATTTATAGGCACTTTGGCAATTAAGCAACTACCGATTTCGCAATTTCCACAAATTGCCCCTACCACCATCAGTATTTTTATAGCCTACCCGGGCTCCAGTGCCGATGTATTGGTTAAATCTACGCTCATAACCTTGGAAAACGCTATAAATGGCGTGCAAGGAATGCGCTATATGGCTACCGATGCTACGAGCGCAGGAGAAGCAACTTTGAATATTATTTTCGATCCGGATACCGACCCCAACGAAGCGGTAATTCGCGTCAAGACAAGAGTTGACCAGGTGATGCCGCTTCTTCCCGACTTGGTGCAGCGAGAAGGGGTCATCATCACCCCGATCCAGCCGAGTATGTTGATGTACGTCAACTTATACTCGAAGGATGAAAATATCGACGAAAAATTCCTTTACAACTATGCCAGTGTAAAGATGATTCCGGAGATCAATCGAATTAAGGGCGTGGCGCGTACTCAAATACTTGGAAGCCGCACGTATGCCATGCGTATCTGGCTCAACCCTGACCGCATGCGTGCCTATAATATTTCGATCGACGAAGTAATGGAAGCTTTAGGCGAGCAAAGCATTATTGGTCGCCCAGGCAGGATCGGTCAGAGCTCTGGCATCTCAGCCCAATCGCTCGAATATGTGCTCACCTATAAGGGCCGTTACAATAAACCCGAAGAGTACGAAGGCATCATAATTCGCGCTAATTCGGACGGAGAAAGTATTCACCTGCGCGATATTGGGAAGGCTGAATTGGGAAGTGAATTCTTCGACATTTATTCCAACCTGGATGGACAGCCATCGGCGGCCATCGTGTTAAAACAGAATTATGGTAGCAATGCCAGCGATGTAATTGCCGAAGTGAAGACGAAGTTGGAAGAGATGAAGGAATCCTTTCCTCCGGGAGTTGATTATAAAATAAGCTATGATGTGTCGCAATTTCTCAATGCTTCGATTGAGCAAGTGGTTCACACACTGCGCGATGCATTCTTGTTAGTGGCGCTGGTTGTATTCATATTTCTCGGCGATTGGCGATCAACCCTTATCCCAATTTTGGCGGTTCCGGTATCGCTCATTGGCGCCTTTTTCGTCATTCAGTTTTTCGGGTTGTCTATCAATTTAGTTACACTTTTTGCCTTGGTTCTAGCTATCGGAATCGTAGTAGACGATGCCATTGTGGTGGTGGAAGCGGTACACGCGAAAATGGAAGAAGAAAACCTTTCACCATACAAGGCGGTGAAAAAAGTGATGGGTGAAATATCTGGCGCCATAATCGCAATTACTGCGGTTATGGTATCGGTGTTCTTACCCATATCGTTCATGAGCGGGCCGGTTGGTACTTTTTACCGTCAGTTTTCAATTACCATGGCGAGTTCGATCATTATTTCAGCCTTAATTGCGCTAACGCTCACACCTGTGCTCTGTGCCATGCTTTTGAAGAACAATCACGGTAAGGTGAAGAAGCAAAACTTACTAACTCGTGCGCTCGACGGATTTAACAGCGGTTTTGAGAAACTCACTGGTCGATACGTGGCACTGCTTAAATCGATTGTAAGCCGGAGGGTGGTGACCTTTGGAATTGTCCTGCTATTTGGATTAGGAATTATTTTCGAAGCTCAGATTCTTCCTTCCGGGTTTATCCCAAGCGAGGATCAAGGCACTATCTACGCAATAATACAAACCCCACCCGGCGCAACCCTAGAGCGCACCAATCAAGTATCGCAAGAACTTCAAAAGATTTGTGAAGACGTGGACGGCGTGGAATCGGTCTCATCGCTTGCGGGTTATGAGATAATGACAGAAGGTCGTGGGTCGAATGCAGGAACCTGCCTAATAAACTTAAAACCTTGGTCTGAACGGGAGAAAGATGTAAAAGAGATAATGGAAGAACTGGAAGAAAAAGCGCAAGGCCTCGGCGCAATAGTAGAGTTTTTTGAGCCGCCAGCCATTCCCGGATTTGGCTCATCAGGTGGCTTTTCAATGCGCCTACTCGACAAAAATACGGAAACCGACTATCAGGATTTCGACTTGGTTAATAAGCAATTCATGGCCGATTTGGGCGAACAACCCGAGTTAGATGGATTGTTTACATTCTTCGCCGCCAATTACCCACAATACGAGCTGGAAATAGATAATGACCTTGCGATGCAAAAAGGAGTTTCTATCGGCAAGGCAATGGAGAATCTAAATATTCTAATTGGGAGTACTTATGAGCAAGGATTTATCAAATTCGGACGTTTCTTCAAGGTATATGTGCAATCAAGCCCTGAATTTCGAAGGTTGCCTTCCGACATTCTAGATCTCTTTGTGAAAAACGATCAAGGAGAAATGGTGCCGTACTCCGCATTTATGACTATAAAGAAAACGCAGGGCCCTAACGAAATTACCCGCTACAACATGTACAATTCCGCAGCAATTCGCGGACTACCGGGTGAAGGATTTACTACTGCCGATGCCATAGCTGCAATACGCGAAGTGGCTGCCGAAACGCTACCCACGGGGTATGATATAGCCTGGGAAGGATTGTCGTACGACGAATCTAATCGAGGCAATGAAGCACTCTATGTCTTCCTAATCGTATTGGCGTTTGTTTATTTTGTTTTAGCTGCGCAATACGAGAGTTTCATTATTCCGCTTGCGGTTATTTTCTCTCTGCCGGTTGGTGTATTTGGGTCATTCTTTTTGCTCAAAATGATGGGGCTCGACAATGATATTTACGCGCAAATCGGCTTGATCATGCTTGTGGGTCTTTTGGGCAAAAATGCGGTACTAATTGTGGAATTTGCTGTACAAAAACACCAGCAAGGTGCTACCATTCTCGATTCGGCGATTGAAGGTGCCAGGGTGCGCTTCCGCCCTATTTTAATGACTTCCTTCGCCTTCATTGCAGGGCTTATACCCCTTATCGTAGCATCGGGAGCGGGTGCCATCGGCAATCAAACTATTGGGGCTTCGGCATTGGGCGGAATGTTATTCGGAACCATTTTCGGGGTGATCGTAGTGCCCGGTCTCTATTATATTTTCGGCTCTATGGCCGAAGGAAGAAAACTAATCAAGGGTGAGTACGAAACTCCCTTAACAGAAAACATGCTTTAACCTTATGAAAATTAAATCAATTATCCGGTTATGGATTCTTACCATAGCCCTTTTTGCCGTTGGTTGCACGCCTGCTCTCCTAGAAAAAAATGCCAACGACCAAACTCCGGGCAGTTATGGAGCTTCGACTGACACGCTAAATGACGCCACAAAAATTTGGAAGGAATATTTTTCCGATCCATTTCTGCTGGCTTTAATCGATACTGCCTTGATCAATAACAGGGAGCTCCATATCGCGATCCAAGAGATTGAAATCGCACGCAGCGAAGTAATGTCGCGGAAAGCGGAATACCTTCCCTTTGTGGGCGTTGGCGCAGGTGCCGGAACTGAAAAAGTGGGTCGATATACCAGCCAGGGAGCCAATGATGCCAATACCGACATTCGCTCAGGGCAGGCTTTCCCCGACCCACTGCCCGATTTCCAATTTGGAGCCTATGCCACGTGGGAAATAGACGTTTGGAAAAAGTTGCGAAATGCCAAAAAAGCCGCAGTGGCTCGTTATCTCGGGAGCATAGAAGGGCAAAATTTTATGGTGACCAATCTGGTGGCCGAAATTGCTAATTCTTACTATGAATTGCTCGCTTTAGATAGTCAATTGGAAATATTAAAGCAGAATATCGCAATTCAAAGCAACGCGCTTGCCATTGTCCGGTTGCAAAAGGAGTCGGTGCGTGTAACGGAGCTCGCGGTAAGGCGATTTGAAGCCCAAGTATTCAATACCAGAAGTATGCAGTTTAGCATTGAGCAACGGATAGTAGAAACCGAAAATCAGATTAACTTTTTGGTCGGGCGGTTTCCGCAAAGGATTGAGCGCAATTCGCAAAACTTTACCAACATGCTGCCTCCAAACATTTTTCCAGGTGTTCCGGCGCAGTTGCTCGAAAACCGACCAGACGTTCGCCAGGCAGAATTCGAACTTGCCGCATCGAAGCTTGATATTAAAGTGGCCAAGGCACAATTTTATCCTTCTATTGGTATCAACGCTGGCGTGGGTTTTCGCGCATTCGACCCGAGCTATTTAATTAAAACACCTGAATCGTTGATCTACTCGCTAACTGGTGATTTGATGGCGCCTTTAATTAATCGAAAGGCCATTAAAGCCTTGTACTTTGCCGCAAGTGCAAAGCAGCTCCAAGCAGTATACAATTATGAGCAAACCATTCTTAACGCGTACATGGAAGTAGCGAACCAAATCTCCAACATCAACAATCTGGACAAGAGCTATGATCTCAAGGCGCAGGAAGTGAATGCCTTAAAAGAGTCGATCGAAATATCGAATAACCTTTTTAGCTCTGCTCGCGCAGATTATATGGAAGTACTGCTCACCCAGCGCGATGCGTTAGAATCGACTTTTGAGTTGATCGAAACCAAAAAAGAACAAATGCACGCGGTGGTAAATATTTATCAGGCCTTAGGTGGGGGTTGGAGGTAGAGAGAATCTGCTTTCTCCGCAGGCAATTCAGTACTTCAAATATTTTTCGAGGCAACCACTGCATAAACCATTGGCACTAATTTTTCAAAGCTCTTTATCCGAAACTGGTTGGGCATAAACTCCACCGTGTTTTCAAAACAATCATAAGGCGAATAGTCGAATTCTTGCAACGCGTTTATGGTCAGTCCGGCTCCGATTAAACTGCTTAGTGCATCGCTGATCGGATGATTCCACGAAATAGTTTGATTCTCGATGGGAGCTTGTCGATCGGCGTAGGTTCCAGATTCTAACTCCACAATTGGAGCCGTATTGAAATAGTCATAAGCGATTTTCTCAAATCTACAGTCGAACATCCACACGAAAGGGTGGAATTCCACAAGCAGAAATTGTCCTTTGGGCTTCAAAAAATGATCAATGACACCTGCCCATTTTTTAAGATCGGGAAGCCAACCAATGGTGCCATAGGAAGTAAAAACTATATCGAACTTTTCCGTCAAATGATTCGGTAAATCATACACATCGGCGCAGACGAAAGCTGCACTGGTTCCACAATCAGCGGCCAATTGCTGGGCGAATTGAATTGCCTGGTCGGAGAAATCAACCCCCGTGACATCGGCTCCCAGTCTGCTGAGCGAAATGCTGTCTTGACCAAAATGACATTGGAGATGTAGAATGGATTTACCTCGGATATCGCCCAATAAATTAAGCTCAAGACTATTCAGCGACGACCTTCCTTTCCGAAAGCCTTCCAGATCGTAGAAGCGGGAAGCCGCATGGGCTTCAATTCGATCATTCCACGATTTGCGATTGATAGCAATATACTTTTCTTCCATTTTAGGGTATCACTGGCCGATGCAATTATTTAAAAAAGCCCCCAAAAGCGCTCTTCGCCACATTGGCGATTCCTCCGCCCTTACCTCCGAACATTTCGAGCAGCGGAGAAGCATCATTATCGAGCGTTTTGCCATTAAACTGAGCAACCATATTAGTTAAAACTGGAACTGCCATCGCGCTTAGTTTAGCGGCAATATCCGGAGAAAGTCCAAGCTTCGAAATGGGATTTTCAACAATGGAACCCGAAATCCCAGAAAGGAGTCCGTTAGCACCAGAAGTATTGGTTCCTTTGGTAAAAAGGCTTAGAGCCGTAGCAATGCCGACGGAAGCAATTACACCCTCCACTTTACCCCTAGCCGTTTGCCCTACCACTTGCAGGACGCTATCGACCTTGTCGGGCGATACACCCGCTTTCGATGTTAAGTCTACGCCGATTTGATCTTTTAAACCAGAAATAATATTGTCAAACATGAATATAGGTCCTAAATCGGACGGCAAAGTAACCAATACTTTGAGAGTTGAAAAGTACGGTTCTTGCAAAATTGGAAAATTTGCTGAATTATTCGAAGTATTTAAGCAATCGTATGAATATCGTTTCACTGGCAATGATTGCCTCGGCATAAGTAAAAAAGCTGCATCTATTGCTGCTTATGATACTTTGACTGTCGTCTCAGGTCTATTATTCGGCCTTTGGGCTTATTCGAATCCGGAAAGAACTTCATTAAGGTATTACCACCTTCTTGACAACTTTGAACTTAAAGATGTCTGCTTTAACACATCTGACTAAATCGCGCCATTAATAAAGCAGAGTCGCTGAGACAAGGCAGGTGAAAACCGTCAACCAACTTTCTAATCGGTTAGCCGAAAGAATATTCTTACAGTAAGTTTGAAAAGATTACTTGTTAAAATGCCCTCTCACAAAAGCGTCTTTTTCGTTCTTCGTCATCTTATCTACTGATTCAACGTCAATTTTTATATCCTTAAAGTGCGAATCGGTATTCAAATAATTATGCAGCTCCGATTTTGCATTTGTTGGGCCGAACAAGAGCACATTATCATAGTTCAAAATAGCATGGGCGATTTTCTTATAAAAAGCTTTATGCATTTGTTGTTCTTTATTATGCATGAGAATCTCGGTTTTATTCAGAGCTTTTTCTTTTGTGTCGAAGGTAAATTCCGAGAGAATAGAATGATTATTCTTCTCCGCATCTAAATCAATAAATTCGGCGATGGAATGATCCATCCAGATGCCTAAGTTTTTTTGTGTTTTCATTTTTCTGTCTATTTGGTAAAGGTGTAAGTGTATCTGCCTCTGCGCTCGCTGTAAAGTCCGAAATGGAAATTTCGCATTATCTGTTAGTGATTTTGGATGCGCCCCTGAATGGTTTCTAAAGAGTTTTTGAGTTTATCTAGGGCGCCTGACAAGGCCATCTCAACGGTATCTGCCTGATGTGAAACAGCTGTGGGTTGCCTGCCTTCGATTCTAGCTTCCAGCAAACACCGCATATCATTAAAACCTTCCTTTCTACCATTTTCATCCGATAGATGAACTTCAATTCTCGTAATGCGTGATTCAAAGTTTTTGAGTTCTTCTGTTATTAAGGATGTATAATATTGCTGCTCCCTTTCATTCCCACTCAGGGTTTTGTCGGTGTTGAACTGAATTTTCATAGTTACTCGTTTTTAGTTTCTGTTACGCTTTATCCTTTTCCAAAGCGTTTTATTTATCACCACCTAAGCTGTAATAATTGTTTTCTTCATCTTCGCTACCCACACTTTCTTGTTGGTCATCCAATTCTGATCCCGGCACATCCAAATCGGCACCAGACATATCGTCTTCAAAGTCCTTTTCGTTCATCGACCCTACTTTTTCATTGGGAGCCTTTCTTTTTGAAATATCCTCAGGGTTCAGATCTCTTTCTTCTTTCCATCGATTATAGACGTCATCGGACGGCGGATAGAGCGGGTACCCCGCGTTAACAGCTTGTTTGGAATTCGTTTTTGTTATCGAACCTTCGTGCGAGTCAGCATAACGGCTTACAAGCTCCTCCAAAGAATGATAATATTCTTCAAGGCTTTTAAGATTTACCAGATCTTCCCCTGAATTATTCACAGGCATTTCCTTTATGTACTTGGATAGCTCAGGGAACTTCTGGTAAATCATCTGGGTGATTTTTATGATGTCCTGTTCCAATTCTATTTCGGTTTTCATTTTCTCGTATATTTTTAGGAGAACGTTTCTTGCCTTTTCGACTGCTCACCCAATTTGTAATTTCCTAAAAGCTAATTGCAGCTTCAATATTGATGCCATTGAATTCCGCACCTGCAAACCTCCCAGTCCAGGCATCTCCTACATATTGCTGATTGACATATTCCAGTTTGGTCACAATATTTTTTGAGAGAAACCAGCCACCACCAACGTTTATGCGTGTAATCTCCAAGTCTTCGGGCGCGTTTTCCACACTTACACCCTTAACGCTATTGTACCTTCCAGCGACGTAGAATTTTTCGTCCTTCCCAAAGCGAAAAATCAATTCTGCTGCAAGCTGTGTAAAGGAACCTTCTTTGGCAACAACCGGACTGGTGATTTCATTGTTTCCTGAAGCAAGCTCATAAATTCCAAAAAATTCGAGTCCCTTATACTTAATGAACGGATTTATTTGGATCGCAGTTAATTTTAAGAATCGGGCATTAAACCGACCTTCAAAATCGTTGCCCTGGCTGTTTCCTAGCGAATCTGGTTGAGTCTGTAGTACATTGTAATACCTCGCCCCTGCCCGATCGCCGCCGTAAAGCCATGTGCCGGTGGATGTGCCTTGATTGCTATAAATAGATCCGGTTATGCGAATTCTCAAGTCTTCGTTTAATTGTTTGTCATAACCCAATTTGCCATAAACGGAAAGTTTATTGTCGGTTTTGTCGTTCACCACAACAGATTGATTGAGCTTGCCATTGGTAACACCAAGGACGGCCAAGAATCCGCTTTTCTGAAAAGTCACATCCCCGAACGCTTCTGTTGAAAACGAATCCATAATATAATTCCCGATGAAGGGGTTGTAAATCGCTCGGGCATTATCTGATCTGCGAAAATGAGCATCGCCATAGTTGAATTCGTCGAGACCAACATTAATGGTGGTGTATTGCATTACCTTTTCTAAGAAACCGGAACGAATGAAATCCAACTTATCTATCTGAATATGACCCCCTTTTACCCACGCCTCTTCATGGTGGCGAGAAGAAAGGTAGGTTCTCAAATGAATACGAACACCATCGATTAATTGCACATCGATATTAAGATTAGCAGTTGGCAAGTTTAAATTGGAACCAAGCTCCACTAGATTGTTGATATCATTACTCTGATCTAAAGATTGAAATTGCATGGCAAAGTCGCCACCTACTCTTACTTTAACACCTGTAAATGGGATGGTGTCCACTTTAGAAGTTTCATAAACGTTTAATCCGCGCTGATCATTTGCTCTAAAAAATTGCAGCTTCGGTTGCTGTGCATTCGATACAATGGAAAGTGCACAAAATAGGATAGATAGAATTGTTCTCATTTGGCTAGGTTTAGGTTTTGGCTTTTAAATGCTGACTGCAATGAGCGCTACGCTCCTTTGGATTTTTTATAGACTACTGCAAAGTCGAGCGTAATGGCATCTCCCGTTTTCATTGCGCCAAACATGAAAGACGGTGGCTTTACGCTGTAATCCGTCATATTCAGCTTATAGGAACCTTTACAGGTGATAGTGCCATCTGTATTAACGACGATATGAACATCCATTACGATATCTTTTGTGACACCAGCGATAGTGAGCTTACCTTTGGACTTAAGTAGAAATCCACCTTTTTCGGGCGACAGTGTGGAAGCAGATAGTTTGTAGTTAATGTCCTTATAATCTTCCGACTTCAGTGCTTCGTAAGCATTTTTATCGAGTGTCTCGCTATCGCTTTTCAAATCCGTCACTTCGATAGAAAACGTAAGAGAATTAAGTGACGTGAGCTCTTTTTCACTGCCTGATTCAAAGACAAACTCCCCTACCCCTGTCATCTTCCTGGACTCCATTTCCCAATCGTGCAAAGTTGATGTTCCCATCAGCTTCATGCCGATATCATTGGTATTTTCGACTTTGTAAGTCGATTGAGAATACCCTATGCTGCATAAACCTACAAGGCTCAGAAGGATGAATGCAAAACTTCTCATGTGCTTTTTCATTTTTAGGATCTTTAATTTGAATAATTGCAATTGCTATTAATTGGTTAGAATTATTTTGAGTGCTTTTTCATTAGCTGCATCGCCAAATAATTCGTACGCCTTCATTATTTCATTCAGTTTGAAGTGATGCGTGAATAATTTTTCTGGCTTAAATTTTTCAGATGCTACTGTTCTTAGGAGCATCGGGGCGGTATTGGTATTTACCCTGCCCATGGTGCTGTTAATATTTCGAATCCATAAATCCTGAATTTTTAGATCCACGCTTTTTCCTTGAACGCCCATATTAGCAGCGTGGTCCTCTGGAAGCGCGATTTGTTGACAAGCGTTGAACGTGGCAGAAGCTCCAACTGCTTCAACCGCGACATCTACGCCGTCTTTTGTTTCGACCATTATCATATTGACAGCATCATCGATGCCTGAATGGATGGTTTCTGAAGCGCCCCATTCTTCAGCAATTTTCAGACGATTCTCGTTCAAATCAATCACATCGATTTTGGCTGGTGAATAGAATTGCGCTGTGAGCAGGGCAGACATACCAATAGGTTCGGCGCCAACAATAGCCATTGTGTTACCTGGTTTTGCACACCCATTAATTACCCCAATTTCATGGCCCGTGAGGAGTGTATCACTGCACATCACCAAAGCTTCTTCATCTTTTCCCGCAGGAGCGGCATATAGACTATTATCGGCATGTGGAATCCGAACATAATCTACTTGGGTTCCGTTGATAAGATGATCCAGTATCCAGCGACCGTCTTCACATTCACCGTACATCTGCTTCTTGCAATACTCACGACTCCCACAAGCGGTGATACACGAAATAATAACACGATCGACCTTTTTAAAATTTCTTAGAGCGCCGCCAGCTTCTTCAACAATTCCAACTCCTTCATGCCCCAACGTAGTTGCCGGCTTTACAGAAGGGGTTTTGCCATGCACAATACCCAAATCGGTACCACAAATAGTAGTCTTCCCTATTTTTAGGAGCGCATCTGTTGGCTTTTCAATTTTGGGTTTCTTTACATCCTCAAACTCCATTTTTCCTAAGCCTTTAAAAACGAGTCCTTTAATGGTCGTTTTACTTCCGGGCGATGTGCCAATGGAATATGCTTTTTTGGATACTGCAGCTGTAATCGACACGTTTCTTCGGTTTTTAGATCGTATTAGATTATACTTAAGCAAAGATGAAGTGGCAAATCCATTCAAATCTTACACGTGGATGATTATTAGTTACATCTATCACACATTTAGAACGAGCAAGAA
>JBBQFC010000010.1:0-72305 GCA_038321615.1 Flavobacteriales bacterium | reverse complement strand
TTTCAATTTTTCACCTACCTTCGCACAAAGGTTTTAAATCGCCGTCAGGCGGTTTGGATTAATAGGGAATCAGGTGTAAATCCTGGACAGTACCCGCTGCTGTAAGCTCCATTTTGCCTTCGATTGATTCTTAGCCACTGGCCTCAAAGCCGGGAAGGCCAATCGGAAGGAGCAAGTCAGAAGACCTGCCTTTTGAACATATTTTTTCAAGCTTTCGGGAATAAAAGCGGGAAATGGTCGAGATCGCGCGAGCGGTTTTTATTGATTCCTATTTTACAGCGAAGCGGTGTTTTTAAAATACAGCTTATGCATCATCTTCGGCAACCTTTGCCCTTGCTTTGCCTTTTGGCGATGATGTTCTGCCTTGGACCAATTGGTCTACACGCTCAGGACACCTTGCAACTCAAAAGAGTGGAGATTGTGGAAGTGCGTGTGGCTAAAGAATTAACGGGCGATTTTGTCCAAGAATTCGATCTGCGAGATTTTGCATCGGGTGCAGCCCAATCGCCTACCGATTGGCTATCGCGTCGTTCCAATTTGGCTCTTCGGGGTTACGGTCCGGGCAGCAGCATCGGGCTTTCCATTCGCGGCAGCAGCCCAGCTCAATCGCAGGTGCTGATAAACGGACTGCCTTTCGACAACCCCAGTTTAGCGCAAGCGGATCTCTCTCTCCTTCCGCCCGGCTTGTTCTCTTCTCTGCAACTGCTTCGGGGCGGATCCGGAGCGTATCTGGGCAATGCTGCTATCGGCGGAAGCCTGCTGCTAAAAACAGTGGTGGATCCCAACTCAATCGGGAACGTGCGCCTGGTGGCTGGTAGCTTTGGCCTGCTGAATCTTTCGGCGGTTGCCAATTACCGCCTGGGTAAGTCGCGCCACTCCACCCATATTTACCGCAATCACAGCGACCATAATTTTGAGCGAATGGATCCGCTGAATCGTTTTGAAACTGAAGCGCAGCCCAATGCCAAGGCCACAAGCAAGGGGTTTGCCCAGGTAAGCGAGCTGAATATTGGACGCCAAACTATGCTGCATTTTCTAGGCTGGTATGGAGAAACCGACAGGCAATTGCCGCCTAATATTTCGAAACCACAATCTGCCGAAAGGCAGGAAGACCGAACCCTACGGTTGCAGGGTGGCCTACGGACCACCATTCGATCGCTGTTGCTCGAAGGCGATATGGCTTTCACCCACGGTGCGCTTAATTACTTCCATCCGGAGATCGGTATCAAGGATTTTTCAGAGTTCACCACGCTTCAGGGGCGCCTTAAAATTTCCAAAGAAGCCAAATGGGGCGATCTCTTTACAATAATCAATGTGCAAAGCTCGGCAGCGGAAACAGCTGCTTATGATCGCACACAACAGCGGAATAGTCCGTCGATCGTTTCTGGAATCCGACAAGATTTATGGGAGAAGCGATTTGAGTATTCGGCATCCATCCGTCAGGAGTGGCTGAACGGCGAAGCGCTACCGCTTATCCCGCATCTCGGTTTGCGGCTGAAACTCAACGACCGCTTTGCTATCCGATCCAATCTCGGTCGAGCGTATCGACTGCCTGGACTCAATGACTTGTTTTGGAATCCGGGTGGAAATCCCGATTTGCTTCCGGAGTCGGGTTGGTTTCAGGAAGTCGGATTTACATTTGCCGAAAGGCGAGCTCAACCAAGGTATGAGCTCCATATTACCGGATTCAATAGATTAATTGACAACTGGATTGCTTGGGTACCGGGGCCAAGCTATTGGTCGCCGGTAAACTTTAAGCAAGTGCATACCTCTGGGGTGGAAGCTACTGGGAGCTGGTCGCTGGAGCGCCCAACTTTTGACGTAGTACAAACTTTCGAAACCACTTATACCGTAGCTCGAAACACTGCAACGGCGGGAGCTGAAGCTCTCAGCGACGGCAAACAATTACTGTACACTCCGATATGGTCGGCGTACTATGAGCAACGCTGGAGTTTTTGGAACGATACGTTTTGCCCCGAAATCCGTGGGCGCTATCAAAGTCGGCGTTATACCACCGCCGATAACAGTCGATGGCTGGAGCCTTTTTTCACACTCGATTTCACCTTGAGCAGTGAGCTGCATGCTAAGCGCTTTCCAGTAGCCATTTACGCTAGCCTGCTCAATATTCTAAACGCTTCCTACCAAGTTCAAGCTTCCCACCCCATGCCCGGGCGAGCCTTTGAAATTGGTCTGGAATTTTCCTTAAATCACAGAACCAAAAAACCATGAACGTAAAAACCCCATTCCAAACCCTTTTTCTAGCATCGCTGATAATCTTGTCGGCATGCGCATCCGACGACGATACAAACCCTGCTATTCCCGCCGAAGGGGAACAAATTATCATTGCAAACGAAGGAGGTTTCCTGGCTGTGAATGCAGAGGTGTCGGCGATTGATGTGGAAACAAATACCATTCGCCAGAACCTTTACTCCGAAAGCAACGACGGTGCTGTTTTGGGCGATATTTTACAAAACATTTATCAGCAAGGAGAGGAACTTTATCTGGTAATGAATAATTCGTCGAAGATCGAAGTAGTAGGCATCAAAGATTTTGTAGCCAAACGCACCATTGGCGGTATCTCTTCGCCCAATGCGATGCTTTTTTTATCGCCAACACGCGCCTACGTTTCCGACTTATTTGCTGCTACGCTCTACGAAGTCAATACGCAGACCGGCGCCATTACTGCTGAGATAAATTTACCGGCCTCCGCCAATCAATTATTCGAAGTTGACGGGGAAGTATGGTGCACGAGCTATTTCCCGGGGCAGGCTTTTGTGGTGAATCCTGCCACGAATTCAGTGGTAGCAGAAGTTGATCTGCGCATTGGAGCCAGCGGGATTGTGCGCGATGGACAGGGTAAAGTCTGGGTGCTTTGCGAGGGCGATTATTTTTCACCTACCACGGTGGCGTCGGCGCTTTACCGCATAAACCCTTCGTTGCGAGAAATCGAAGAAGCATTTGAATTTCCGGAAAGCGTGGCTTACGGCGCCAAGCTGGCCTCTGATCCCGATGCACAAACCTTGTATTTTGTAACAGCGAGCGGACTCTTTGCGATGGTTACTTCTGCAAATGCTTTACCAACGACTCCTTTCATTGCTGCTGCGGATCGAAATTTTTATGGTATAAATGTCGATCCCCTTACCGGAAATCTCGCTCTTACCGATGCGCGAAATTTCATTGAAAGCGGTGTAGTCTACTTTTACACGCCAGAAGGGGTTTTGATTCAGGAATTTTCGACTGGAATAAATCCTGATGACGTGATTTGGGTTCGGTAATCGGCGAATAATTATATTTATCGCATAAACCCCCCTACCATGATCACCATCGACGATTGGTTCACAGCCTATGGCGCGAGCCACCAAAATGCAACGAACAAGGCGGTGCATTGGATTTGCGTACCGCTTATTTTCTATTCACTCATCGGCCTTCTCTCCTTCGTGCGCTTTAATTTTCTGAGTGGTATTTTGTCCGCAGGCATCATGCCCTACGCGCATCTTGGCACGCTCCTTATCTTGGCTGCACTCCTTTTCTTTATCAGGCTTTCGGTTGCCATCGCGCTTGGGATGATTGTGGTTGCAGGCATTATTCTCTATTTGGTGATGCTTGCGCACGTGGCCTTCGACCGCACGTGGCTTTTCTTCCTAAGCATTTTCGTAGTCAGTTGGATCGGCCAATTTATCGGCCATAAAATTGAAGGTGCAAAGCCCTCCTTTTTCGACGATATTAAGTTTTTGATGATCGGCCCGGCCTGGCTTCTCCATTTTATTTACCGAAAGGTGGGGATACCTTATTGAATTTCGAATGAGCACTAACGACCGCTTTCACGTTGATCTTATTCCAATGGAAGATACTTACCCGCTTCGCTTGCTCGTGCTTCGTCCGGGAGGCGTTGTGGCGGATTGTTATTTCGAAGGAGATCGCGATTTTGACACCTTCCACTTGGCGCTTTTCGAAGGAAAGCAGATTTTATCCGTAGCGAGTTTTTTGCACCGCACCCTTCCGGAAATTGCAGTCCAGCCGGCCATACAACTTCGGGGGATGGCTACCCATCCAGATTATCGGCAACAAGGTTTAGGTAAAATTCTGGTGGAAGATTCTGTAAGGCGATCTACCGAATTAGGCTATCGGGTTATGTGGTGCAACGCCCGTGAAATCGCGGTACCGTTTTATGAAAAATTGGGCTTCAAAATTACCGGGCAACCCTTTGAAGTACCCAAGATCGGTCGTCATTACGTCATGGTAAAAAATTTAAATGCTTAGATTTGCAAACTCATGCGGAAATGGCAACATATAATTGGCGCGGGATTAACCTTTATCTGGTTGGTCTTCATTGGTCAGTCCGCATTACACCCTCTTTTCGATCATCAGGCAGATCATCATCAGCATGCAGATTGTTCGGCTCATCAGCCGGTTAGCGATAACAGTTCAGATTTCGACGGAACGACCCTAAAGGATCAGAATTCATCGCATTGCGATGTATGCGATTTGTTGGCAGCGCTCACTTCTTACTTAACCGTGAGCGCCTACGCTTCACCGCTCGCAAATTACCCACAAGAAATTTCTTTACCCCTTGCGCTGATCTATCCAGCGCCGTTTGGCCCAGGCCAAGAGAGTCGCGGTCCTCCCGCGGTGCTTTGATTCCAAAGCTCAATCGCTCACCCATACTTTAAACATGAAATTCTTTTTTGGAGCCTTGCTCTTGATGCATACTGCGGCATCAATGGCTATGCTACCATGTATAAATGCCCTTTCCGGCCGCGTTGCTGATTCTCAGACAGGCGAAGGACTGGCCTATGCCACCATTCAAGTAATTGGGAGTGGCGAAGGTGCAGTAGCCGACAGCTCCGGGCATTTTGAAATCCGGGGGCTATGTGCCGGAACGTATCAGTTTCGGATAAGCCATATTGGTTGTAAATCGAAAAAGATGGAAGTAACGATTCCGTATGCTGGTAAATTGACTTTTCGGTTGGCTCACGATGAGCACGACCTGCACGAGGTAGTAATCGAAGCCGAAGAAAAACGATTCGCACCGATGATTCCGCTTCAGATCAAGGCAGCTACGCTGCAATCGCGCAGCGGATTGGCAATGGCTGAAATGGCCGAACTCATCCCCGGAGTTCGCGTCTTAAAAACGGGCAATACGGTTGCCAAGCCTATTTTTCGTGGTCTCCATAGCAATAGGCTGGTGGTATTGAATAATGGTATCCGGCAGGAAGGTCAGAATTGGGGGACCGAGCATGCCCCCGAGCTAGATAGCTACTCGGCGACTGAAATTTCAATAATGGAAGGGCCACAGGCATTGCGCTACGGCACCGATGGAATGGCCGGTATGGTCTTGGTTTTGCCGAGATCGGTTTTCAGTCAAGATTCGCTCGGTGGAACGATCCGTTCGGAGTTTTCGACTAATGGTTGGGGTGGCTCCGTTTCGGCTGAAGTTGGTGGTCGGTTGAGTGAGAAAATACCGCTCTATTTTAGCGTGCAAGGCTCCGCCAAAAAGTTGGGCTGGGTGAAAACGCCCCATGGATATTTACGGAATACCGGCGTCGAAGAAGGTAATTATGCTTACAGTCTTGGCTGGAAAACCGATCGTTGGAAGGCTTCAGTTTATTACAGCAATTTTAATCAGGAGATTGGTCTGTACCGCCATTCGCACCTGGGCAATTTAACCGATTTGGCTGAAGTCATCGGCGGAAGGCCTCAACCCGATACGCTTGGGTTTTCATACGAAATCGAACGGCCACGGCAGGAAATTAGTCACGAAATGGTAAAAGCTTCGCTTGATTTTGAGCTGAATGAATGGAGCGAAATATCTATCTTTTACGCCCGGCAGTATAATTCCCGAAAGGAGTATGATCTCCACGTAGGCTTTAATCCGAGTGAAGCAGAGCTCGCGGCGCCCCAGCTCAATTATGGGCTTACTTCGCATATCGCTACCGTAGCTTGGAATCATACGCTGAGCTGGGCCGAAGGTAGTGTTGGAATCCAGGCTCTGAGCCGCAGAAATAGAGCAGCAGGGAGAAATTTTCTTCCCGCCTACCAAACGCGCGATTTCGCTCTTTTTTTCACCGAAACCATGGCTTTAGGAAGCTGGAATATGGAGTACGGTGCCCGCTACGAATGGCTCGAAACAGATGTATCGCGCTTGACGAATACCGAAAGCGGCGTAGATTATCAAACATTTCAAGGCTTGGCCATTGCTGCGGCCTGGAATAAACGGATAGACCACGGCGCTTTACGGTTTAATCTGGGAAGCTCCTGGCGGCCTCCGGCAATAAACGAGCTTTATGCTCGCGGGCTTCACCATGGAGCGGGCGTTATAGAGCAAGGCGACCCGGAGCTTAAGCTTGAGCGATCGTGGCTTGCTTCCGCAACTTTTCACAAGGATTACAACCGAAACCATTTATTAGCCTCAGCCTACGTCAACTACTTCGAAGGGTACATCTTCGCCAATCCCCGCGCCTTGGAACTGAGCATTCGCGGGGCTTTCCCCCGCTTGGACTATACCCAAACCGACGCCTTGTACTGGGGGAGCGACGTTCAATTTGATTCCAAACCTTTCGATCACATCTCTACCACGCTCAGAGCATCCATGGTATGGGCTCAAAATCTGGGCAATGGAAGCTTCTTTACCCAAATTCCGGCTCACCGTTTCGATGGAAGTGCGCGCTATGAGTTCAATGATTTCGGTAAAATCAAAAAGTCATTTATTGGCTTGGATTTAACTTATACCATGCAGCAATATCGGTCGCCCGAAGTGTTTGATTATACGCGTCTTTTCGATGCCAATAATTCGCACACACTTCCTGAAAGCTTTGATTTCGCGCCTGCTCCTGATGCCTATTTCTTAGTGGGGCTAAGCGGCGGATTTAATTTTGGCAGGCTGAGTATGCAAGCTTCTGTACAAAATATGTTTAACCAGGCATACAGAGATTACCTCAATTTATTCCGTTACTATGCGGATGAACCAGGTATTAATTTTTCTATTCGAACAACTTTTCAATTTTAACCCACAAACACAAATCACATGAAAATTACGCAAAAGTACATTATGCCAATTCTACTCGCATCTGCAGTAGCTCTTACAGCCTGTGAAGGCGATGACGACAGCCCGAACCCTGTTCCCAACAACGATTCTGAACTCATCACCGACTTGGTTTTAACTTTTACCGATGCAGATGCGCAGACCAGTTTTGAAGTGCGCTATTCCGATCCCGATGGCCCAGGCGGAAACGCCCCCACACAAGATGCCATTACGTTGAGTAATCTTACGGCTTATCAAGTCAGTGTAAAGGTGGAAGATCGATCTAATCCAAACGTTATAGATGACGTCACCGTGGCAGTACAGGCCGAAGGTGCCGAGCACCAATTTTTCTATGTGCAAAACGTAGAAGGACTCGGAATTACTTATAGCCCTGGAAATGTAGATTCAAATGGCAACCCTATTGGGATTGAAACGATTTGGATTTCTACGCAGCCTACTACGTCGACTCAAACGCTTCGGGTAGTGCTTCGGCATGAGCTCAATAAATCGGCAGAAGGCGCAGCGCAGGGTGTGCTCAGCGAAGATGTAGGGGGTGAGACCGATATTGACGTAACTTTCGACCTTACCATCAATCCGTAAGCGTTTTTGTAAATTTCGCCCATGAAATCGAATCGATTGATTTGGGTGATGATCTTAGGTGTACTCGGCTGCGAAAAGATCGTAGAAGATGAGGTGCGGCCAAAGATCACTCAATTCGCAATAAATTCTACCACATTCGTTCCCGGCGATAACTTAACCGTTATCGCCGGCGGTAGCGATGATGAAGACTTGGGGCAGGTGCGTATTCGGGTGGGCCCGGCCTTCAGCAAGACTTTTTCGCAATGGACTTTTCTTCGCGTAGTAGATATCGACGGCCGATCGGATCAACGCACTTTTAACATCACCGTTCCCGACTCGGCTCTCGCAGGATATTACAACGTACAGCTTCAATACAGCGATCAACGGGGGAATGGGTCTATGGACTCTTCCATTTTCTTCTCGGTCAACCGACCAGGGCAAGTTCCTGAAATATTGGACTTTTCGACCTTGCCCGCCGCTGATGCATCGGGCGTGATCACCCTGCGAAACGGCGATACGCTTCGATTCTTCGGCTCGGCTGTTGACGATGAAGCTTTGCGGTCTGTAAATTTTAAGCTGCGCTCGGCGCTCGATAGCGATATACAAACGAGTTTAATGACTTTCGACTCTCTGATCACCCAATGGTCGATCACCAATGAAGCTGATTCGATATTCGTAAATGTAGTGAATGCCGTGCCTGTGCGGCTGCTGGTCCAGGCCACCGATACCACTGGTAATCTAACCCGATTTTCTTTTCCGGTGAATTTTCAACCATGAGCAGAGCCAGGATTTCTGCGCTGCTCATTGCACTCATCGCAACATGTGCATTGTACTGCTTGATGATTGCAAAATCGCCCGACGGAGCGGCCTTGACTTCCATTTGATTTTTTGGTTATTTCACTATACTGACCAATAGCCTGTTGGCAATAATTCACTTTTTGGTATTCTTGGGTAAAATTCCAAATTGGTTTGGAAAGCGCGGCATTTGCACTACGCTCAACACTTCCATAGTGATTGTAGGCTGGGTTTATCAATTTGTTTTATGCGCCACCTGTTGTCCAGAAGGCCGGGCGTGAGTCGCCGATGAACCGCTCCACTCTGCTATTCCGCTCATCGTATTGATCTACTGGCTTCTGGAAGGGCGCAAGGAGCGCCCGCAATATCGCGATATTGGGTAATGGACTTTTTATCCCTTGTTTTATTTGGCATACGCGCTTTTTTTAGGATGGACCATCGGATTCTATCCCCACCCGTTTATCGATAGCACGGTATTGACTGCTTGGGAAGTGGGGCATAATTGTTTGGGAATAGCCCTATTTTTTGTACTGATCTCGAGCGTCTTAGTGTGGCTGTCGAAAAGATTTGGATAAGCTGAAAATTTAGGGAAGACCGATTTCATTGAGCCCTGGGCGTGCAGAATTGCAACCAATGACAATAGCCATTTTAAACAGCACAAAAATACGCTACTCAACTTCTCGCTATTCAGCCAATAGTATGGATGGAATGTAGGTTGACTGGTGGTAAGGTCGAAGAAAAAATTTAGTTTTACCCCGTGTTCACACCCTATTCAAAGGTATCCGCGCCGCTTAACACGCTTTGGAGCCATTCGCTCGACGAGCGTGGGCGCGCCTATTTTGTAGAGCGGCCGACAGGTGGCCGGCGGCTGGCAATTTCCGATATACATGGATGCTTTCAAACCTTTGCGGCGCTGCTCGAAAAGGTGGAGCTGAAAAGAGATGATCAACTCTTCATTCTTGGCGATATGGTAGATCGCGGCCCGTACTCGTTGCTGGTGGTGGCCTATATTTGGCAACTTATCGATCAGGGATATCAGATTTATCCCCTGAAGGGCAATCACGAGCAACTCTTCCTAACGCTAAATCGAGAAAATTTGCGCGAGATGCCCAGCTTTGCGAGTCGGCAATACGCAGCGCATATGCTTCTTACCGACGGATCGCTCTACCCCGATTTGGATACCTTTTTTGCAGCACTGCCCCTTTATTACGAAACCGATGAACACCTTATGGTTCACGCGGGTTTTGATACCGATGCCAAAAAGCCCTTATTGGCTTGGAAGGACATGATCTGGACGCGTACTTTCCGCTACGAAGAACAGAAATTGAAAGGCAAAACAGTGATCCATGGCCATGTACCCACTTCGCTGGGCAACATACGGCGCAGCATCGAATTTAATAGTCGGGATATAAATATCGACAATGGCTGCGTTCGCGCTAAGTATCAAGGTTTTGGGAATTTGCTCTGTTACGATTTGGACAAGGAGATGGTTGTATTACAGCGAAACCTGGACCTAAAGCCCAATCGAATTAAAGGAAGCGCATATGCCAGCTCTGGCCTGCGGGAATAAGCCATTTGGTGCGCAATTCGCTGAGCGTCTGAATGGTATTATTGAATACCAGGGTCTCCTCGTCAATAATTCCGGCCGATTTGAGTGCACTGAGTTTACTCAATAATGTAGTTTGTATCTCTCCTTGCCTATCTACGTAGGCCGTAGCCATGCGATCAAAGAATTGAAGGTCATATTTTTGCTCCATTTGCTGCATAAATCGCACCGATGTATCTATGGAGCATCCGGTAGCGCCCTGAGCGCTTTGATCAACAATGAAACATACAAATTGGTGGTGATATACTGCGGTAAACGCCTGAAGTTTCTGGCCATGAGCGATCCATTGGCTCGAAAAGCTAGCCAGGTCGGCTTCCAATTGAATCTGTATGTTTTTATCAATAGGAGTCGACGATTGGTACATCCACACTTTGGAATCATCGGCCATTTCGGTGGGTAATTCTACTTTTTCGAGAAGGGCAGGAGTAATCATAGGTCGGCAGCTTGGGCAATGAGTTCAGCGATATCGAGCACTTGAGTTTGGTCTTCTTTATTGAAATTCTTAACGCCATCGGTCATCATGGTATTGCAGAAGGGGCAGCCGGTGGCTATGACTTGCGGCTGGAGCTCGAGTGCTTCTTCCGTGCGCTCAATATTCACTTCTTTATCGCCGGGCTCGGCTTCTTTAAACATTTGCGCCCCGCCTGCTCCACAGCATAGCCCTTTGCTACGGCAGCGCTTCATCTCTACAAGCTCTGCATCGAGTTTGGAAAGTAATTCGCGGGGGGCTTCGTACACATTATTTCCGCGACCTAGATAGCAAGGATCGTGGAAGGTAATTCGCTTGCCTTTGAAAGGGCCGTCACCGCTAACGGTAATTTTACCCTGATCGAGCAGGGACTGGATGAACTGGCTGTGGTGCTGCACGTCGAAATGTCCTCCAAGGGCGGGGTATTCGTTTTTGATGGTGTTGAAGCAATGCGGACAGCCAGTTACGATTCGCTTTATTTCGTAGCCGTTGAGCACTTGAATATTCATCATCGCCTGCATTTGAAAAAGAAACTCGTTGCCTGCGCGCTTGGCGGGATCGCCCGTACAACTTTCTTCGGCACCCAATACGGCAAAGGAGATACCCGAACTGTGAAGAATGCGAACGATGGCCTTTGTGATTTTCTTTGCGCGATCGTCGAAACTACCGGCACAACCCACCCAAAACAATACTTCAGGGGCTTCACCCTTTGCCAGCATTTCCGCCATGGTAGGCACTTTGATTGGTTCTGTCATTGACTTAAATTTCTTCTGCCCATTTCAATCGGTCGGCTTGTGGAAAAGCCCACGGAGCTCCGTTGTTTTCAATATTGGTAAACATTCCGTTTAGCTCGGTAGGCGCTTTAGACTCTTCCATCACCAGATAGCGCCGCAAATCGACAATGATTTCCACCGGATTTATATTCACCGGGCAAGCATCTACGCAGGCGTTGCAAGTGGTGCAAGCCCAAAGTTCTTCGGCGGTAATATAATCTCCCAGCAGCGCTTTATCATCTTTAAAATCGGCGCCATTTTTGTCTATTCCCTTTCCGATTTCTTCCATTCGGTCGCGGGTGTCCATCATTATTTTTCGCGGACTAAGCAACTTTCCAGTAATGTTAGCCGGACAAACCGAGGTGCATCTTCCGCATTCGGTGCAGGTATATGCGTCCATCAAATTTTTCCAGTGCAAATCGGGCACGTCACGCGCTCCAAATTTTTCAACTGCCCCATCTGCCGGCGCTTCTGCTGGTGCAGCGTAAGGATCCGCATCTGGATCGAGCATGAGCTTTACTTCGGCTGTTACTTTGTCAAGATTCGAGAATTCACCCTTTGGCTTGATACTGGCGAAATAAACATTCGGGAAGGCGAGAATAATGTGGAAATGCTTCGAAATCGGTAAATAGTTTAAGAATAGCAGAATCCCCACTATGTGAAACCACCATGCGAAGCGCTCAATAGCGACGAGCGAGCCATCTGAAAACGATGAAAACCAGGGGATCAGAAACCCACTAATCGGGAAGGCACCGGCTTGGGTATAATGCTCTACTCCGCGGGTTTGAAGCACGGCATCGGAGGCATTCATGCTCAGGAATGCCGACATGAGCAGTATTTCGACAATGAGAATAATATTGGCGTCGCTCTTGGGCCAAGCCGTTAATTCCCGCGCTCTAAAACGCTTGATGTACATGAAATTTCTGCGCGCAAAAAACACCACGCAGGCAAATAAAACGAGAAATGCGAGAATTTCGAAAGAAGCGATCAATACATCGTAAAGCCCTCCCAAAAATCCAAAAATTCGATGCGTCCCGAATATGCCGTCGATGATTATTTCGAGTACTTCGATATTGATAATTACAAAGCCTACATAGATCAGAATGTGCATAATACCCGCCACCGGGCGCACCACCATTTTTGATTGCCCGAGCGCCACGCGCGCCATATTCGCAAGCCGTAAGGAAGGGTTATCACTGCGATTTATGCCGCGACCGAGCATAATATTGCGGCGAATTTTACTCACCTGCCAGGCAAATGCTCCTATTGCCAAAAGCACAACTGTTAAAAAAATCCAATTTGAAATGCCCATGCGTTTAAATTATTGGCCTTCGCTCGATTTCACATATTCCTTCAACTCTTCTAACTCCTTTCGGGTTAATTCCACGCTCTTATTCTTTCGTCCAAATACCGAAAATTGCACGTAGCGGTTTGGGTTTAGTCGGACATCTTCCATCAGTAGGTCAAGGTTATCGGATGCCGATTCGAGCTTATTGTATAGCTCGTCGTTGTTGATCAACATGCCCAAACTTCCTTCGCCTTTATTTATCTTCTCTACTATTTGCTGCACTTCCGTAATTGCGGCATTTGCCATCACCACTGTTTTGGCAACATCAGCTTTGGCCAATGAATCGCTGATGTTTGAGAAGTTTTGAATGATATTGTCCAAGTTCTCACCGTTCTGAGCCAAAACAGTAGAAAGCTCCTGAATGTTCTTGAAAATAGCTGCAATCCGCGATTTCTCGGTAGTCATCAAGGTATCGAGGGTGTAGGTAGTATTCTTAAGATTGGCGACCGCTTTATTGATATTGCGGAAGCTTTCTATCAGATTATCCTGGGTTTCGGTGTTCAATATGGTTTCAATAACCTTGAGCACAGAGTCGACAGAAGTAATAAGGCTCTTGGCTTTTTTCTGTATCGGTCGGAGTTGCTCGTTGACTTCTTCGAGCAAGTCGGCGCTTATATCGGGCGTAAGTGTATCGCCACTTTGCGCGAGCTCACGACTCTTGCCGAGTATGAGGCTTATCTGCATCGAGCCCAATAAATCGGCTGGTTTGAGAAGTAATTCCGAGTCCTTGGGGATGTCTAATTCTTCGTTGACAGTTAACTTCACCAAAAGCATTCCGTTGCCTTCGGGCATGAATTTTATCTCGCTAACTTGACCAATTTTATAGCCATTAAGCAGTACCGGATTGCTTACCTGCAAGCCGTTAATTTTGGTATAAATCCCGTAGTAGTGCGTCGGTGAACCGAAAATGTACACCCCTTTCAGAAAATAAAAGCCTACCAATAGGAGGGCGATTGCGGTGATCACGAGAATCCCAATCTTTGTTTCCTTTTGATATTTCACAGGGTTCTGTCTCTTTAAGGTGTCGTTAGTTCAAGGGCCTTTTCCAAGGCCATTCGCTTATTATTACTGTCGAAGGCAACTACAAATGCTCCCTTATAGCCAGCTTTTCGGACGTCCTTTTGGATATCCTTGGCCCCGTCGTAGGTTGTTGCTGCGCCGTAAAGATATTTATACATATCACTTTCTCGATACTCTGATACGTTTTCGAGTCCATTAAAGTTGGCAGCCTTCAATGATATCGGCTTTGCGCTGCTCATGAGTTGTACTTTAAAAGTTACTCCCGTTGGGCTCGATACAGTGGCTTGCACGGGTCCGGGATTTGTTTGCTGCTCTTGCGGTATTTGTCCTTCAGCGGCGGTGGCTTCCTTGGTGTCGATATCAACCTTATAATCCTTGAAAGCCCTATATATAGCCGATGCCAGGTAATCTTGACCTTGCGCAGTGTTCAGGTAATCTTCTTCTTCTTTATTAGTCAAAAAGCCCAGTTCGACCAAGACACTTGGCATGGTGGTAAATGAGATAACCCAAAACGGTGCTTGTTTCACCCCACGGTCTATGCGGCCCACACGTGTCCGCATTTGATCTTGTACTTTTTGGGCAAACTTCAGGCTTTGATGGATGTGCGCATTTTGGCGTAAGCTGAGCTCTATAAGGCCTTCCGGCGAATTGGGGTCGAACCCATCGTAGTTGGCGTCGCGATCTTCTTCGAGCAAAATGGCGTTGTTCTCGCGTTGCGCCATACTCAGATTGGCCTCTGTTTTGGCGGCGCCCATCACATACGACCCGCAACCTATGGCCGATTCGCGGGTAAATGCATCGCAATGAATTGAAATGAATAAATCTGCCCCCTTCGAGTTGGCAAACTTGGTGCGTTCGTGAAGCGGAATGAACGTATCGTTCGACCTCGTGTAGAGCACTTCCACGTCGGGAAAAGCTTCTTTAATGTACGCACCCACTTTAGTGGCGACATTTAGCGCGATTGTTTTTTCGGTGATTTTGTAGCGACCAGTACCCAAGTTTCCAGGGTCTTTTCCTCCATGGCCTGCATCTATCACTACCCGCGTCACCGCCGATTTTTTGGCTTTAGCTGGCATGATTGCTGCTATGGTCGCCACCGCAGCGATAAGCAGCAGGGTAGAAGTGAGTATCCTGTTTCTTTTAATCGACTGACTAAGCCTATTAAATTCGCCGATGAAGGCCTTTTTATTTGAGTAATTTTGCACGGTTCAATAATCAGCTTAGCAATTAATAAAGGTAAGCACATCTCCATCGATAGCCCACTGCGCTTTGCACTATTTATCTCCGCACTATTGTTTATAATAGGCGGTTCGAAGGTAGTTGCGCAGCAGCCCGACAGCACCATCACCGAGCCAGCCATCATTTTGACAGACTCGCTTACGGTTATGGGCGATACGCTTACGGGCGATTCCCTTGTCAAATCGCGTACCAAGGGTGTGATTTCCACAAATATTAATTACGAAGCCCGCGATAGTATTGACAATGACGTGGTAAATAAGCGCGTATACTTGTATGGAAACGCAAAAATTACCTACGACGATATAGTGCTCACTGCAGATCGCATTGTTTACGACTTCGAAAGCTTCACTGTGCACGCCGAAGGTATTCAAGATACGCTTGGCAATTGGCAAGGTTTACCCGTGTTTGAGCAGCGCGGTACAAGCTTCGAAGCACGCGAAATGGATTATAATTTCAAGTCGAAGAAGGCTTATGTAAAGCAAGTCCAAACGGAGATTATCGAAGGCACCCTTACGGGAAAAAGAGTGAAGACCGTGGAAGACAATCGGGTAATTTATGTATCAAAAGCAGAATATTGTCCCTGCGAAGATCCCAATGCTAAAACTCGATTTAAGATTAACCGGCTTAAATTGATCAAGGACGATAAGATTATTTCCGGGCCGGGCTACCTCACGCTTTGGAATGTGCCCATGCCCCTGGCATTTCCTTTTGGTTTCTTTCCAGATGCCGAAAAGGAACAAGCGGGCTTAATTATTCCCAGTTATGGAAACGCTCCCGGGCTAGGTTTCTTCTTGACAGACGGGGGTTATTATCTTCCGATCAACGAATATCTTGACACCAAGTTTCTTGGCGATATCTATTCGCGCGGTTCTTTTGGCTTATCGAACATCACCCGATATAAAAAGCAATACAAGTTCAACGGCAGCACGAGTGTAGAGTACAACGTAATTAAAACCGGCGATCGCGATCTTCAAAATTTTTCGAGTGCCAAGAATTTCTTCGTGGTCTGGAACCATACTCAAGACCGAAAGGCTCGGCCCTACTCGAATTTCGGAGCACAGGTAAATGCGGGTTCTACCCAAAATTTCACCAATAATATCAATGCTTCGCAAACCGATTACCTCACCAATACCTTCCGATCAAATATCCGTTTCGATCAGCGCTTTCCAAACTCGCCGTGGTCGCTGGCTGCGAATGCGAGCCATCAGCAAAACTCCCAAACGGGAATATACAATTTTACCCTGCCCCAACTTACAGCCAACCAAGCCCGGATTTTCCCGCTCGATGGGCTGTTCAACAATAATCCGAAGCAGGCCTTCTACGAAAAGATCGGTTTCACTTTCGGTACCGATTTCCAGAATACGCTTACCGTTGCTGAGACTGATTTGGCGCTTAATAACTTAAATAATTTGCTCGATGAATTCCAATTTGGGTTTAGGCACAATGCGGCTTTGAACACATCTTTGAAAGCTGGCAAGTTCAGCATCAACCCATCCCTAACTTATAATGAGCGTTGGCATTTTGAAGAGCAAGGCCGGACATTCGACAACCAACAGCAGGAATATATTGTAGATACCCTCTACGGGTTTAACCGAAATTACGATTACGGTTTCAACGTGCAGGCCACTACGAAGATTTACGGAATGTTCACCTTTCAAAGTGGCAACCTGAAGGCAATAAGGCATACCATTACTCCAAGTTTTGGGTATAGTTTCCGACCCGATTTTGACCCTAACGTTTACGGCTTTTACGGCACGAATGGTAATCTGGGTTCCTATTCGCCTTACACCGGGACGGTATATGGCGGCCCTCCGTCTGGCCGCAGTGAATCGATCACGCTATCCATTCTGAATAGTTTGGAGGGCAAGATATTGAGTCGGCGAGATACTACCGCCAAGTTTTCGAAGATCAAGCTTATTGAAAACCTCCAGTTTTCAACGGCCTATAATCTCGCAGCCGACTCCCTGAAATTGCGCCCCATTGCCATGTCGGGGCGAACACCCATTACCAAGTACGCCAATATAAACTTCAATGCTCTTTTTGATCCGTATTCCTATGCGGTAAATTCCACGGGTATGCTTAATCGGCAAGACGTTTTTCTGGTAGAGCGCACCGGCAAATTAGCGTCCTTCGAAACAGGTTCGCTTCAGCTGAATACCAGCGGTTTTGGCAGCAACACTTTTAAGCGAAACAAGGGAAGTGAGCCAATGGTAGTGATTGAAGGCGATGAATTCTCGGATCAACCCTTGATTCAGCCCAAGAAAGGAATTTTCACCGATTTTTCTATTCCATGGAATGTTACCCTTGGTTACGTAATCAATACTTCACGGGGTCGTAGGGTCGAGAATTTCGATGATTTTTTCGTGATCCGCGATTCTGTGAGTGTCACCACGCAATCGCTCCAATTCAATGGCGATCTGCGTTTTTTCAATAGGGTTACCATGCGTTTCAACTCTGGTTACGATTTCAAGCAAAAGGAATGGACGCCTACGACGCTCAATTTTGTGGTCGATCTCAATTGCTGGGAGCTTACGGCGAGAGTTGTACCCTTCGGTATTCGCCGCAGCTACAGTGTGAGCCTGAATATTAAGTCGTCCTTGCTCCGCGATTTAAAGCTCGAACGCAACCGAACTTTCGACGACAATCAAGCTCGTTTCTAAGCTTACCAAGTGTAAATGTCTTCACGGCTTTTTGGGCGTTGCCCGGCTCGCCACTCAAACCCATCGAAATACCAAAGGTCTTCGGCAAAAAGTTCCAAAGGGTAAAACACACCATTGGGTTTGGTGAGAAATACAATTCGCTTTACCTGATTGTCGTCGAGGTGAATATTGATATTGCTACAGATAGCCTTGTTCACCCCGATATAATTCAAAGCAGGCGGTGCGGCCGACTCCGTCGAGTCCGCACCCGGCTTTTCAGATTCGGCGGCATAGTAGAGCGACTCCCCGTTTCCTTCTACCCTTACTTTATACAGGTTATTATCAGAAAAATAACCTGTCAGGAAGCGCCCCTTGATTTGGTGGTATTTAATGCTGTCCACCTTATTGGCCATAAAGGCATGGTCGAAGACGTATAGCCGGCTCACACCCCCGCTCGATGTTAGAATTTGCACGGTGTCGCCGGTAATCTGAAGCTCATCGGCCCAAAGTACCGGGTTTTGATATAAAGTGAGCATGCTATCAGCTGGAAGATAACTCAAGGAATCGGCAGCACCTTGCATGTCCTTTCGGAAAAATTTGACGTGGTGAAATGCTAATATGCGGTTTCCCGCCACCGTGTCCTGAATGCTGAGCAAGGTATCGCCATGGAGGTAAAGTGAATCCACTTCATCGTATTGAATAAAAGTGGCCCGATCCGTCACCAAGCTGCGCCCGATAATCTCATTGTGCTCGCCATATTCCCCATTTATAATGGTGCGGTTGGTGGTATCGGTTATTGATACATTCTGAAAAGCCCGCCCAATGCCGATTTTGCGCGAATACCAAATACTGTCTCCACGCAGTATTTGGCTTCCGTTTTCCAAATAGGCGTTCTCGTTGAATTGGGAGATGTCGAGTTTGGTATCGTACCAGCCATTTTCGCAATAGATTATATTCGCTTCCGAATAGATAAAAGTGGGTCCTTCAAAATAGGCGATGGCGCGTTGATTGTCGTAATTGAGGGTATCTGTTTCAACGCGGTAGTTGGGATTAGTGAGTAGCACGCTGTCGCGGAAATAGAAAAAGCGCCTGCCGCTGTCGTAAATTCCTTCTTCCGATTTGAGCTTATTGCGATTGGCGGAAGAAGTAATAATACCACCTTCGTAAAAAGAGCCCAAACCGGTAATCCGATCAAAATCGAGCACATCGGTTACGAGGGTCATATCGCGGTCTTTGAGCTCTACATTTTTTCGCACTTTGATAAGCTGCGTATTTCCGTTGTAATAGAGCGTTTCGCTTCGCATGGTAAGCGTATCGCCTTGAACCACGCGTACTTTGCCGTAAGCATCCAAGCTGTTGTCGGCATTGTACAGGTAAGCACTATCGCAGTACATTACAGCACCTTGATGCTTGAAGCGCACATTGCCAATGAGGCGCTGCGCATCGATTCCCAAGCTTTTATCAAATTTGAGTTGATTGGCTCCAAGGAGCTCAATGCGCGATCTTTCCTGGGCATTTGCCGGAACGGCGAAATAGCCGAGAAATAAAAAAGAGAGCACCAATTTTTGAAGAATCACGGCTCGAGTATTAGCAAATTCGATGCCGTATTAAGTGGCAAGGAGTTGTCTTACGATAGTCTGTGTGCGATCGGGACCGACAGACACCACCGTTATGGGCGTTTCTAAAGCTGACTCTAGGTAGTGAATGTAGTTGCGCAGGGCTTCTGGAAACTCGCTCTCCTCTTGCAGTTCGGTGAGATCAATACTCCAACCGGGTACACTTTGGTACACAGGTTCAAGCGCTTGGCCCAAAAGATCGTAAGGAACGTAGTCAATTAGCTCCCCTTTATGGCGGTAGTGGGTGCAAATTTTTATTTCGTCAAAAACCGAAAGCACATCGGCCTTGGTCATGTTAAGCTGGGTTACTCCATTAATCATGATGGCGTATTTCAACGCAGGTAGGTCGATCCAGCCGCATCGGCGCGGCCTGCCGGTGGTAGCTCCAAATTCATGGCCAACCCGTCGCATGGTTTCTCCGGTTTCGTCTTCCAGTTCGGTAGGGAAGGGGCCACTGCCCACTCGGGTGCAGTAAGCTTTGAATATTCCTATTACCTCGCCTATTTGGTTAGGAGCAATTCCTAAGCCTGTGCAGGCTCCGGCGGCTATGGTATTTGAAGAAGTTACAAATGGGTAGCTCCCAAAATCGATATCGAGTAAACTTCCCTGTGCTCCTTCCGCCAAAATTCGTTTTCCGGCTTTTCGAGCATCGTTTAAGTAGTGCTCACTATCGATAATGCTCAGTTTGCGAATACGCGCCACACCTTCAAGCCAAGTCTGCTCTTTTTCGGTAAGGTCGTCTTCATACCCATATTGATCGAGCATTCGCTGATGCTTGGCCTTAAGCGCATCATAACGGGTTTGAAAATCTTCGAGGAAGAGATCGCCTACGCGGAGACCATTCCTTCCGGTTTTGTCCATATAAGTAGGCCCAATTCCTTTAAGCGTAGAACCAATTTTCTTTTTTCCTTTTTCCAATTCACTTGCCGAATCGAGGGCGCAGTGTGTGGGCAGAATAAGGTGAGCTTTTCGCGAAATGAATAATTGACGATTGACATCTACCCCCATTTTTTCTAGGGCGTCAATTTCTCGCTTTAAAATAATGGGGTCAATCACCACGCCGTTACCTACTACGTTAACTTTACCGGGGTGGAATATGCCGCTCGGAATGGTATGCAACACGTGCTTGATGCCATTAAATTCTAAGGTATGTCCGGCGTTTGGCCCACCTTGAAAGCGCGCTATGATATCGTAATCGGGAGTGAGTACGTCTACAATTTTTCCTTTCCCCTCGTCGCCCCATTGCAAACCGAGAAGTACATCGACTTTGTTACTCATTCTTGGTAATTAATGCTGTTCTGAAAAAAATAGGGAAGCTTCTTCGCGTGTGGCACGCATGGAAAACACGGTGTCTAGTTTCGTGACGGTAAAAAGAGATAATACCCTTGGAGTAGCACCAACAATAATCGCTTCGCCGCCTTCGTTTCGGGTTTTATTCATAATGTTTATTAGAATGTTTAGCCCGGTGCTGTTCATATATTCCAGTTTCGATAGATCCACAATAAATCGATTGGAACCCTCTTCGAGTTCTTCTTCGATGTCAACGCTCAGCTCTATGGCTTCGACTTTATCTACCAATCGGCCTTGCATGGTAAGCAGGGTCAAATCGTCCGATTTCTCAATGTTGTAAGAAAATGCCATAGTTGGGTTATACTGTTTTAGTGGGTTTATTGGGTTTAGGCAGTTTGTTCCTTCTTGTTTTCGGGGTTTCGCTCGGCGTAGAAGTATAAACTATGATGCATTATCTTGACTCCAAAAATCTGCTCTACGGTAGCTTTGATCATCTCTATACGCGGGTCGCAAAACTCAAGTACTTCACCGGTATCGGTGCAAATTACGTGGTCATGTTGCTTGTTCTCATGCGATTTTTCAAACTGAGCCAGGTTCTTGCCAAATTGGTGTTTTCTCACCAAGTTACAAGCTAAAAGTAGATCGGTCGTATTGTAGAGCGTCGCCCGGCTTACCCGGTAATTCTTGTTTTTCATTTTGACATAGAGTGATTCGATATCAAAATGACCAACGTAATCATAAATTTCACTGAGTATGGCGAAGCGTTCCGGCGTTTTTCGGTGGCCGTTTTGTTCAAGGTAGGCGGAAAAAATATGCCTCACCCGCTCTTTTAAATCCAATGTCGACAACGTGTTCGAGATAAGTTGCGAAAGTACATTAATTCAATGAGCCCGCCTTCATTTCACCCGATTATCTTGCTCCGAAGGTAGCTCACCGCGCTCTACAGTTAGCACCCCTTCCACGGCGCGTAGTTTCCGCATCAAGCCGTTGAGGTGGTCGGTATTGTACACATACACACTCACGCTTCCATTGAAAACGCCGTCATTGCTTTCAAAGCTAATTGCTTTCATATTCACGTTCAGATCGGTAGAGATAGTGGTGGTAATATTATGCACCAGGCCTATATCGTCGATACCCTTGAAGTAAATATTTGCAATAAACTCCTTGTCCTTTTGGCTTTGCCACTTTGCGCGGATTACCCTGTACGCATAATTGGAGCGCAATTGCACGGCATTTGGGCAGTTTGTGCGATGTATTTTAATTCCTTCGTTGATGGTTACAAATCCAAACACATCGTCGCCCGGTATGGGGTTGCAGCAGGGTGCTAATTTGTACGGAACGTCCTTCTCGTTGTCGCCAATGATGAGCATGTCCTTCGGGATATGGTCATGGGCTTTTTCTTTTTTATTTGGAATGGTGGGCTGTTCATCCGATTGAATTTGGCCTTCAATGATTTGAAGTCCTTTTAATTTTTTTAGATTGATCGACCCTTTGGAAATATCGTGGTAGAGATCGAGCGCAGCTTTGTATCCATAGTAATCTTCTAGAAAAGAAACGTTGTGGCTATTGTATTCTGCACCCAGACTTTTAAGCTTCCGCTGAAGCATTTCCTTGCCCAAGCTGGCTATTTTCTTGCGCTCTTCTTTGATCGCCGATTTGATCTTCGACTTGGCCTTCGCGGTCACTACATAATTCAGCCAATCTTCTTTGGCTCGCTGCTTCTTGGAGGTAAGTATCTCGATTTGATCGCCGCTTTTGAGCTCGTGGCTCAGGGGCACCAACTTTTGATTGACTTTGGCGCCAATGCACGACTCTCCAACTTGCGAGTGGATATCGAAAGCAAAGTCGAGGGCAGTTGCGCCTACGGGCAGGCTTTTTAGCTCGCCATTGGGCGTGAAAACGAATATTTCATCGCTGAATAAATTGAGCTTGAAATCGTCGATGAAGTCTATTGCACCACTGTTATTCGATTCCAGTGTTTCGCGGATTCGCGCCAACCAAAGATCAAGGCTGGACTCCCCATCTTGTTGAGCTTTGTATTTCCAATGTGCGGCATAGCCCATTTCGGCTACTTCGTCCATGCGTTGGGTGCGTATCTGTACTTCCACCCATTTGCCCGTAGGACTCATTACAGTGGTGTGAAGCGACTCGTAGCCGTTGGCTTTCGGTGTAGAAACCCAATCGCGCAGCCTGTCGGGATTGGGTTGGTAGAAATCGGTAACGATGGAGTAGGCTTTCCAACAGTCTGCTTTTTCCCGGTCGGGTGGGGTGTCGATTATAATTCGAACAGCAAATAAGTCATAGATCTCTTCGAAGGGGATATCCTTCTTATGGATTTTATTCCAGATGCTGTATATCGATTTTGGGCGACTTTTAATGATGTATTTGAATTGCTCCTTGTCTAAAACGCGTTCGATGGGTAGCACAAAGCGATTGATGAACCGCGTACGCACAGGTTGGCCCTTCTTGAGTTTCGTCTCGATTTCGGAATAGGCTTCTGGCTCCGTGTATTTCAGTGCCAGATCTTCGAGCTCGGTCTTCATGCTGTACAGCCCGAGGCGGTGAGCCAGCGGCGCGTACATATAAAGTGTCTCGCTGGCTATCTTGAGCTGCTTATCTTGCCGCATCGAGTCAAGCGTTCGCATGTTGTGCAGGCGATCGGCAAGTTTGATCAGTATTACCCTTACATCGTCCGAAAGGGTAAGGAGCATTTTTCTGAAATTTTCCGCTTGGCTGCTCGACGATGCGTCGAATACATCTGAGATCTTAGTAAGTCCGTCAATGATAGCGCGGACTTTTGGGCCGAAGGTGTGCTCTACATCGTCAAGGCTTAGCTCCGTATCTTCTACCGTGTCGTGAAGGAGGGCGCCCACAATGGCTGTAGTGCCCAAGCCGATCTCTTCGGCTACAATTCGCGCTACAGCTATGGGGTGGTAGATATAAGGTTCGCCCGATTTCCGACGCATGTTCTTGTGTGCTTCAAGCGACACATCGAAAGCTTTGCGAATGAGCTTACGATCCTTATTGTTTTTCGAATACTTCGCCACCCGCAAGAGGCTGCGGTAGCTGCTTAAAATTTCCTTTTTCTCTTTCTCTACGTCAATCTGTACGTCCATGTAGGGGCTTTGCGGTAGCTAAAGCTAATGCTTTATTCGAGTGCGGGCAATACTTTGGTGGTCACATATCCAAAACCTACGCGGACTCCGTCTTTCTTGCAATATCCGCTCATGGTCACGGTATCGCCATCTTCAATGAATTTGCGGGTTTGACCGTCTGAAAGCTGCACAGGCCTGGTGCCTTTCCACGAAAGCTCGAGCATCGATCCATAACTGGAAGGATCGGTACCCGAAATGGTACCCGATGCCAGGGTGTCGCCTCGACGAATATTACAACCGTTTACCGTATGGTGGGCGAGCTGCTGAGCCATATTCCAGTACATATAACGGAAGTTTGAACGGCTCACTACAGTGCGCTCTCCCCCTTCGGGTTTAATCTGTACTTCGAGGGCAATATCTATGTTTTTCGCGCCCTGGTATTGCAGGTAGGGAAGCACTTCAGGCTCCTGCTTCGGGCCGGAGATGCGGAAGGGTTCCAAGGCATCGAGGGTCACAATCCACGGCGACATCGACGATGCAAAATTCTTGGCTAGAAAGGGTCCGAGTGGCACGTATTCCCACTTTTGAATATCGCGGGCCGACCAATCGTTAAAAAGCACTAATCCGAAAATATGATCTTCGGCTTCTGCCACGGGTATGTGTTGCCCCAGAGGCTTGCCATCGAAGGTGATGAATGCCATTTCTAGCTCAAAATCGAGCTGTTTTGACGGGCCGAAAACGGGTGGTTGATCTTCGTTCGGCTTGGTTTGTCCTTTGGGTCGCCGCACCGGAATGCCGGAAGTGACGATCGATGAACTGCGGCCGTGGTAGCCTACCGGCAGGTGACGCCAATTGGGTAACAAGGCATTATTTGGGTCTCGAAACATGGTGCCCACATTGGTGGCGTGCTCGATGCTGCTATAAAAGTCGGTGTAATCGCCAATCTCGATTGGAAGGTGAAGCGATACCGAGTCCATGGGTTTCAGCACTACTTCGTGGAGCGCAGTTCGGCTCTGGAGCTCGGTGTTTTTTTCATCGAAGAGCTCAGCTACCCGATTTCTCAATTTTCGCATCCCTTCTTTCCCTTCGCTCATCAAGGTATTGAGGGTAAAGCCGATAAATTGATTCTCATCGAAGGGTAGGCCTTTGAAAAAACCATTTCGCGAAAGCTCAAACAGATCGATAATGTGCGTGCCTATGGCACTGCAGGCGCGCTTCGTTTCACCGCCCACGCTGTATAGCCCGAATGGAATATTCTGTATGCTGTAATCGCTGTCTGTGGGTACTTCAACCCACGATTTTCGATGCGGATCGTTGGCCGTAATCGGTGTTGTAATTTGGTTCGTCATCTGTTACATTGCAAAAAGGGGATATTGTTTCATCTCCTTATTGACTTCTGTTTTTATCGCCTTCAGGGCGGTGTCATTATCGCGCGCTTGAAGTGCTTGGTCAATTCGTTCTACAATCCACTCCATTTTACCGCTATCGAGCCCCCGTGTGGTAATGGCTGGGGTCCCTACACGTATACCGCTCGTTACAAATGGCGACTTATCGTCGAAGGGAACCATGTTTTTATTCACGGTGATATCGGCCTTGATGAGTGCGTTTTCTGCATCTTTTCCTGTAACGTTCTTGCTGCGGAGATCTATGAGCATACTGTGATTGTCGGTACCACCGCTTATAACCTGGTAGCCTCGCTTTACGAAGGAATCTGCCATGGCGCGGGCATTAGCAACCACTCGTTTGGTGTATACACCAAATTTGGGTGTGAGCGCCTCTCCAAAAGCAATGGCTTTCGATGCGATAACATGCTCTAAAGGACCACCTTGTGTGCCGGGAAATACGCCGGAGTCGAGGAGTGAAGATGTCATGCGGAGATCTCCTTTTGGGGTGGTAAGCCCGAAGGTGTTTTCGAAATCTTTACCCATCATAATTATGCCTCCCCGCGGGCCCCGAAGGGTTTTGTGGGTGGTAGAAGTCACCACATGGCAATGGGGGAGTGGGTCGTTCATTAAGTCGGTAGCGATTAGTCCGCTCGGGTGGGAAATATCGGCCAGCAAAAAGGCTCCTATCTGATCGGCTATCGACCGCAGTCGGCCATAGTCCCAATCGCGCGAATAGGCCGAAGCACCGCAAATCAACATTTTCGGACGCACTTCGAGTGCGTTTTTCTCTAATTTATCGTAATCGATCACCCCGGTTTCGCGTTCTACTCCGTAAAAGTGGGGTTTGTAAAGCTTTCCAGAAAAATTCACCGCCGACCCGTGCGTAAGGTGGCCTCCATGGCTGAGGTCGAAGCCCATTATCGAATCGCCTGGTTTTAGTAGCGCCAGCATTACCGCTGCATTGGCTTGCGCGCCGCTGTGGGGTTGCACGTTGGCCCAGGTAGCTCCAAACAGTTCTTTTAGACGGTCTATGGCAAGGGTTTCTGTTTGATCAACAAATTCGCAACCGCCGTAGTAGCGCTTTCCAGGCAAGCCTTCGGCGTATTTATTGGTCATTACGCTGCCCATAGCTTCCATTACCTGGTCGCTCACGAAGTTTTCGCTCGCTATAAGCTCAATACCTTCAAGTTGGCGGTGTTTTTCTTTTTCGATGATATCGAATACGAGGGTATCTCTCTTCATAAGTGGTAGCCTTTAAATGGGTGCGCAAAAGTAGAAAATACTTCGCGATCCCTTACCTTTGCTCTCGGTAATAACCACCTACCGAACCCATGGTTCAAATACCTTCCGATAAAATTCTGGTGCTTTTTGATGGCTTTTGCAATCTCTGCAACGGTGCCGTGCAGTTTATCATTAAGCGCGATCGGAAAGATCGGTTTCGGTTTGCCAGCCTTTCTTGGGAAGCGGCGCAAGAACTACTTGCAGCGCATCCAGCTTATCAATCGGTCGATAGCATCTTGGTTTATGACGGTCAGCGCATTTTGAGCCAGAGCTCGGCCGCGCTATTCATCGCCAGAAGGATGGGTGCCTTGTGGCCTTTGATGGGCATTTTTTGGATTGTTCCAAAATTCATCCGCGACGGCGTTTACAACTGGATAGCCCGCAACCGCTACCGCTGGTTTGGAAAGAAGAACGCATGTATGATTCCGACAGCGGAGTTGAAGGGGAAATTTTTGGGAGGATATTCCTAACGCGCAAAGATGCTTACATCAAAAACACCAATCCCAATCCTGCTAAAATTGCAAGAATCTTCTTATAGTTAATCCGGTGGTGCTCGTCGGCCTCGAAGATGATGGTGGTAGACACGTGCAAGAATATACCAACGGCTACGGCAAGAAGGTCGGCGTAAACTTGTTCGGCTTCCACGGAGCCTTGGGTCAGCCATTCGCCAACTACCAATCCTACTGGGGTACAGAGCGTGTAAATGGCTATGTAGGCGAATACCTTCGATTTTTTTTGGAAGTGATGATATAGCAGGGCGGCTAGAGCCAGTGCTTCGGGAATCTTGTGAACGGCAATACCCAGCAAAAAAGCATAAGGCGAGCTGGTTTCATGGCTGTGCCCTGCGTGGCTATGATCATGGCCAAAACCAGCTAGTGGCATACCTTCGATAAAAGAATGAAGGCAAAGGCTCAGGAATATCCCCAATGGAAAAGTACCAAGCTTTTGATCAGAAAGGTGGAGATGGCCGTGCTCAATTCCCTTCGAAAAATAGTCGAGCAGGAGCTGGAGCAAAAATCCCGTAAGGATGAAATAGGATGCGCGCGTACTATCATGGGCATAAATTTCCGGAAGGAGGTGCAGCAAAGTAAGGCCAAGTAGATAGGCTCCGCTGAAGGCCAATAGAATTTTTACATCGCGGGTAATTTTCCCGCGCAAATAGATGCCCAAACCGGCTCCAATAAGGCCGGCAATAATTGGGAGTAAGAGGTTGGCCGCGTTCATCCCACTTTTCTTGCTACCAATATCAGCCGCGAAGAACTATCTGCATTGTAAGACTCCAATGCATAATTTCCGAATGAATCGAGTATTTCGAAGCCTGCCCGGCGCAACATTGCTGAGAACTCCGGTCGGCGCAAGGCCAAAACATTCTCTTCGAACGTATGCACTTCGGCACCGTCGGTTACTTCAATGGTTTTTGAGATTGTACCATCTCGAAAATGTCGGGATATTTCAAAGACAATACCGTCGATTTCAATACGCTCCGCCGATCTCAGCCCTCTGATGGTTGGCTCGGCATTGAGGAAGTCAATAAGCAGTTTACCCTTGGGCTTGAGATTCGTCCAAGCGGCGCGGAGCACGTCCATGTTTTGCTCCACTTCGCTGAAGTAGCCGAAGCTTGTGAAGAGATTGAGCACAAAATCGAAACCTTCCGTGCGGTAAGGTTCGCGCATGTCGTGCACGTCGAAGGTCAGGCCAGGCGCGGCTGATTCGCTCGCCTGGGCAATGTTCTTTGGTGCCAAATCGAGGCCTGTAACCTGGAAACCGCGCTTGTGAATATGGAGGGAATGGCGACCGCGACCACAGGGCAAATCGAGGAAATGCGATTCGGGCTTCGGGCCGAAGTACCGTAGCAATCTATCGATAAACTGCGCAGCTTCGCGCTCATCGCGGCGATGGTAAAGTAAGTGATAATAAGGAGAATCGAACCAGGAACGGTACCAAGACTTCGGCTGCATACGGACTATGGTCAGGCTGAAAATAAGGTGCGAAGCTACAATTTATTCTCTCCAGATTAATTAACAACCCTCTGATGAATAAATCGACCGGACACAACTGTTGAGGCCTGACCAGAATAATATCTTTACCCAAAAAAAATTGCTTTGACCGAAATTCAGGAGGTATTCGATCTATATGATAGCATGGAGAAGCGCAATATCATGCTCTCCTTCAAAGGCGATCTTTCTACCGACCTTCTCTCTTCGATACTCCAGATTATCGAAAATAAGCTCGATCGCTTTGGCGAAAGCCAGAAAGTGAAGAAGCGTATGTTTAACATTTTGGTAGAATGCCTTCAGAATTTGCACCACCATATTGATCGCCCACCGCATGTGGCGCCAAAAGATACCCCTTCTATACTGGTAATGGTCGCAAAAAATGTGACGGGTTACTCCATTATCACGGGCAATTATATACTGAAGGACAATGCCGATATGCTAAAAAAGCGACTCGAAGAAATCAATGAGATGAGCCCGGAAGATATTAAGAAACTCTATCAGGAAGTATTGGCCGAAGGAAGCCTTTCGGAAAAAGGTGGCGGCGGACTCGGAATTATCGATATAGCGCGTAAGAGCGGCGAAAAACTCGATTTTGGGTTCGTTCCATTTGCCGATGGAAGTTCCTTTTTTAGCCTTAACGTTCAGGTAAAACAAGAATAATTAAAACTCATGGAATCAATACAAATTGAAGGTACACCCAAAACTCCCACTGTAGAATTCGACGGTGCGAAAAACACCTTCGTGATAAAGGGTCGGTCGATCCCCGAAAACTCATTCGACTTCTACAAGCCTATCTACGACTGGATTGAGCAGTACTCGAATAGCCCCGCCGATCGCACAGAAATACATATGAAATTGGAGTATTTCAATACGTCGAGCAGCAAGTGCATTCTCGAGGTATTTAAGCGCTTCGTTTCCATCAAGAAGTCGGGTAAGGATGTAGTAGTGCTATGGCACTACGAAGAAGATGATGAAGATATGCTCGAAGCCGGTGAAGACTACGACGCTATTATCGATCTCGAGTTTGAGATGGTGAAGGTGGCAAGTTTTTAATGACCGGCAGGCTTATTTTTATTGGGCATCATTTCGGCTAAGCAAAACTCGATTCCTTTTACCATTCGCGGCATGATGTCGAAGAATAGGCAAACGGCCATCAAGACGGTCATGCCCCAGAGCACGAGCATATTGGCCCAAAAGGTATCGATAAATCGCCCGAATAAATTCTTGCACGGAGCGTAAAAATGCGCATCAAAAAACGTGGCATTGTAAGGGGTAAGGTATACCAGGTCTTTCTTTTGAATTAACTCTCCATTGTGCTCGGCTATGTAGTTGATGTCATTGCGATTGGTCGCAAAGGCTTCGAGCTGGTCGTTTTTAAAATTGTTGAAAAGGGCCTTGTACTCCACATTCTTTTCGGGCGTTTGAGTCATAGCGTAGATTGCACTTTCCTTGTCGCTATCGGCTTTGAGGTACACCCGCTTGTAATGATCCGAAAGCTTATCGAGATGAACGATTACATCGTTTAAGGCCGACTCGCTTACCTTCTCGGGTTGCAAATCTTCTAACCGCGTGAAGGGCATAGCCGTTAAGAAATTATTCTCTTTTTTGAGCTCATTGTAAACGATGTTTAGATCGCTGTCGACTTGCGAATTTTGAATTTCTAAGTCAAGGCTTCGGCGCACGGAAGCGGTTTTATTCTTCAGCTCGGTAATCCAATAATCTTTCTTCCAATTCGCGTATTTCTTCCGCTTCTCCATTTCGAAGAAGTCTTTCTCGTAGTTATTCCATCTGAATTGGGTGACTGCTATAGCTTCATACGCCCATCGACTGGCCATAATGTTCCCGATCCACGGCACGCCGTTTTGAGAAGCGAAAATGGGATTCAACCGATCGAACTTTACGATGATACCACTGAAAAGCAACTGCGGGATAATGATGATAGGGATGAGTATGTAGATGACTTTCGCAGAGTTGAAGCTCGAAGAAATATTTAATCCCAGTAAGTTTGCGAAAGCGCAGGCAGAGAAAAGGATGAGCCAATAAGGAAGCGTCATACCTTGAATTTCGAGTACCGCATTGCCGATCACCACGAAGAGAAACATTTGCACCCCCGAGATCATGAGCATAATACTGATTTTGCTGTACAGGTAGCTTTTGCGACTTAGGTTGAGAAAGCTTTCGCGTTTCCTGATTTTCTTGTCGCGAATAATCTCTTCGGAACTCACCGTGAGGCCGATAAACAAGGCCACAATTACCGATATGAAAATGTAAACAGGTATATTTTCATTCTCGCGGTACACATAGTTTTCGCCGCTCCCTTCGGGGATGAAAAACCGCATAAAAAAGGCCAATATCATTGCCAAAACGGGAGCCTCGAGTAAATTGATAAGCACATATTGCTTATTGGTGAGCTTGGAGTGCAGGTCGCGGGCAAAGAATATGAAGTACTGTTTCCACTTATCGGGAATGATGAAATTGCTCGCCGGAACGGGTCGCTCTTCTTCGGCTTCTGCAAAATCGATGGGCTCCAGTTGTTCTTTGTAAATTTCATTCCATTCCAATGGGCTTATTTTTCGCTCGTTGGTAAGGTTTCCAAATTCATCGACCACCTTGGCCTCGATTATATTAAAAATGTCTTCGGTTTTTACATTTCCGCAGGTCAGGCATTCTGCTTCTTCACAATTGATGTGATCGACCATTCGCTTGAAATATACCAAGCTATCTACCGGATTGCCATAATAGATGGGGAAGCCACCATTATCGAGCATTAAGAGCTTGTCGAACATTTTAAATATGTCGGAAGAAGGTTGGTGTATTACCACAAAGATCAATTTGCCTTTCAGGCTCAGCTCTTTGAGTAAGTCCATGATATTCTCGCTGTCGCGCGATGAAAGTCCCGAAGTAGGTTCATCGAGAAATAATACAGCTGGCTCGCGAATCATTTCTAAGGCTATGTTCAAGCGCTTGCGCTGACCGCCAGAAATTGTTTTGTCCAAAGGTGTCCCTACCCGAAGATCGCGGGTTTCGGTAAGGCCTAATACGCCCAGCATGTCTTCAACCAGCTCGGCAATTTCTTCGTTCGTTCTTTGTCCGAAGCAGAGTTTGGCGTTGTACGATAGGTTTTGAAATACGGTGAGCTCGTCGATCAGCAAGTCGTCCTGCGCTACATAGCCAATAAGGCCTTCTACCGCTTCCGGATTTTGATGGATATCGATTCCGTTAATCTTCACGCTCCCTTCTGTTGGCCGGAGATTGCCGTTCAGTACATTGAGCAAGGTGGATTTACCACTACCGCTGGCTCCCATAATACCTACTATGCGGCCCGATTCTTCTTGCATTTCGACATCGCGGAGCCCCTTATTTCCTTTGCGAAATGAATAACTCAGTTTTTCGACATCGAAGTATATTTTCTCTTGCGATTCATCTTTCAGGAAGGTTCCAATGATATCGCTGTAATAGATCGGTCCAATCTTGCCACCGCGTATGGAGGCTCCTTGATTCAAGACGTAATAGCGATCGCTAAATACTATTTGACCCGAAAGCGTGTAGCTTCCGTTGCCCCGATATTTTATAAAATGGAGATTTACACTACCTATTCGCAACACGCGGAAGAATCCATCCAATTGCGCAGCAGGGTAGTGTTTGCTATGGGCTCCCTGGTGAAGTTCGTCCGGCCCAACAAGTAATATATTCGGGGAATCGACGAAATTTGTCTCATTCTCTTCTACGAATTTGCGCGCTAAATTAAATTCATCTGGTTCGACATTGAACACTTCGGAAACGGTGCTTACAAATTCGGTTTCGAGCTCTGTAATCTCATTGTTCTTGTTTACGAATTCCAGCAGTCGCATCAGAACTATGACCTTTTGACGTTGGGTCAGCTCTTCGTTAATCTGCGTGCAAATGCGGAGGATTTTTACCGAGTTTCCGGCGGTACGCTTTTGTTTCCCGTTCTTACCACCGCTCACTTGTTGGTAGGTTTCGATGTAGTCGTCGAAAAGCCGAAGGTAGCCGTGTACCAGGTGGAGAGGTAATCGCTCGCGTAGGAACGACTCGACGATACCGCGTCCGTGTAGGTCTGTTTTATCATCAAGGTCAACCCTTGCGATAATAGCAAAAAGTTGAATTAATGCTTTAAGTATGCGCTCACTCATAGTTTTGGGGTCAAAAAAAAAGCGTCCATTCGGACGCTTCAAGTTTTTTGTTTTTAAACCGTTCAATCAGCGTTCGAATCCGATGAGTAGTACGGCACACCCCGAGTTTTGTTTCGTATTGTCGAGCGTTGCTTCGATCTTACAAGTCATGGTAGAATTAAAGCTAAAATTCCAGTACGGAGCATTGGCATGATCGGCATTGGTAAAGAGCAAATTATTTTCGGTATCGTATAGCGAGAAGATCAGTTGCTGCGCTGCACTTCCTGCCACTGCTACAATGCGGTATTCTGCATTGGCATAAAAGGTAGATCGGAATTCGGCGACTTGGTCTCCAAATATTAAGGCTCGGTAATCTTGTCCATCGCCTATGAAGGGAGTTTCCATATACCCTTGGGCAAGGGTGGCCGTCGAATCGCATTGGGCAAAGCCGCTAAAGCCGGTACCAATAAATAAGAGCAAGCAGAATAAGCTGAGAATTTTCATGGTGCTAAGGTGATTTTGTCTCGAAGAAAAGCTGTCTTTCCCGATATTCGCTCAAAGAGGCTATCCGTCATACTGTAAGTCGAAGTGCTGTTGATTACCGTTCTATTTGCCGCGGCATCCGTATTTGGGGCAATGTAGGTGTAGTTGTAATCCACACCTCTAAATTCCACATTTAGATCCTTGAACAATCCCAAGATAGGATCTTTTCTAAACGTCTCATCTGCGGTTTCTTGCAGCACATCGCAAACGGTACCTATCACGTCGCGTTGCTCGGCTAGGCGGGTGCGCGCTTCTTTATTGCCACCTCGAGCAGCAACAATGGTGAGGTGAGTTGCTTCAAGCCATCCTCCGGCCAATACCGCAGCCGCCACTTCTGCTCGGCTGTTGTTTTTCAAATATTCATCGGCTTGTTGGTAGAATTGACTCGAAAGCAGGATAAGCGAGTCGGGTTTTTCCAAATTTTCGCTCAACTTTCGAAGCACATCTTTATTGATGGCTCCTTTTACTTCCAGCTGGTTGGCCAATTCGTCAACGGCTTTGAACGATCGCACTGCCGACTGACCATCCTCGTAGAGTGAAGCATAGGCCATATCGGTGCCGTAGATTCCCAGATTTAGGGCTTTCAAATATTTGGAAGAAAATTGATCCAATGATTTCGGGTCGCTGAGTTGATCGCGGCGGTAAGGCGATTTGGTATCGCGGATTAAAATAGCGGTTTGGATGGGCGAAGGCACACTGAACAGTTTGCCCGCAATATTCAATATGGTCGATTGGGTGCTATCTATCGTCGTCATCGAATCATTGCTTCCCCGCTGCACAGACGTTTCGTCGCAGCCGCTAAAGGCAGTAGTAAGCAGAAGAATCAGCGTTGTAGAAGTCAAAAATTGATTGCTCATGAGATGTAAGCTAAGGGTGATACGAATGAAGTATTTATTCTCCTTCGTCTTACACCGATTCGTTTTATTTATTGCCAAATGCTTGTTCGTTTTAATGCTTGCACCAGGACTACCCCCGACACCAGCGCTGCAGCACCAAAAGCAGTGGCTTCGCTCCACTCCTGAAATATTATTTTGCCAAAAGCGAATAGTACTGAGTAAGCCATGATTACCGCAGCTATCCAGCATACGGCTAGCCATGTGGTATGGTTCGTTGATTGCTCCTTATTGTTCGAAAAATTTTTCCAGGCACCGTCGGGTTTTACCTGGTCGCAAAAGCGCTGTAGGGTGGCATCCTTTTCGGGTGGAGTGAGGAAGGTTACCACGATCCAACTCAAGGTGGTAACGCCTACAGTGAAGAAGAAGCGGTTTGGAAATTCGAGTTCCAAAACGTAAAGAGCTGTAAAGTAGGCGATGAATGGAACAATGGTGGCCGTAATCTCGCTCCAGGCATTCACGCGCCACCAATACCAGCGCAAGATGAGCACCAAACCCAGACCAGCACCACATTCTATTATGAAGGTCCACACCCCACTCACAGAGTCCATAAATTGGGTAACACTAAGCCCCGCGATCAGCAAAAAAACGGTGGCTATGCGCGAAGCATCGACGTAACTTTTGTCAGACTCTTCGGGTTTTAAGAAACGCTTGTATAAATCGTTGACCAGGTAGCCCGCTCCCCAATTGAGCTGGGTGCTGATGGTGCTAAGGTAGGCGGCTAAAAAGGATGCTAATAGAACGCCGCGGAGCCCCGGTGGCAGATAGTCGCGCATGGCGAGCACATATGTTTTTCCAAATTCACCCTCGCCCAATTCGGGGTGGAACGCAGGATTCATCTCTGGGTAGATCACCAAGCACGAAAGGGCTACCAATATCCACGGCCAGGGACGTAAGCAGTAATGCGCTATTTGAAAAAGCAGGGTGGCATAAACTGCTCCTTTCTCGGTTTTGGTGCTCATCATTCGTTGGGCTACGTAGCCGCCACCGCCCGGTTCTTGCCCTGGATACCAGCTCGCCCACCACTGCATGCCCACGAAAGCAAAGAATGCTGCGACACTTATACCCAAGGTTTGGGCTGCCGATGAGCCTCCTGAGTCATCTACGATTTTGGGGAAGAAGGAGAAAGTTTCGGGCGGCAATGCAGCTTTCATACCAGCAATACCTCCCACTTCAGGGCTATTTACTACTATGATGGCCAGGACTATTGATCCGCCCATAGCCACTACGAATTGTATAACGTCGGTTACTGCCACTCCCCATATTCCCGAAAGGGCCGTATAGATCGCCGCCAATACCATAGCCCCGCCTACCACGGCATACGCTATTTCATAACTTACACCAAAGAATTGTGTGATAATGGTAATCATGGCAAGGTTGACCCAGCCGATGATCAGCACATTCATAAAAAGTCCGAGGTAAATGGCTTTAAACCCACGTAGGAATGACGCAGTTGGTCCGCCGTAGCGCAGTTCCACAAGCTCAATTTCTGTAATTACCCCCGATCGGCGCCACAAACGGGCGAAGAAAAAGGTGGTGAGCATGCCGCCCGATAGGTAACTCCACCAGAGCCAATTGCCCGAGATACCATTTTTACCCACCAATTCGGTGACTGCAAGGGGTGTGTCGGCGGCAAAGGTGGTGGCCACCATCGAAATACCAGCCACGAGCCACGGCATATTCCGATTGCCTACAAAAAAGCTCGCCATACTCGACGAAGCTCTTTTGCGGAAATACAGCCCGACCAATAAACTGAGAACTAAAAAGGAGGCAATAGCGAGCCAATCGAGAAGGCTTAATACCATTTGGAGCGTGAGATTTTAGCAGTGCAATTTAGATTCTTGTTTCTATCGCTTTGAATCGCAACATCAAAGATTGCCACGGAGGTATGTTGGTAATTGCATTAATTTCGTGCCTCCATTTTCTCCTCGATTTGACTACCTATTTCGCCGAAGTTATTCTGCCATTGGCGGTTCCAAATACGTTTACGTATCGGCTTCCGCAAAACATGGAGCCCTATGCTAGGGCAGGCCAGCGCGTGGTAGTACCGTTCAACAGGGGTAAATTGCTCACAGGGATTATCGAGCGAATTCACACATCACCTCCTTCGGCCTATGCTGCCAAATATATTGACTGTATCCTCGATGAAGAACCCGTGATGACCGATCTCCAGTTGCTACACCTTCGGTGGATTGCGAAGTACTACATGTGCAATATCGGTGAAGTGCTCTTAGCAGCCCTGCCCACCGGCCTTCGGCTATCGAGCGAATCGGTTTATGTGCCAAATCCAGCTTTCGATGGTGACGTAAGTAATTTGAATCAGCGTGAGCTGAGTCTGCTGGAAGCTATGGCCCACCGCGAGTCGGTCAATCTCCAGGATATCACTCAAATACTGGGCATTTCCACTGTTCAGCCCACGCTGAAAGCACTGCTGTCGATCGGCGCCATACTTATATATGAGAATCTGAAAGAGCGCTATAAACCCAGATTCGAAGATTACATTAAGCTATCGGCTGCCTCGGCTGGGGAGGATGGATTGCGCGCCGCATTTGCCAGCTTGGAGCGTTCGCCAAAGAAACTTGAAGTTCTGATGCAATATGTGCAGGCCAGCGGAGCGATGGACAACCCGGAGAATGCACTTCGAAAGTTGAGTTTTCAAAAATTGGCGAAGACGAGCAGTTCCATTATTGCCGAACTGGTCAAGAAAGGAATTTTCGAATTGGAACGCCGCGAAGTTGATCGCTTGAAGCATATCGAAGCTTCGCCCGATAGCCATTTTGAGCTCAGCCTTGCGCAAACTACGGCATCAGCTGAAATTAAATCACAATTCGACGCGCAAAAGGTGGTGCTGCTGGAGGGAATTACGTCTTCGGGCAAAACGGAGATTTATATCAAGCTTATCGAAGAGCAATTAGGTGCAGGTAAACAGGTGCTTTACCTCCTTCCGGAGATAGCGCTAACCACCCAAATGATCCATCGGTTGGAGCGTTATTTCGGCCCCCAACTCACGGTGTACCATTCGCGCTTTACCCAGGACGAGCGCGTGGAAGTGTGGAATTTGGTATTGGGAAATACCCCCGATCGAGGTCGATTAATACTCGGTGCGCGAAGTGCCATTTTTCTGCCATTTCGGCAATTGGGATTAATCATTGTGGACGAAGAGCACGAACCATCCTTCAAGCAGCACGAACCCGCCCCGCGCTACCACGCCCGCGATGCAGCGCTGCGGTTGGCTCAGCTCCACGATGCCAAAGTATTGTTGGGTAGTGCAACCCCGGCTTTTGAAACAATGACCCATGCCATAAATGGGAAGTACGGCCACGTGCGGCTTACCGAACGCTATGGCGAAGGAAAGCTTCCGAAAATTGATATAGTAAGTCTCAAAACCACCAAGCAATCGGAAAAAGAAGGTTTTTTCAGCGAGCAGCTCATTGAAGCCATTGCACAAACCCTAGACCGAGGCGAGCAAGTTATCTTATTTCAAAATAGGAGAGGCTACGCACCGATATTGCTCTGCGAAATATGTGGACACGTGCCGGAATGTACGCGATGCGACGTGAGCCTTACCTACCACAAGGCGCAGAAGCGGCTGGTGTGTCACTACTGCGGTAATAAGTACAGTATTGCCCCCACTTGCGGGGCTTGTGGCAGTGTGAAGTTGCGATTGGCTGGCTTCGGAACGCAGCGCATTGAAGAAGAATTAGAAGTAAAACTTCCCAAAGCTAAATTGGCCAGGCTCGACTTAGACAGCACCCGGACCAAGAATGCTTACCACCAAATTTTAAGCGATTTTGGCGATGGGGTAATCGATATTTTAATCGGAACGCAAATGGTTACCAAGGGTTTAGACTTTGGGAAGGTGAGCTTAGTAGGGATCCTTCACGCCGATCTCCTTTTGAAATTTCCGGATTTCAGAGCCACCGAGCGTGGCTTTCAGCTTATGACCCAAGTAGCAGGCCGGGCTGGTAGGCGCGATACACCTGGTAAGGTGATCATCCAAACCAGCGATCCGGATCAATGGATTCTGAAACAAGTGAAATCTACCAATTACTCCGCTGTGTACGACCAGGAAATTGCCGAACGCAAAAAGTACGTTTATCCGCCTTTTTCGCGTTTGATATTGCTAATTTTCAGGCATTCTGATTCAGATCTGGTCGATTTTGCATCGGCTTGGTATCATAAGGAACTGGCGACATTTTTTCCGGAAGGAAATATGTTGGGTCCGGAATATCCTGCGGTGGCTCGAGTGAAAAATCGCTTTAATAAGCAGTTAATACTAAAAATTGCCGTGGGCATGCCACTTAGCCTTATCAAAGGTAAGATGGAGGAATTGCACATTCGATTCGCTCAGGACAAAACCCTTCGCGCGGTGCGGATTATTGTAAACGTCGATCCACAATAGCCGCAATAAATGCATTACTTTGGTATGTTAATTCTATGAAGTTAAAGAATGTTTTCGGACAATGGATTTTCCTTAAATCCATTGTCATATCGATTTTTGGCATTGCTACCTGGTCCAGATTTGTTTGGACAAATAAATCGGTAGTGGCTGGTATGGCAACTTTGGAGGCCTTGCCTTCAAAGAACGTATTGTTCGTTTCGAATCACCAGACCTATTTCGCCGACGTGATGCTTATGTACCACGCATTTAGCGCATCGAAGTGGAGCTTGAAGCGGGGTCTCCGAAATCCGGTTTATTTGCTCGCTCCAAAGATTAACGTGTATTACGTGGCAGCTATGGAAACGATGAAAAGCGGGCTGCTGCCGCGCTTATTCGCCTACGGTGGCGCTATTAGCGTGCAGCGCACCTGGCGAGCCGATGGCAAAGATGTGCAACGCGAACTCAATCCCAAGGATCCAGAGAATATCGGTAAGGCGCTCGAAAGCGGCTGGTTGATTACATTTCCCCAAGGCACCACAAAGCCATTTGAGCAAGGTAGAAAAGGCACGGCTCACCTTATAAAGCAGTACAAACCCTTAGTGATCCCCGTTAATATTGATGGCTTCCGAAGGGCATTCGACAAGAAAGGTTTGCTGATTAAAGCCCGTGATTCGCGGCTTTTAATGAAATTTTACGAGCCATTAGATATCGATTACGACGCCACCCCAGAGAGCATTCTCTCACAGGTAATGACGGCCATAAAGCAAACTCCGGAGTTTATACAGGTTCCGAAGAGCGAAGATTAGACGGCAGATGCCGCGAAAAGGGGGTTTTTACTGGCTGGATAGCTGTTGAACGTGCCTAAACCTTTGCATAGCAATACGTTTTCACGATTCGTGCAAGCGATGCTGCCTTCGCTACTTATGATCCTGTTTCCTTCAAATACCACCTTGCCATGGCCTTTAAGCTCATCGCCCAGCAGCACCGGACCATAATAGTTTATCTTGAACTCTACTGTACTTACTAAGCGGTTGCTCTCCGTGCTCAGCGACAGGGCTGCCACGCCCAGCACTCCATCCATCATAGCGGCCACCGCACCCCCATGCGCAGCGAGCGGATTTGATAAATGATCTTCCGTAATCGTCATGGTGTACAATACTTCACCTGGAGCTATTACAGTAAGCTCCAAGCCAATCATGCGGCCAAAGGCGTTTACGCTGTTGTATTTTTGCATTAATGCATTAAGCATACTTTCTGATTTTAAAGACAATTAATTTGCGAAACTACGGTAAGCGCCAGTAATAAATTCGTATTAAATCTCGCTGTACAAGCCTTTCGAGCCCTTTCGAACAAAGAAAATTTACTATTTTTATCAACTTTCTTCCGTAAGAACCCGATTATGCTCGCTAACCACGTTCGTAAATTTAAGCTTCCTGTGCTGTTTTTAGCCGCAGCTTTGATAGGTGCATGCTCATCAAAAGTGAGCACACAAGTTCATAAGTCTTACCCGCCGATAGGCTATGACCAGAAAATAGAAGTTATCGAAATCTACCAAGCCATGCCTTCGGGGGCAGAAATTTTAGGTGAGGTGAAAATTGGGGATAGCGGTTTTTCGACCAATTGTGGCTACGCTATCGCGGTTGAAGCCGCTAAATTAGAAGCGCGAAAAATTGGTGGAAATGCGATAAAAATCTATCAGCACAAGATGCCTGATGCATTGGGCAGTACGTGCCACCGAATAAAAGCTCATATTCTATACATTCCGGTTGAACAGAATTAAATATCGAAGAAAATGCGGAGTTTTTTTTTAGCATCTATTACTGGTTTCATCCTGATTTTATCAGTTGGGGTCGTGCTTGCAAAAAGCAGCCTGAATGATGTTGATTCTTACCGGGATTTTATCGCGGAAAGCGTAAGTAATACAAGCATAGCGAACGATTCTATACTTCCAAAATTGTTGTACCGCAATAAGTTTCGCTTGGCCTTGTCCGTCGGCGGCTCTTGGCGTACCATTCCTATACCCGAAGTTCCAGTAGATGAGTTGATCCCGTATTATCGTGGTTTGAAATCGGGCTTTTTCTACTCCGCCGATTTAGCTTTCTTTCCATCAGATAAGGCTGGGGTGGGAGTGAAAATATCGCAATTTAATTCGGAGAATAGTATTCCAGTTCAAGTAGTATTCGAAGACGGAAGCATCGAGCGCACTTCATTGAGAGATGAGATTCGTATGAATTATTACGGCATTTATTGGGCTAATCGTTCCGCATTAAAAAATGGACGCAACGGTTTTTATTTCAATTTAGGAGCGGGTTATATTACCTACTACCAAATAACTGAGTTCTTATTTCCTGTTCTATATGAAGGCAATACGTTCGCAGCCATGGTCGATCTCGGCTACGACTTTGCTATCGGAAATCATTTTGCTGTCGGCCTTCAAGTAGGATTTGTAGGCGCAATGCTCTCTGAGTTTTCCCTGACCATTCTTGATGAAACTACAACAATTGATCTTCCTAAGGGCGAGCGCGAAAGTCTCACTCGATTTGACTACGGTGTAGGACTACGATTCAATTTCTAAACCAATGATTCCAGATTTTCTCATACAGAATTCCGGTTTAGCGCATGAAGACTGCATCATGAGTTCACCTTATATCCACAAATTCACTATTCAATTAATTCCGCGTTAATATGCATTCAAACAAGATTATAGCTCTCGTTTTTTCATTTCTTATTATATCCTTTTCAGGAAAAGCCCAAGATCTCATAGTTACCACCGCAGGCGATTCCATACAATGCGATATTGATAAAGTTACCAATTCGGAGATTACTTTTTCGTTCGTACAGGATGGAAAAGTAATGAATACCATGGTGCCACTCACGCAAGTTGTTTCCTACGCTTACAATTACTCTGGCAAAACGGAGTATTGGGAACAATCAAGAGTGGGCAGCCCGTTGGTCGGAAATCTTTACAGTAAGAATTTTCGACTTTCGGCAAATGCTGGCTGGGCTTATCGGTTTGGAAAAGTCCCGACGAACCTCGATCCCGGGCTTCAAGAATACCTTAAAGAGTTGAAGACGGGTTATTTCGTTACGCTTGATTTTGCCGGATATATCTCACAGAAATCAGGTATCGGTGGGAAATTTGCACATTTTGGTTCAAAAAATTCTGTGCCAATCACCCTAATGTTGGAAGACGGCAGCATCGTAAATTCAATCTTGTCAGATGATGTCAGCATAAATATTTACGCGCTCTATTGGGCGCGACGTTTCATACTCCGCAATGGAAAAGATGCGTTTTACTTTAACTTAGGTTTGGGTGGTATTACCTACAACAATGTTGGATTCTTGCTTGAACCGATTACACTAAAAGGTATTTCAATAGCTTTAGTTTTAGACTTCGATTATGATATAGCTTTAAACGACCACATTTCAATTGGTTTCCATGTGGGGTACAACGGCGGGGTATTGTCAAGCTATAAAGAAACCGTTGGTGGCCAAACTACTACAATTGACTTACCCGAAGATAGCTATGAAAGTTTGGCCCGCATTGACTTGGGTGGTGGGATTAAGATAAATTTCTAATTTGACCTTAGAAAGAATAAGCTGATATGTCTGCGCGTCGATTTAGCTGATTTGCTGCTTTTTTCACTTGGTTCTCCCCTAAAGGCTGTTGTATTTCGAGAAGCTCTGCGCCACTCATCTTTGCCTTCTTAAGCCTGAACCTTCGTTTGAACGCTCAAGATTCGATTGTTACCGCAACCGGAGACTCCTTGAAATGTAAAATTCACTATTACCGATGAGCAGATTAATTTCGACATGGTGCGTGGAGAAATAATTGTCCATACGCATATTGTAAACGTTCAGGTGAGATTTTACTTAAAAGACTATTTTGGAAACTCGGATGATTGGGATATGCTAAATGATTCGCCGGTTCGTTCCAATAAATCTCATGAAAGCCTCTTGACATTATCCTTTTCTGGGGGTGTGGGATTTTTGGTGTCCAGTTTTTCTGATGATTTAAGCCAAGGCTCCGACGCGTATGTTAAAAAACTCAGATCCGGTTTCTTCGGATCGGCAGATTTAGCGGGCTTTATTACTTCCCAGTCTGGGATAGATGTGCGTATCTCGCGATTTCAATCCAGCAATAATGAATCGGTGAGAGTAGCTTCTGGGAACGGTAATCCAATAGATGGAACTATTAGTGATGATATCAGAATCAATTTTTTGGGAATATATTACATACGCCGTAGTGCTGTTCGAGATAAAAGAGATGTTTTTTTGTTTAAAATTTGAGTAGGTTACACATCATTTCGTAACGATATGTTGCTCTTAACAAAACGTGAAATTGAGGGAGGCTTTTTGGCCCACGTATTCATTTTGGGTTATGATTTTGCTGTGATGCAGAATATTACTTTTGGTTTTGAAGTGGGCTACACCGGCGGAAGCTTAAGTGAATTGGAGATAAATGAAAGAGGCAACACACGCACCGTGAGTTTTGAGAAAGGAGTGAGGGCAGGGTTTGCTCGATTGGAAATGGGCGGTGGCTTGCGTTTTCATTTCTAAGCCGTTTGAGGTTTTCAGGTTGATTATCAGTTTTGTTCGCCGCATTTACAGTTTATTCTACCAGCTTGACAAGCAGATTTTTATCGATTTGGTGCCCACCGCTGAAAACCGTCCACTGCGGCGATAAACCAAGCTCTGCATAGTGCGTCTTGGCTCTTTCAATAGCCGCTTGGTCAATAAATTCATCGGTATTGCCTATAAAACAGTGGGTGGATAAGGCCGAAAACTTCTCCTTTACGATCGCTGGTTCTAAGTCGGGAGGGAAGGCTCCCGCCCAAAAAACAGCACGAGCTATGGGAGCCCGGGTGTGTGCTATCCATCGCGAAAGAGTGGCTACCCCTTGCGAAAAGCCAAAAGCGATCAACGGTACTTCTGGCCGGTCGGCCATGCCGCAATCGCGGTAAACCATATCCATATATGTGAGATAATCGGCAATATCCGTCTCCCGCGATTCCTTCGTCATCCACGATGCACCTACCCTTCCTTCCGAATTGCGGAGATAAAAGCGGTGCAGACCTTCGGGAGCGACAACGAAATTTTCCGTCGGATCAAGTTTGTCGAAGTTTGTAATAAAGTACGGAGCCAATTGCCCGTACCCATGGCAGCAGAACCAAAATCGATTAGCCTTGTTTTTATTACCAAAGGTGCAATACCGCGCAGTTTTTGGAACGGTAACTTCATGAATTTCCATGTTCAAATGTACTTAATCACCTATTTGCTATGAGCGATTCTTACGGACAACGATTAATTAAACGCCTATTTGGCGAGGGCGAACCGGCACGTGTTCAAACTACTTTGGTGGCCGAAAGGTTGGAACGATCGGCGCGTTTTGAGCAAGAGCGAAAACTTTGGCTTTATTCGGGTGAGGCCCACAAGGAGATCGACATTTTGCGAAATAGATATCATTCAGATTTAGCTACCCCCGACCTATTCTTGCACAGAAGCCCGCAAGCCAATGGCTTTTTTTTCAACCCTTCTATCGGAATTAAGGCAAGTTCCTTTGCTTTTTTATTAGACTATTTTCGCGATATCTGCCTTGAAACGGACTATCAGCTCTATAACTCGAAGCGCACCTACGAAGAAGTTCCCACCGGGGTGAAACGATCGGAGCGCTACTATTTAAAACCTAATCTCGACGTAGGACTGACTATCCCCATTGATCAAAAGTTTGGAAATATCCAGCTCGATTTGGTCATCATCAACGAAATACCGAGCTACCTGAAAGTAATGGTCAGTGTCTATTCAGACCGGAATTACCGCAATGCCGAGCCCTTCGAAGAATTTATGGAAGGGCTATTGGCTTAAGAGATCACGCGTTTGTAGTGTTCAAACTGATCCAAAATTTTCTTTACGTAGGCGTATGGTTCTTCTCCCCGGCAATAGCCGTGTTTTACTACTTCCGACTGATAATAGGCTTGATCGGATTTGAGTAAGATACATTCGGCCACATTATTCTCCCACGTCTGCGGGTCGTAGCCTAATGTGATCGCTAAGTTGCAAGCGTCCATTACGTGTCCTAAGCCCACGTTGTAAGAAGCGAGCACAAATTTAATTCGTTCTTCAGGGTCGAAGATTCGCTCACTCCAAAAGTCGTTCAGCCAACTCAGATAAAGTACTGCACCTCTAATTTGGGCTTCCGGCGGCGAATCGATATCGAGTCCATAGCGTGCTGCTGTTGCGGGCATAAATTGCATCAATCCAAATGCCCCGGCCCAGCTTACAGCATCTTCTTGAAACTTGCTCTCCTGGTACATTTGAGCCGCCAGCAATCGCCAGTCCCAATCAATTATTTGGCTGTATTCGCGCAGCAACTCGTCGTAATCGCATATCCTGTTTCCTTTGAGGGATGAGTACTCCCCATTGAATTTCTGCCACTGCTCTTTCGACGCTTTAAAATACTTATTGTAAATATATGCGTGCACTGATTTCTTGCGGTCTTCTTCAAACCACTCGTCGATAGCTTCGGCGAGCAGCGGGCTGTTTTTGCGCACCGCCCAGGCTATTTGTTGCGGAAAGCTGAGCTGCACGGAGATATCTAAATTCGGATAATACGTTGCATTCAATCGGGCGATATTATCGTCGGCAACGGTGTAATCGATTTCGCCTTCTGCTACCTTTTTGATGAGTTTTTCGGTGTCGATATATCCAGGCACTTGTACAATCTGCATATCGCCGCCGATTTCGTTTTCAAGATTTTCGAGTCGAGCGAAAAAGGAAGACGATTTATTGACATAGATTTTCTTGCCGATGAGTTCTATTGGACCCGTAATTATTTGAGTATTGAGTTCTTTTGTGTTTAGTTTCTTCCAGTTTTCGGGAAGCCGTTGCACCAATACTTGTCGGGTAAAGTTATAGGGTTCGCAGAAATCGGCATGAGCGAGTCGTTCTTTGGTAACGGCAAGATTGCAGGCTATTACATCGCCTTCGCCTTTATTGAGCAGGTCAAACATGGCGTTGACGTCGGGGATGATCCGTATTTCTAATTCCACCCCTAAATTCTGGGTAAAACGCTTGAGTAGTTCGTATTCGTAGCCCATTGCTTGACCGCGATATACGAAGTAAGAAGAAGAACTATTGAGGGTAAGAGCAACCAGTTTTCCCCGTTTGCGAATAGCGTCGAGATCAAAATCGACCGGCTTAAGCTGCACCAATTCCTTACCGGAAAGAACCGACTGATTCTTGACTGAAAGGTCGCTTTGACAACCTGCCAACAGGCTGACAACGAAAACGATCAGTATAACATGAATAGGTATTTTTACAGCCATAATTGCATTTTCAGCATACGCTTGCAACTGTAGTGTACGGTAGATCGAACGCTTGGTTTCTTATTGGGCTTTTTGGCAACGGGCAATTTCGTTCTGAAACATCTCGGAAACGTGCGCCTCCAACGCTGGAAAAAATTGCACGAAGTGTCCTTCCATTTCTGCGAAGTGAGCTGCCAGTGGAGCCAGGCCACGCTCCATATTCGAAGGAAAGCTTGCCCGGCGAGCGAGACCTTTTAGCGATCGGTCGATGCCTTGCACGTAGCGGTAATTACCGAGCCAGTCGTGCTCCCGCATGTGGTAGAAGGCGCGCTGCGACCGTTCGTTGAATACAGCCTTGTACGTATCGAGTGTAGTATATACGTCGCGTACAAAAACATCCAAAGGCACACGGTTGTATGTATCCCAGTGGAGAGCCAGGAAATGATCGTAATACACATCTTGAACCACTGCAGCATATTTCCCGAAATGCGGATAGAGTAATCGCCTCGTTTCGGCTACCACGGGGTGTGTATCCGTGTAATGATCTATAGCACGGTGAATGAGAACGCCCGTGGCAATAGCAGCATCCAATTCGAGATAGGATTTTCCGCGCAAGGTATCGGCAATGAAATTACCGACCATGAAGGGGCGACAATGAAATGATAAATACTGGTGGGCTAAAAAATTCAAGCTGAAGGGACGGTAAAAACCGTCGGTGTAAATTTGATCAAATAAACGCATTATCAATTTATCTTCGCTCCGCTATGAGCGATGAAAAGGCGATTTATTGGTTAACTCAGATTATAGGCTGGTTTCTTTTTGCCTTGCTCATCCTATTCCAAAACATTCTACTCGGAAGCGCCGACCTGCGGATAATCGGATTCCTTATGGTCAATTTTGTAGTAGGAATCGGGCTTTCGCACCTCATGCGGCATTTTATTATCTCTTGGGGCATGTTGCGTCAACGACCCTTCAAGATTTTGCCAGGGGTGCTATTGCTTAGCGCCGCTACAGCCATATTATCGTCGGTAATTATTGCCCTTATTTCGGATCTTTTTTTCGATCGATTGAACCCTATTTTAGTCCCGCCATTTGATTTGTTGCTCGAATTATTCCTGCCGTTCACCACGGTTTTTGTCATTTGGAACATTCTTTATTTTGCTTCGATCTATCTTAAAAACTATGAGCGCGAAGAGGTGAAAAATCTTCGACTTACCTCCGCAATGAATGAGGTGGAGCTGGCAAATCTCCGATCGCAACTCAACCCGCATTTTCTGTTTAATGCCTTAAATAGCATACGAGCTCTGGTCGATGAAAATCCGAAACAAGCGAAGACTGCCATTACCCAGATGAGCAATATACTTAGAAGTAGTTTGAGTAGCGGGAAGCGTTCGTTCGTAACGCTGGCGGAAGAAATGCGTGTGGTATATGATTATCTGCATTTAGAAAAAATACGATACGAAGATCGCTTGGAATGCGTGTTTCAAATTCCCGAAGAGGTGCTGACACTTCAAATTCCACCTATGCTTATTCAGACCTTGGTCGAAAATGCGGTGAAGCATGGCATCAGTAAATTGCCCGAAGGTGGCGTGCTGTCCATAGCTGCTATGGAGCGAGAACCAGGGCTTATCCGTATTGAAGTCTGCAACACGGGACTGTACAATCCCATCGGAGCGCGACAAGAAGCAGGTTTCGGAATCGGGCTTGCCAACTCGCGGAGACGGTTGAATTTACTCTACGGCGCAGAAGCCGCAATCGAAATATACAATGGGGAACGCACGGTGGTGTGCGCCGTAACGTTCCCAACTAAACCTCTAACCCAGACTAACGATGAAAACACTCCTGATTGACGATGAGCGCTTAGCGCGACGCGAACTGCGCAGCCTGCTCGAAGCCCACCCCGAAATAGAAATAATAGGCGAATGTGCCGATGCCGGAGAAGCCATCGATGCCATAAGTCAATTGCGTCCGGAGTTGATATTTCTCGATATTCAAATGCCAGGGAAGTCGGGTTTCGATCTACTCGAAGTGCTCGACTGGGTGCCAAAAGTGATTTTTGTTACGGCCTTTGACGAATATGCGCTAAAAGCTTTTGAAGTGAACGCACTCGATTATTTGCTCAAACCGGTCGATCCAAGCAGATTGGCGGAATCAATAACGAAGATTAAATCGCAAGAATCGGTAGGCGAGAAGCACGCTTCGCCCGCGGAAGTGAGCAATCACCGGATTTCGCTCGAAGACCAAATTTTTCTGAAAGATGGGGAACGTTGTTGGTTTGTGAGCTTGCGCGACATTCGGTATTTCGAATCGGAGGGCAATTACGTTCGGGTGTATTTTGAAGGAAATAAGCCACTTATTTTAAAGAGCTTAAATAACCTGGAAGAGCGCCTCGATGAGCGGAGTTTCTTCCGCATCAGCCGGAAGCATATCGTGAATCTTAAAGAGATCGACCACATAGAGCCTTGGTTTAACGGTGGGCTCCAAGTGAAACTTCGAACGGGTCAACTCCTGGAAGTTTCCCGCCGCCAAGCCGCCCGGTTCAAAGATTTACTCAGCCTGTAGCCGTATTTTTTAAAACGCACGTTCGTCGCAATTCTTCGGCAGTTGGTCGATTAGTGAGAACATTTAGCACAGCGGCGGGGTAAAAGGGCATAGTAATTCCCCGCTATGAAACCACTTTACATAGAAGCCACCGCTTCACTGCCCCTTGTTCATTTCGATCTGCAAAAAGGAGTTTTTCACATCAGCGGTAAATCAACGGATCCGGGTGCAGGACAATTCTATGCTCCACTTCTTCGCTGGATCGAAAAGGTGTCGCATGTAGCAATCGACGAACTATCCTTCGAATTTTCAATGGAGTTGCTCAATATTGCCAGCTACAAGCGTATTTTATTTCTAATGTATGGTTTAAAAGACCTTCAAACCAAGGGTGCATCGGTCGATATAATCTGGAATTATGAGCGCCACGATCGCGACATGTACCTTATCGGTCGCGATTACGCCGACATCATTGGCTCGATTCCTTTCCGCTATTGCGAATGCCGGGCTTTTGCGCAGATGGAGATGAAGAGGGCCGGGTGAGAAATGATTTATTCTGATAAAATTGCGATCAATTATGCTCCGCAGCGGTATCTACCCTGCGGTTTTTGTTTTACTCAGCATGGGAGATTCCGGGAAAAGTAATTTTTAGACAATCCGAAATAAAATCTCCTGGCAATAGAATCTCCGAAGGGTTGATATCCTCAGGAACGCATACCATTGGCATGATCGGTAATGAAGACCCGTTGCCTCAATCGGCGAATGCCCATGTGGAGCGGGAAAGCACAAAACCCGCAATTCAAGACGTTTATTCACTTATCTTTGGGGGCTTATTTCAGGCATGCGCATAGTCAAAGAGATTCCCCATCCACGTTTTAAAATCACGGTTTTTTCGTGGAATAGCAAGTATATCATTAAGATCGAAGACGCCCACCTGGAGCAAACTTACAAGGTGGACGAACATCAGGTGGCGGGACTAAACGAAGTGGAAGGAATGCTGTCCACCCCCTTCTTACTCGGTGTGCTCGAACGCTTCGGTGCGATGAGTAACGACTTTGCCGATGCCTGGAAAAACCGACACCAAAAGCCCTAATTCTATGTTTCAATACATTTTAAAATTAGCACTCGCTATCTTTATTTTCTCCGCGTTCCAAGCCTGTTCGCCAAAAAGCGACACTGTAAATGAACCGCCAAACAAGTCGGATACGCTCGCAGTAAAAACTCCTACTTCTGGAGTTCGGATTGCCTTTATTTACGGCGATTCCATTAACGAGTCATATCAATTTCTGATCGATGCCAAGAAGGAATTGGAAGCCGAAGAAAAAAACATGCAAGGCCGCTTGCGCGCCAAACTTCAAAGAGCGGAAGCCCGGGCCATGGAGTTGCAGCAAAAGGCGCAGACCATGACCCAAACCCAAATGCAGGAAGCGCAGCTCGAGCTTCAAGGTCTCGATATTGAGATGCAACAGTTTCAAGAAAAACTGGCGACCGACTTTCGCCAACGGGAGTCGGAGCTGCAAGGCGATTACATAGGTAGAGTCGATTCTTTCTTGACGCGCTACAATGCCGATGGCTTGTACGACATGATCTTGAATTACCAGAAAGGAGGCCAAATACTTTTCATGAATACCCAAATGGATATTACCAACGAAGTACTCAAAGGGCTCAACGAGGAGTACAGTACCGAAATGGCAGCTGCAAAAGCAGCGGCTCCTAAGTCAAAATAATTTCCGCGTCTATTTCAGATAGCGGAAATCTTGCCCGGATTTGATTTTTAAAAGGCTCTCGTAAATCAGTTCTATCACACTTTCCACATCCTTTCGGTGTACCATCTCGACCGTAGTGTGCATGTAGCGCAAGGGTAAAGAAATCAGCGCTGAAGCAGTTCCTTTTCCGCTGTAAGCAAAGGCATCGGTATCGGTGCCTGTACTACGGCTAGCGGCGGCACGTTGAAAGGGTATCTTTTTGCCTTCAGCCGCTTCGATCAAGAGTTTAAGAAGGTTGTTTTGAACAGCAGGCCCATACGTAAGCACTGGCCCTTTGCCGCTGTGTAGATCGCCTTGCTCTATTTTATCGATCATCGGGGTTTGCGTGTCGTGGCATACGTCGGTTACAATGGCCACGTCGGCTTCAAGGGTGCGGCTCATCATTTCTGCTCCCCGGAGCCCAATTTCTTCCTGAACGCTATTGACCACGTAGAGCGTGTAGGGTAATTTTTTCTTGTTCTTTTTAAGTAATCGGGCTACTTCGGCGATCATAAATCCGCCCATGCGATTGTCGAGCGCGCGACCTACAAAAAAGTTCTCATTGAGGGTCATGAACTCATCTTCGAACGTAATTACGCAGCCTACGTGGACTCCGAGTTTTTCTACTTCTTCTTTATTGGCACAACCGCAATCGAGAAAAATGTTCTTCATGGTCGGGGCATCGTCTTTTCCAGCGGCCACATTGCGGGTGTGTATTGCCGGCCAGCCAAATACGGCTCTTACCGGCCCTTTATCGGTGTGGATTATTACCCGCTTGCTCGGAGCTATCATGTGGTCGCTACCTCCATTTCGGCGGAGGTAGATAAAGCCTTTATCGGTGATATAATGCACAAACCAGGCTATCTCGTCGGCGTGGGCTTCGATCACCACTTTGTACTTTTTCCCTGGGTTAATTACGGCCGCTACCGATCCGTAAGTATCTACCTGGTAACTGTCGATATAAGGTTTTAAATAATCGAGCCAAAGCTGCTGTCCGGCTGATTCGAACCCCGTAGGTGAAGCGTTGTTGAGGTAGGTTTCGAGAAATTTTAAGGAAGTTGGGGTCAGAATGCTGTCGGCCATTGAAAAGATTTTGGGCAAAATTAGATTTTTCCACGTACAAGGCTTTAAAACTGTCGCTCCAATTGTGTTTTAAGGCAAGCGGAGCACCGTACCTTTCCATAAATTAAAAGTATGCGCGTCTTTTCTTGCACTAGTTTATTTATCATGCTTTGGGCTTCCGCCAATGCCCAAGGCGAATCGGAAGTGATTCAAATAGCTGCAGATACCCTTTCGGCCGACTTACAGGAAGGCGGGCTCAGCGTGGAAGTATTGCAAGCCTATAATGCCGGCTTAGAAGCGTATCGCACAGCCCAATTGCAAGAATCGATCGTCCATTTTTCGGAAGCATTGATGCAGGCTCCCCAGTTTCAAAAAGCACGCTATAACCGAGCCGCAGCCTACCTACAGTTGAAACAATACCCCGAAGCTATTGGCGATCTGGAAGCCTATCTCGCGGCAAGCGATACGGCTCGGCAAGCCCATTTCTACCTTGCGAAAGCCTACCAAGGTTGGGGAAGAGCAGAACAAGCCATAGCGGCTTACGGAAAAGCAATTGACAGCGGCGTGTTTCTCGAAGAGTCGCATGCGCAGCGGGCAAACATGTATCTGAGTGATGGCAAAATTGCAGAAGCCGAATTGGAACTTACCGCTGTAATCCGACAGAATCCGAATAATTCACGGGCATATCACGACCGCGGAAGCTGCCTCAAAATGCAGGAAAAACTTAGCCGGGCAGCCGAAGATTACAACAGAGCCATACAGCTCGATCCGAAAATGGTACAGGCTTATGTGAATCTCGGTAGCACTTATCGAAAAATGGACAAGCTCGAAGAAGCGCTTTCGGAGTATAATCAAGCCATTCGAATGGCTCCAAAAGATTTGATCGCTCTGAACAATCGGGGATATACCTATTTTTTACTCGAACAATACGAGAAAGCGGAAGCCGACTTTAAAGCCGTTTTAGCCTTAGATGCTGCATATGCTTACGCCCATAACAATCTGGCCGGTGTGTACATCCGTCAGGAACGCTACGCCGACGCGGTGAGCAGCGCCACAAAAGCCATAGAAGCCAAAGCCGATTATGGTTATGCGTATTTGAACAGAGGCATAGCCCGCGAAATGATTCGCGACATACCGGGAGCCTGCTCCGACTGGGAAAAAGCGCAGGCCATGCAAATAAAAAACGCCGATATCTACCGCAGTGGAACCTGCCAATACAAGTAATATGAGAACCCTACTCGCTGCGGCCGCAATCTGTATAAGTCTATGTGCATCAAGCCAATCGGACACTCCATTCGATAAGGCTTACTTCGAGCAAGACAAGGAAGGACTCAAATTAGCCAAGAGTAACCTGAAAGATGGTGACAAAATTTTCGACGCGGGCAACGATGCTTATTACAATTTGGCCATCCCCGCGTATGAGGCGGCGCAGGCTTTTAATCCAAATAATGCGGAGCTTAACTTCAGGCTGGGGGTTTGCTATCTCCATTCTGCGATCAAAAATCGCTGCCTCAAACATTTCGAAAAGGCGCAAGCTCTCCATCCAAATGTGAATCCCGACAATATCAACTTCTTGCTGGGGCGCGGCCACCACCTCAACGAGCATTGGGCGGAAGCAGTTAAGTTCTACGAAGCACAATTGGTCGTTCTTCGCACGGCAAGGGCCCCTGAAGATGAAATAAATCGGGTAAAACGCTTTATTGACGAAGCCAAAAATGGCATGGAACTCAGCAAAGAGAAAGAGCGTGTATGGATCGATAATCTCGGGTCGGCGATTAATTCAATATCACCTGAATATGCTCCGTTAATCTCAACCGACGAGCGGGTATTGATCATCACGGCGCGAAGAGAAAATTCGGTTGGCGGACTTAAAGATTCGTATGATAATCTACCTTACGAAGATTTGTACATCAGCGAGAATGTGGGTGGTACCTGGAGCCCCCTTCGCAATATGGGCGAAGTGGTCAATACCAGCGGCCATGATGCCAGTAGCGGCCTTGCGCCCGATGGCAACGTGCTTTTCGTGTTTCGAGGCACTTCGAGAGGAGGGGGCGACGTATTTGTGTCGCGGCGCGGACCCGAAGGTTGGACCAAGCCCAAAGATCTCGGAAAAAATATTAATAGTAATGAGCATGAATCGGCGGTGGCGCTAAGCTACGATGGGCTTGAGCTCTATTTTATCAGCGAGCGGCCCGGTGGTTTTGGGGGGAAAGACATCTACGTATCTCGTTGGGATACCCGCAAGGAAGAGTGGGGGATCGCCACCAATCTCGGGCCAACCGTAAATTCGCCCTATGACGAAGATGGTGTGTTTATTCACCCCGATGGGAAAACGCTCTATTATTCTTCCAAAGGTCATAATACGATAGGCGGCAACGATATTTTCTATTCCGAGAAGGTAGACGGAAAGTGGGCTAAGCCAAAGAATATTGGTTACCCGATAAATACCCCCGACGACGATGTATTCTTTGTGGTAGCAGCCGATGGGCGCACCGCTTATTATTCTTCCATTCGTCCCGATGGATTTGGCGATAAGGACATTTACCGCATTACCTTTCTCGGTCCGGCAAAAATACCCGTGCTCAACGTGGAAGACCAGCTCATAGCCGGCTTACCCAACCGCAATGTAGAATTGGCGGTGCAACCGGAAGTAAAGATTCGCACCAGTAGAATGGTTCTTTTAAAAGGCTTGGTACTCGACGATGAAACAGGAGCCCCCGTTACGGCAAATATCGACTTGATTGATAACCGCACCGCTGAAATTCTGGCTACGTTTAAGTCGAACCCAGCCAATGGTTCTTACCTCGTTTCGCTCCCCGCTGGCCGCAATTACGGTCTCAATTTCAATGCCGATGGATATCTTTTCAATTCCCTGAATTTCGATTTACCCGATACCGCTTTGTTTCAGGATATCTACAAAGAAATCCGCTTGAAAAAGATCAAGGTGGGTAAGAGTATCGTGCTCCGCAATATCTTCTTCGATTACAATCAATTTACCATACGGTCGGAGTCGAAATCCGAGCTCGACCGAATGAAGGATTTACTGGTTGAAAATCCAACTATCAAAGTGGAGATTTCCGGACATACCGATAATGTGGGTGGAGATGCCTACAATATTAAACTCTCCGACGATCGCGCCAAGGCAGTGGTCGATCACTTAGTGGGCGCCGGAATTGATCAAAGTCGATTGACGTACAAAGGGTATGGTAAGTCGGTGCCAATAGCTACGAACGATACCCCCGAAGGACGACAAGAAAATCGCCGAACGGAGTTTAAAATTGTGGAGTAATTCAATGCTATCGAGCGCTATTCCAGATGTACCGCCGTTTTCTGACAATGCGAAATTTCAACTTTAATAAAATCGAAAGCGTTTAGATTTGCAGGATTATTCGGTTGCTATGAATGACGGTGGTATAGATTTTAAGCTGGTGGAGACTGCAGATGGTAGCAACTCACTTTACCGCAGTGATCTCCAGGAAACGTATCATTCCAATCACGGTGCGTTCGAAGAGTCGATGCACGTGTACATACACGAGGGGGTTGACTTTTACATGCGCCACCACCCTGAAAGAAATGAACTGCGTGTGTTTGAAATGGGTTTCGGAACGGGTTTAAATGCGCTTTTAACGATGCGCGCTGCAGTAGAACTTTCCCTGAAAATCGCCTACCACAGTATTGAATTGTATCCGGTTCCGGCCGAGGTAATGGCTAAATTAAACTACACCCAATTGCCAGGGCTGGAAAGCCAGTCGATTAACTTTCAAGCAGTTGTGGATGCTCCTTGGGATATTAATACCACGATCAATGATGCTTTTGAGCTCTTGAAAATTAAAGGCGATCTATTCGAATACGCCAATGATTTTGGCTCTTTTGATATTCTTTATTACGACGCTTTCGGCTTACGGGCTCAGCCTGAAGTTTGGGAGGAAAAGGCTTTTATTGTTTGTTTTAATCTACTGAAGCCGGGGGGTGTTTTAGTCACCTACGCTTCAAATGGTACAGGGCGCCGGGCAATGGAAGCCGCGGGTTTCAAAGTGGAAAAATTGCAGGGGGCAGTTGGTAAGCGCGAGATGATTAGAGCCATAAAGCCTTAGGCGATGCTATTTCCATTCAATATTCGGGTTTACGGTGCGCTCATTTGGGAGAATTCTATTCTACTTAGTCATGAATTAATTCTAGGCAAGGCGGTTACCAAGTTGCCCGGTGGGGGCTTGGAATATGGAGAAGGTTTACGCGAATGTCTGGTACGCGAGTTTATGGAAGAAACAGGCTGGCATGTGCGGGTAGGTGCACATATCTACACTACCGATTTTTTTCAAGTTTCTGCTTTTAATCCCAATCATCAAGTTATTTCGGTGTACTACGAAGTGGCAATCGACGGATTGGAAGATGCTGCTGAAGTGCAGCCACAAGAACCAGGTCAAACTTTTTCATGGAAAAGTCTTGGCGAGTTGAGCTCCGATGATTTTAGTCTGCCAATCGATAAGGCTATTGTGCCGCTTTTGAGCGGATTACATCGATAGAAATCTTCTTTCTACCATGTGCTCCACCGATTTAAAGAACACTTCGGGTGTTAAGGTGCGCCAATTGATTTGCGATAAGTTGCCGCCTGTTATTATGTACTGATCAATGTGAATCGCCTCAAACTCCCGCATCACATGTTGGGTGAAGTTTACCATAGCGATCCAGCCGTCCACGTCGCTTAATTCTTCAAACCATTCTTCGTAATAACAGTCGTCGGAATAGTGAAAATTGAGCACGTTTTCGCCGACGAGAATGAATTTTGAAATCCCACTTTCCATAAAAATATCGGCCACATCGCGTTTCAGAAACATGATGTCGTTATGGAGGCAATCGTTCCACTCGCCTATTAATTCGATGATTGCGTACCCATGCTCATAATTGGCGAAAAGCACTTTTAAAAACAAGGAAGGCGAACCAAATTCGTCCCACTGCGGGTGGATCAGGTGGTTATAGATTGCGGTGGAATATTCAAATTCGCTGTAGTCGCGGTCATAAAAAGGCGATCGCACATCTTCTTCAGAAATGTAGGAGTTGCGCCATAGAAAGTGCGGTTCAATAGTGTGCATAATTTTACTTTTCCAGAGCGGCGCGGACGCTTCCAAATTTTAAAAGTCGCTCTCGGGCTTCAGATGCTGAGAGCGTAGTTTGTTCCATAATCATCTTCGTACCTCGCTCAATGAGTTTGTCGTTGCTCAACTGCATATCTACCATCTTATTTCCTTTTACCCGTCCCAGCCCGATCATAGTGGTGGTGGATATCATATTCAAAATAAGTTTCTGCGCCGTTCCCGATTTCATACGTGTGCTACCGGTAACGTACTCTGGGCCCACGAGTGCTTCGAGCGCGTGCTGGGCTGCGTGGCCCACTGGCGAGCCTGGGTTGCAGGTAATGGCCGCCGTGAGCAAGCCTTGTTTATTGGCTTTTTCGAGCCCACCCAGCACGTAGGGTGTAGTACCCGACGCAGCTATTCCCACCACAGTGTCGGATGAATCAATGCCATACTGCGATAAATCCTTCCAGGCTTGCTGGCGATTGTCTTCGGCAAATTCTACTGCCTTTCGGATAGCGGCATCGCCGCCGGCCATTATTCCGATCACCATATCGTGGGGTACTCCGAAGGTGGGCGGGCATTCGCTCGCATCCACTATTCCAAGCCTGCCGCTGGTGCCAGCACCTATGTAGAATAGCCTTCCGCCTTGCTTCATCCTAGGTAGGAGAGCGATGACGAACGCTTCTATTTGCGGAATTATTTGGTTTACCGCAATGGCCACTTTGCCATCTTCGCGGTTTATGTCTGCCAGTATTTCCCCAACCGATTTCAGTTCGAGATCGGAGTATAGTGATGATTTTTCGGTTTGTCTTTCCACGGCTGCAAAGGTAAAAAGAAAGCCCCCATGCGCAGCATGGAGGCTTTCAAATCAATAGGCTTATCGCTTAATTGAAAATCACTTTTTTGGTAATCTGCTCACCTTCGAAATACACGCGGATGAGATAAACCCCATCGCCTAAGTTTCCACGGTCGAGCACGAATAAATTGGAATTCACCACGCGGCTAGCTACCAATCGGCCCGTAACATCGAGCAGTTCGATACGCTGAATCTGATCATCATTGTTGCGAATAGTCAAAGACGCTTGCGATGGATTCGGATAAACCGAAGTGGCATTGTCAAGACGGGTTTCGCTGACGCTTAGCGCACAAGGGTTTCCGGGGAGTTCGAGTACACACATGATACGGGGGTTAACGTACCCCTGAATAGTATCGATATAAGTCAGCCCTTTTACAAAGCCCATACCTGGATTCCCAGCCAAGTTTTGACCGTGAATTAATTCGGCATTGTAAGCATTTGGAGTGCCTGTAAGTCCGAGGGCTTGATTAGTTCCTGCAACTACAGCTTGAAGAGTTGCAAAATCCCACCAATCCCATGGGCCACCTTGATTGGTAAATCGGTTACCGTTTATAGTGTTGATAGGCAGCACGATTGGGAACAAACCTTCTGGAGAAGGAGCTACTGTGATAGTAGGCTGAGATGCCAGGATATAGTCGTATGTCTCACCGTAAATTGAACGAGCTCTATCGGTGTACGGGTCATTTCCATTAGGAATATTTCCGAATAAAGCATTATTTCCAAAGTCGTTAGCAGCTTGAATAAAGACGTTTCCGCCCGATACGTCTACCACATCCTCATTCGTTGTGGGCACTACAACAGTTCCATTGTCAAAAGGAGCAAATGGATCGCGAACGCAATGCAAAGCTACCATTGGTACATCGCCGTCGTTCAACCAAGAAATATCGGCTAAAGCACCACCAGCATTAATGGACATGGCAACGTTTTTAGGAATCCCAGCTACTTGAAGCGGATCAGGCAAGCGCAAAAGACCAGGCCCACCGTCAATGGTTCCATCGCGGGCTTCCAAAACGTAAGGCAAACCATCTCCACCAATAAATTTGGGAATGGCTATTTCTGTGTTGTAGTTATTGAGCGTGGTATACGCTTGCGCGACATAACCACCACTGCCTTGTCCAAATAAAACAATTTTGCTCGGGTCAATTCCCAATGGGTTTCCTTGAGCTGTGGTAGATCGCAGATATCGCACACCCGTTTGAATATCATGAAGGGCGCGGTATACAGCTTGTAAAAGCGTACCCCTTCGAACATCTGCTATTTCAGAAATGGGATTCCATCCCAGACGGTATGACACCGCAGCCACTACATAACCTTTTCGAGCCCATTGCTTACATAGGTTTACAACCACGCTATCGGCTTTACTGCCTGTAGGACTGCCATTGATAATTGGCGGGAGAAAATTTCCTGTGTGTGCATAAACGATTACAGGCCGGTTGGTCTCTGTATCTTCAGCTGGCGGGCTGTAAATATCCATCCGGATTGGAATCAACTTTAGGCGAGTTTGTTGATCTGCTGGCAGTCCACTATTGCTAAGAAAATAGTTTGTAGGAACAGGTTGGCCATTAGAAATAAGCGTGTTCACAGCAACCATATCTGCCAGGAACAGAGGGATGTCGGTAAAGTTAGAGCGCAATGCATCGACGTTGAATCCAATAGATACATTTTGGCTGATTTGGTTACTCGAGAAAATCGGGTCGAGGTAACGCGTTTGGGCATTCAAGCTGGAACTTACCATAGCGGCGACCAGACCTAGGGAGAAAAGTAGATTTTTTTTCATTTTGCGTTGATAGAGATTAAGTAAAGCGGTGTGAAATTAAGAACTATTAGCGATTTAACCACTCATAAACCACCGAAATATAAGCCATTCTTCCAATCCTTGGGCCGCCGAAAACGGTAAAGACTTCGTTATTTGTTAAGTTGCTCGCACCCAGCTTGAAAGTTGTGTCGATCTTTTTAAAATTCGCGCTTACAGCAGCATCAATCATGTAATAGGTTGGTACGAAACCGGTAAATTGTGGACTTCCTTCAAATTGGAAACCTTCCACCCATTTGTAATTTACTCCAAAACCCCAATTTTTCAGTCGGAATAAACCAAAATTAGCAGCGAGATCTCGAGCGTTGATACCAATATTTACTTTATTCTCGGGCGTATTAAATGCAGGAATAATCGGGTCATCTTCACCAGAAACAAGCTTGTTGAATGAATAGTTGGTAGTCAAGGCGTAATTCTTTAGAAAATAATAGTTCACCCCGATTGTGAATCCTTGTGTGGTTACTTTACCAGTTGCATTTGCGGCTATTCTGTAAGCAGTGAAATTTCCCGGAAGTGAATTCTCAGGGGTAAAAGGTATATCAAGACCGATATTGAAGCCGATGAAATCGCGGTAAACGCTATAATAGTAAGTGGCATCCACATAAAATTTGTTTGTGAACGTTCCGCGGTAACCTAATTCAAACGTGCGCACACGCTCAGGAGAAATAGGATCGACATTGTAGTAATCTAAAAGATCCCAGGCAAAACTCGTCCCAGCATTTCTTGCGGCATTGAATGATTCTATAGTGGCAAGCGAGTCGAAGCCATTTAAATTCCCCAATAGAATCGCTCTACCCACGTTGTAAAACAAATATTGATCGGCGAGGGTTGGATTTCGAACCGCGGACGATACTCCAGCTCTAATTATTTGGTTTTCAGTAGCTAAAAAAACGAGCGATGCAGCCGGCGATAAAACGGCATTGAAGTTTTGATTTTTATCAAGTCGAAGCGTTGCCTTGAACATTAAACGATCTTGTATAAAAGCTTTTTCATAACCCGCATAAGCACCAAATTCCGAGTTGCGTATTTTGGTAAAAGACGAATCTGTGAGCACGGTCTCGGTAATCATCTCCCCGTTTTCATCTATTCTTGTTTGCTGTTCTCTCGTATATGTCAGCGTATCTTCAAATATTGTTCCCCTGGAATCCGGGGTATAAAGTCTGCCATTCGCGCCTGTAATGAATTTCCCAAATCGCGTATCAAAAATGTACTCGCCTTGGGCGTGGTATAATGCCGAACGATCGTAAAAGCGGCTTCCATTATTTGTAAAAAGCCGATTGGTGACATCATTGAACAATGAATCAAACCGTTCGGTTCCAGGCTGAAAATAGGGTGACTCGCCATCTATGGAATTTTGCTCTGTCTCCTGACGGATCTGAGCGTTGTATGCCTGCATTGCTTCCGGATTATCTTGCGACCATTGATTTTGAGCAGAAAAAATAGACTGACGCCAATTTACATTTGCAGCGGCAAACGCAGCAAAATCGATTTGACCGTCTTGCCCGATAAAATCTCCTATGTTCGGCTGAGTACCACTGAAATCGGCCTGGCTTGGCATACCTTGCTCGTGCAGATCTCCGCTTCCCAGGCGGTAGAAGGCTGCGTAATCTTTATAAAAATTAGCCTGAGATTTTGCTAAATCGCTCATTAAATTGGCCGTTAGCACTATGTCGTAAGATTCACCGGCATCTTCGTGCGTGCTATAAACCCGGAAAAAAAACTTGTCGGTTTTTTTGATCTCTAATTTATTCTGGAGAAACTGGATACCTTTTAAACTGATTCGATTATCGCCTTGGTAAACAGTAGTTCCATTACCGTAATTAAGCGTATAGTTCAATATCAAGTCGTCCTTTAATTTATAATACAGACCTACATTAGCTTTGGCGTTGCGCGTGTCGTAATCCGCTATGTCTTCTTCCCGATAACCCGAACGAAACACCCTTCCCAATCCAGGGGTATTCAAATCATCTTCGTAATTGTTTCCTCCTTCTGTTACTTCATCGGCGTAAATGTTTACCGCGTCAAAACCACTGTAATTATCCGCATCGACCGCAGAGTTGTCAACTGGGCTGTAATTAGTCGCCTCCCAATCTTGGGCCGACAGGTAGAAAAAGTTGAGCTTGTATCCGAATTTCTGCTTTCCTTCCTTATTCTTAATTACTTCCGCCCATCGAATAGCTCCTTCAAATAAAGATCGTTCACCGCCTTTGAGCGAAACACTTAATCCCGGAAACAGAAAAGGGTCTTTCGTCCGCATATCGATTACACCATTGAAGGCCCCAGGACCAAAATAGGCAGAGCTGGCCCCTGCCACAATATCGACCGATTGAACATCCAAATCTGACGCCCCAAGAAAATTTCCAAGCGAAAAATTTAATCCCGGCGATTGATTATCAACACCATCAATTAGTTGAAGGGAGCGCACAGGAGAGGTGCTGTTAAATCCCCTGGTGTTAACAATCTTGAAACCGAGACTGGCCGAAGTGATATCAACTCCTTTTAGCGTTCCCAGACTTTCATAAAAATTTCCGCTAGGGGCATCTTTAATGGCTAGCACATCCATAGACTCTAAGGTGAGATGGGCTTGTTTGTTTTTTTCGCTTATTCGACTCCCCACTATCTCCACCTCACTCATAAGCACATTATCGGCGCCCATTTTAACTTTTATGGGTTGGTTGAAAGAAGTAATTGTGATCTCTTGTTCGGCGTAGCCCAGAAATTTGACCACAACCGTAAATGGTGGGTTCTGATTTATTTCAAAACTGAAGTTTCCGTTTACGTCGGTGGTGCCTCCAATGGTGGTGCCTTTTAATATTACCGCTGCACCTATGAGCGTTTCGCCCGTTCCTTCATCGGAAATGGTGCCCTTTAGCGTACCTTGTCCAAAACTCGAAAGGGAGATTAAAAGACTGACAGTGAGTATTAAAAGGGAATAAAAAGGTCTAATCATGGATTAAATAGGGTCAGAGGTGCAACTCAGCAATGCCAAATAAAATAAATCTTTTCTAAGGTAATAGAAAGGAATGTAAAATTTACACTTAAATTTTGGCCACTATGGGACTGGCCATGCGCTCGCGCCTTCCTTTTCAGCAGGAGCCTGGCTTATAAAGCAGGGTATCGCGAAGGGTCAAATTCGCGCATCATTGCATATGCCGTTTCCACGACATCTTCGATATTGGGCTTCGAGAAGTAATCGCCGTCAGTGCCATAAGCGGGGCGATGGGCTTTGGCGCTCAGTACTTTCGGCGGGCTATCGAGCTGGTAGAAGTTGGCTTCCTGACCCAAGATACGTTCCAGCATAAATGCCGAAGCACCGCCGGGTACATCTTCATCTACTATGAGCAACCGGTTGGTTTTCGAAAGGCTTTGGCCGATCATACCCGACACATCAAATGGCAGGAGGGTGCGAACATCGACCAACTCGAGCTCGATACCGAGATCCGCCAGTACGTTTGCGGCTTCGATACAAAGATTAAACGTTGATCCGTATGACACCAAGGTTATATCTTTTCCTTCGCGTACGATCTCAGGCACCCCGAGCGAAATGGTGAATTCGCCCAAATTTTCTGGTTTGGATTCTTTGATGCGGTAGCCATTTAGCGGTTCAACAACCAATGCAGGATCGTCGCCTTGCAGGAGCGTATTGTAGAAGCCGGCGGCTGTGGTCATATTTCTCGGCACACATACATGCACGCCACGCAGCGCGTTGATGATGGTGCCCATCGGAGAACCTGAGTGCCAGATGCCTTCCAGGCGATGACCGCGCGTGCGCACGATCAAGGGGGCTTTTTGACCACCACGTGTGCGATAGCGCACCGTAGCGAGGTCGTCGCTCATTATTTGGATCGCGTAGAGGAGGTAATCAAGGTATTGTATTTCAGCGATTGGCCGCAAACCCCGCATAGCCATGCCGATGCCCTGACCAACTATAGACGCCTCGCGAATGCCTACGTCCGCCACCCGCAATTCGCCAAAGCGCTCTTGCATGTTCTCCATGCTTTGATTTACACCTCCTATTTTGCCGACGTCTTCTCCAAACATTAGGATTTCGGGGAATTTTTTGAAAAGGGCATCAAAATTATCGCGGAGTACGATCCGCCCGTCCACCATTTCAGCTTCTGCCGGATATGCAGCCGCAGTGGCTTCGACCAAAAGTGGCGATAAATGAGATTCCGAAAGGAGATGATCGCTGTAAACAGCTTGCGACTTTAGAGCGTGCGTTTCTAACCACTGCTTTACAGCCTGGCGTTCGCTGCTTTCGCTGGCGGTATGGTGCAGAAGCTGTCTGCGCAAGGTGCTGTAAATTTCTTTACGGATGGGTTCAGCGCTTTTTCGAAGTTGATCTGCTTCCTGTTGCAAATCTGGACTGTCGGTTGATCCAGCCCAAGCCTGAAGCAGTTTTACGGCTTCGTCGCGCTCGGCGGTAAGGCTGGATTGAAAGTCCTGCCAAGCGGCTTTTTGGGCTTCACGAACGGTCTTTTTGGCGGCAGCTTCGATGGTATCGAGTTCATCTGCTTCTGCTAAATCGTGCTCAAGCATCCATTTGCGCATTTGAACGAGACAGTCAAAATCCTTCGTCCACTGCAATTGATCCGCGCTTTTGTAGCGCTCATGCGAACCAGAAGTGGAATGCCCTTGCGGCTGGGTGAGATCTTCGACGTGGATGAGCACCGGCACATGGTTGGTGCGGGCAATACTTACAGCCTGCTCATAGGTGTGCACGAGTGCGGCGTAGTCCCAGCCTTTTACCTTAAATATTTCAAACCCAGGTTTGTCTTTTTCGCGCTGAAAACCTTTGAGCAATTCAGATATACTTCCCTTGGTGGTTTGCACATGGCGGGGCACGGATATACCAAACCCGTCGTCCCAAACCGACATTACCATGGGTACTTGGAGCACTCCTGCGGCATTCATCGTTTCAAAAAACAAACCTTCGCTGGTGCTTGCATCTCCTATGGTGCCGAAAGCTACTTCGTCGCCGCCTGAGGTAAAGGAGTCAAAGCCTTGGTGCAGTTCTTCATTTTGGCGATATACCTTGGAAGCCTGAGCCAAACCGAGTAATCGGGGCATTTGACCTGCGGTAGGGGAGATATCGGCCGATGAGTTTTTTTGCGCCATTAGGTTCTTCCAATTCCCATTGGAATCGAGCGACCTGGTAGAAAAATGGCCGCCCATTTGTCTCCCGCTGCTCGCTGGCTCCAGCTCCAGGTCGGGGTGCGCGTAAAGGGCTGCAAAGCATTGCTGGATGCTTAGTGCGCCTATAGCCATCATAAATGTCTGGTCGCGATAGTAGCCCGAGCGAAAATCACCATTGCGAAATTGCTTCGCCATGGCCAGCTGCGCTACTTCCTTTCCGTCGCCAAAGATTCCGAATTTGGCTTTACCGGTTAAGACTTCTTTTCGGCCCAAAAGTGATGCTTCCCTGCTTTCGCAAGCCAATTGATAATCGGCTATAACGACACGGATAAATTCCGCTTCTTGTGGGGTTTTTGCCTTTTGTTGCACGTTCATGTAGGTGGGTTAATGGGTGGCCAAATATACTAAAACCCTATGGCCTATGCCACCCGCTCACCTATAGTAGTTCAATATGCCGCAGCCATTTTAACCACCGGTACCAGATGGGGCATACTGTAGTTGCTGGTTTTTTCTTTCGAAGCTGGTGCTCGGTCGGCCGATCGCGGGTAGGTAATGAATAGGCCCATGTAAGCCAAAATCAATACGAAGGCAATAGCGACTAATAGACTTTTTTGTAAAAAGGGTTGTACTGGTTGGTTCACGATAGGGAAGGTTTAGGGTCTCAGGATTTCAATTTCGATGCTGTCGGTGGCGTTGATTGTTTCAGGCTCCTTGTATGTTTCAGCGCAATCGGTACAGATTAGTCCATTCCGCGTCATAAGCCAATAGTGATTAACCATGTTGCGATCATAAGTATATGTCACATTGGGCACATCGTCGAGCATGTCGCTCGTATTTGCGCCAAAGTATACGGTTTTACCGAGTGGTATCTGAAGGCGGTAAAGAATGCGCTGGTCGCGTATTTTGGCCGAATCGGAAAGCGCTAAGAAAGGGAAGATCAGCAGGCTGTCGCCTACAGCGGTGGCATTGGTAAAGGAAAGAGATGCATTTGCAAGCGCGTCTGAATCATTGGCACCTTTGGCCGATCGATCAATCATTAGTTCAAATGCATTACCAGTTCTATTCATCTCTGCCGTAAATCGCACAGTACCCCGATTATGAAGGTTAGTCGCATCGACACCAGGAATTGTTACACCGGCATCGTGATAATTTTCCGTCGATGAGAAAACATGTCGGGAGCGGTATCCATTTACTGGCGTAAAGAGATCTATATATAAGGTGTCTGCGGCGGTCAAGGCTACGGGCGCTCGCTCTGAATAGGATGCTTCAAACTGCCAATCGGTAATGGATTTTTGAACACTTACCAGCAGTAGTGTAATGCCCACGAACCACAACACCGTTCCGGTTACAGCCAGCCAGATATTAAATTGGCGGAAGCCGAAGAGCAAGCGGAAACCAAGTAGTACAATGGCCAATGATGGCAAGATGGTAGTGAGCCCTAAGCCGATGTAGAATGTCACTTTATTAAAATCGGGATTTTGAAATACCACATGGAGCTGCGAAAGTCCGTCGCCGATCCAGAAGCCATGCATACTTTTCTGCATGAGCCAGGTTTCTACGCCAAAGAGTAAAAAGATACAGAACACCAGCGATGCCAACCCCCAAAGGGTAAACGCCACCCCAAGCACTTTGCCGAGAATTCGCATCACGAAGAGCAGGGCTTGAACGAGGTAGCCGGCCAAATCGCTTAAAAATTTCCCTAAGCCCTGTAAGGCGGAGTTAGCCCGACTGGAGTTACCTGCAGCCCGCCTGCCTATACCGCTGAGATCTTCCTGCATATCTGCCATCGTTTCCTTTACTTTTCGGGAAATGTTCTCAACGGTTACGGGCTTTCCCCGCATTTGAAGTTTTTCGGCTGTGGTTTTTGCTTTTGGCACTATGATGGCCAGGAGTATGTAGAGCAATATGCCGGTTCCGAAGAATATCACTGAAGCGACCGTAACGAGGCGAAGGACCAAGGGATCCCAGCCAAAGTAATGGCTAATCCCGCTGCAAACTCCAAAGACAACTTTATCATCGGGATCGCGAAAGAAGCGCCTATCCGATTTGCTCTCCGTGCTCGAATGGCGAGTCGTTTCTTCTTCGTACTCGGCGTCCATGTAGTCTTCGATGCTTCCCATTATGGTTTGCACTTCTACCACGTCCGATTCGGTGATTACTTGTTTGCCATCGGTAAGGCGCTCCTGAAAAAGTTCGGCGAGGCGCAATTCAATGTCATTTACGATTTCACCCGCTCCTTCGCGGTTTGCGAAATAGGCGCGAATGGCTCCGAGGTAATCTTGCAATTTTCCGAAGGCGACTTCTTCGATTATGAATACGCGGCCGCCTATGTTTACTTGTATGGTCTTGTTCATGGCTTTTGATTGATGGTTTGGTTTACTGCTTGCACCAGTTCAGTCCAGGTGGAGTGCAATTCGTCGAGAAATAAAGTGCCTTCTGGAGTAAGCTTGTAGTATTTGCGCGGGGGGCCCGATTTGGATTCTTCCCAGCGGTAGTCGAGAAGCCCCGAATTTTTTAAACGAGTGAGGAGTGGGTACAAGGTTCCTTCTACCACTATGAGTCTTGCTTCTTTCAGGGCGGCAATGATATCGGAAGGATATTTCTCGTCGCGCAGGAGCTGAAGTATGCAAAACTCAAGCACTCCTTTGCGCATCTGTGCTTTGGTGTTGTCCAGGTTCATATGCTATATGTTAAGTTGTTCATCGTATTATTCATTAGGATGGGTCAAAGATATATTATTGATATGGTACTTTGCAATACATGATACTAAAAAATACAAGGTACTTGATAAATGGTATATGCCAATTAAGAATGGTTTAGAATCTATTTGACTTTTAGCGTTTCCGAAACCTTTTGAAACAGGCAAGGTATATGGAAGGGTAATTTTTATACCGATCTTATGAAAAAAGTAATCTTCTTCGGCTTTGTGATTGTGTTGGCGCTATTGTCATCGTGCGCTGGAAGTCCCAAGCAATGTGCTGCATACACACAGCATACGCCGGAGTGTCAGCCTGGTTTTCAGCAGCCTCAATAAACGCTTTGGACAATGCTGCGGTAAGCAAATTGCTATATTCGCAGCATGTCCTCCAAAGTTCTTGTTACCGGTGCGGCCGGTTTTATTGGTTCGCATCTTACCGAATTTCTACTTGCCCAAGGTCATGAGGTCTTAGGAGTAGATAATTTCGATCCTTTTTATCCACGTGCAGTGAAGGAGGCCAATATGGGTGCCTTCCGCAATGATCCTAACTTTCAGTTTTTTGAACTCGATTTACTCGACGCCCAAGCCCTTCAAGGGCTTCCGCCGTTTGATACGGTGGTGCATCTCGCCGCAAAGGCGGGCGTGAGGCCTTCTATCCAAGATCCGCAGGGATATATTGATGTGAATATCACCGCTACCCACCGCCTGCTTCAGCTTTGCGTGAAGCGAAGTGTGAAGAAAATAGCTTTTGCCAGTAGTTCGAGTATTTACGGCAACTCAAAGCATATACCCTTTATAGAAGAAGGCCACGAATACGAACCCATTTCGCCTTATGCTTTTACAAAGCGGAGTTGCGAATTGATGAACTATACCTACCACCACCTCTACAAGCTGGATATTGTAAACATGCGGTTCTTCACCGTTTACGGACCGAGGCAACGCCCCGATTTGGCAATTCATAAATTTGTGAAGAAACTTTCCATGGGTGAATCGATCGAGATGTATGGCGATGGAAGCACCTCGCGCGATTACACATTTGTGAGCGACACCGTAGCGGGAATTTATGGCGTGCTCACTTATCTCTGGCGAAATGAAGGGGTGTATGAGATTGTAAATCTGGGGAATAATAAACCCGTTCGACTGTCTCATCTTATTGAAATTATCGGAAATGCACTAGAGACCGTTCCGACCATCAATTGCTTACCGATGCAGGAAGGCGACGTCGATATAACCTTTGCCGACATTGAAAAAGCGAAGCGGATGCTTAGCTACAATCCCGATGTAAGTATTGAAGAAGGTGTGCAGCGATTTGTGAAATGGTATCGCACGCCGTCGCTTGCGTCTCGCGAGTGACTTTTAATTGCGCGTCCCGCGCATTTGATATCTCTTTAAATTCAGGAATATTTTGGCCGAGACGGCCGATTAAGACGCACTCGCGAGACGCGGGCGGTCTAAAGATGGATATGTCGGGCAGCGGTTATCGCCATGTTCGAGCGAACTCTGGCACATCAGTCAAGATGAGTCGGTGCAACGCGGGCGCAAAATACAAAGGCCGACAGATGCCGGCCTTTGTGCTTTCAAGTTAATCCATGTATCTAACTGAAAACTGTAGTCCGCAAATTGCTGGAATCTGCGGGTTGCGGGAAGGTACATTTACCCATCCCTGTCGCACTGTAGTTGTTTCGCGATTGATTTGTGGTAAAAAGTTCTACGATACTCGATTTGGTTATTTACTTACCTATTAAATGTCTTGTTGTGAAAACCATCGGGAGTGCTTCGTTAAGCCACCCGATGGGCTTTAACCATTGATTAATATGAGAACAATAATTACTCGTTTCAAAGGACTTGAAAAGGATTAATATATGAACGGGTGTTTTCACCCAATCTTTGGCGTGTTTTCACCCTTTTTTGACCGTGTTTTCACGTCCGTTGTGAAATTGGAAAGACGAATTCTTTCCCAGGGGTGTGTTGATTGTGGAAACACAAGGTGGTGCTTATCGCCGCAGAATAGCCATTATCACGGCAAGAGCGAAAGCTTATTCGGGCAGGTAAATAAGCAGGATGCCATAATAATGGCATAAAGCTCCTCCCACCACAAAGAGATGCCATATGGCATGGTGATGCCGAAAGAGTGCCCACACGTAGAAAATCAGTCCGACAATATAAACTACGGCTCCGGCAATGATCCACCACATTTGGATTTGCGGTATGGCAGCTTTAAACGATTGCGGAGCAAAAACCATCACCAGTCCCATGGCGATATAAAGAAACATGCTTAACATGCGAAACTTCGCAGGAAAGAATCCCTTAAAAATGGAACCCAGTATAGCGAGTCCCCAAACGGTGGCCAGCAGCAAAGCCTTATCGCCAGGCTCCGCATAGCACACCACAAAAGGGGTGTAAGTGCCGGCAATCATAAAATAGATTCCGAAATGATCCCAAATCTCAAGCGCGTACTTTCTTTTGGGGGTTTCGAAAAAATGGTAGAGTGCAGAGAAAGTAAAGACCATCAAGAAACCCAGTCCGTAAATGCAGAGTGCGGTGAACTCGTCGACAACGATACCTTCCGGCTGAAGTGATGCCATTGCGAGCAAAACCGGGATGCCCACCAGTCCGGCAATGACGCCCAAAGCGTGGGTGCGCACATTCCATACCTCCTGATCCCGGCCAAAATCTTCCATCGGCTGCAAAGGTGGGATAATTAAGCGCAGGGAAGTTTTGAAACGCGGTGAAGTTTTTATGAAAATAAGAGCAGAGAAAAATTTGAAGCTCGTAATCAACATGCGATTAAGGCACGCGCCGCTCCATTCTATGTCTGTACGAAATAAAATCTCCTTGGAGTGTGCGCGATCTTCCAACTTATTTATTTTGGGATACTGATTCCGATACACTTGATTTTAATGCACACAAAATGCAGGTCATCAGTAGGGTTATCGGGTATAGATCAATGGAAGATTGGAAAATAATTCGCGAAGTATATCCTGTCGAAACCATCGAAAAGATAGTTACCAACTTGAGGTGCAGGTATGATGTGACCTTCTCGTTTATGGCTCACTTTTGAGAGCTGGGCAAATCTGAATTTCGGCGTTACACAAACAAGCAGCCGGCGAACGACTTCTGGAACTCAGAGGCTCCGCCATGGGCAGACCAGCGTTCTCAGGGCTCGTTTTGGTTGGTGGCACTTCTCTTGCACTGCGTTTGAGCTATCGCCAAATTCTTTGAATTGGGATACTGCCAAAGCAATGATAAAACAAGAAACGGAGACCTTACTTCGCTAATTTTAGGCCATATCCGAACAAGCAAAACCTGTATTTGATGAGCGCCTTTTTTAAGGATGTGGATTTCGAATCATTGGGTTACGACAAGCATTTCCGTTACGTAATTGAGCTGATTTTTGAGAGTGGCAACGTGCTATTTATTCGCAATTGCCGAAGGTGTTAGGGCGATGAGAAAGTTATAAGACATCGTGCTAAATGCCAAATTTTTGACGGAAGTCACCATGCACCTTGTTTCCACCGTTATCCATTAACCTAATACTGAATTGCGATGCTACAAACTCAGATGGTTGAACTCAGGGCGTTTTTCTTACTAAGAGAATAGCTGCGTATTCCATATATCTCTGGTAAGGACAAGTATTGTTGGAGTAAAGGTTTTGATGCCATCGGCCAGCCCGATCTGCCGATTTCATGCCAGCCAAGTGGGAAGCCGAAATCCATAACGGCCAAATGTCCTTATTGAGTTCGTAGTTTTACCATCCATGCAAATACTTATCACTGGTGCTACCGGCAACGTAGGATTGGAAGTGCTCAAAGCCCTTGTACCCAAGCGGGGTGCTCACCGCATACTTGCAGGGCTTCGCGATGTTGAAAAGGGTCGCGACTCTTTGGCAGCATTCTCAGGTTTGGAAATGGTGGAGTTTGACTTTGATCGCACAGAGCGCTTCGGGCAGTACCTTTCACATATCGACATTCTGTTTTTATTGCGTCCGCCACAACTCGCCGATGTGGAGAAGCACTTCCGGCCGCTGGTAGAAGCGGCAGTGAAGCAAGGTATGAAGCACCTGGTATTCCTCTCGGTGCAAGGGGCAGAAAAGAGCAAGCTCATACCTCACCATCAAATTGAGAAGTTGATAACCGATAGCGGGATTCCTTACACTTTTTTGCGACCGGCCTATTTCATGCAAAATTTTAGCACCACCTTGCGCAATGAGATTGTGGAAAAAGACCGCGTTTACCTTCCTGCCGGAAAAGTCAAATTTACCGTCGTAGACTTGAAGGACGTGGGTGAAGTTGCTGCACAGGTGCTCTTGCAATCAGAACAATACCGCAACAAGGCTGTCGAACTCACAAATGATGAACAGCTCAGTTTTTCAGCCATCTGCCAAGTTCTCAGCCATATATTGGGGCGGCGCATTCAATTCGTATCCCCCAACCTTTTGTCCTTTTTTCTGGAAAAGAAAAAACAGAAAGTCCCTACACCCTTTATCTTGGTAATGATCATGCTACACTACCTACCGCGGTTTCAGTCTACGCCACCTACATCAGATTGGGTGGAAAAGATATTGGGACGCAAACCCGTGCGTTTTGTAGATTTTGTGACCCGCGAAAAGGATGTTTGGCTTTAGGAAAACGGGGGTTTAGGATTTGGAGGCTTGGTGATGTTATTTCGCGGAAGATGACGAATAACAGAAGGACTGAATTCAGATAGGTCGAAAATTTCGCCGGACCGATAACTTTAAAACCCGTAATCACAGATTTAGAACCCATCGATAGCGAATATTCTTAGCAAGAAGGTTTTGATAATGGGGTATGGTTTATGCAGCCTGGACCCCAATTGAAATAATAGCTCAAAGGCGTCTCTTTCTAATTATTGAATGGTTGTAAAGGTTCATCTTGATTACACTTATTTCTTCAACCGAATTCAAAACACTTCAAGAGTGCTAAGTAACAATTGCATAATTCTGAAATCTTTCAGATGATTTTGGATTCTTGGAGGGTTACTTTTTTCGATTTATGACATTCAAATGGAAAAGGAAACAATGAATGAACAAGAAATCATCCGCCGAATATGCGACGGCGGGATCGACAAGCCAATTAGAGCGCTTTACAAAGAGTTCCCAAAAATTAATGCGCTGATTATGTCGGCAGGAGGAACCAAAGCAGAAGCACGCGAAATATTTCACGATGCTTTGATTTTGCTGATTGAGAAAGTCAGCGATCCATCGTTTAAGCTTACATCCAGCATTACCACGTATCTCTACGGCATTAATCGGTTGCTTTGGAAGAATAAAATAAGGAAAAAACAAAGCAACCGCGAACTTGAATGGTCAGATACCTTGATTCTGACCAACGAAGATGTCGGAATTTATGAAGAGAAAGAACAGAAATTAAAGGCGCTGGAGTCTGTGCTTACTGATATTTCGGCGCGTTGCCGTGAAATATTCTCCCGGTTCTATTTCAACAAGGAATCGATGCAAGATATTGCTTCGGCAATGGGTTTCTCAAGTGTAAATTCTGCCAAGACGCAGAAATACAAATGTATGGAACAGGCCATTCAGCTTGGTTCAAATCAAAACCTTCAAAAATCCTGATCCATGAGAACTGAATTAAATAAAATAGAACGCGTTGATACGTATCTCAACAACGAATTCAGCCCAAGCGAAAAATTGGCTTTTGAAAAAGAACTGACCACCGATAATGAATTATCTTTCGTTTTGGAAGAAGTACAATTGCTTAGGCAGGCCATTTGTCGCAGCGAATTAAGAAAGGCGATTAATGACAACAAGCCGGGTGGAAACTCGATGGGCAGATTAATTGCAGGTGGTTTAGTCATCCTGATAGTCGCACTTTCAGCCTATTTTTTAAGTGGTATTTCAGCCGGACGGGAAATGGATAAAACGGAGTTTGTAAATACTGACCTACCAGCTGGACTAAGCCCCCAAATTGATTCAATACAGATAAACAGCAGTGGTAATC
>JBBQFC010000009.1:0-72843 GCA_038321615.1 Flavobacteriales bacterium | reverse complement strand
AATGGAAAGTGCGGCTTGCCGTGCGAAGTAGAGCACCTTGCTGTCGGTGGCGAGGTTGGCGATTTTTAGATCGAGCGTTCCACTCTGCTGGGTGCCCATCAAGTCGCCCGGCCCGCGCAACTCCAAATCGACTTCCGCTATCCGAAAACCATCGTTGGTCTCTACCATAGTGCGCATACGCATGCGTGCCTCGGAGCTGAGCTTGGCGTCGGTGGCAAGTATGCAAAAAGATTGATCGGCTCCGCGCCCCACCCTACCGCGCAACTGGTGGAGCTGGCTCAGGCCGAAACGCTGGGCACTTTCTATCACCATTACCGAAGCATTGGGCACGTTCACCCCAACTTCTATTACCGTGGTTGCCACTAGAATCTGGGTTTCGCCTTTCGCGAAGCGGCGCATCTCAAAGTCCTTATCCTTGGGCTTCATGCGGCCATGTACAATGCTGATCTGATAATCGGGTATAGGGAAGGCGCGGGCTATACTTTCGTAACCGTCCATTAAGTCTTTCAGATCAAGCGTACTCGACTCTTCGATAAGTGGATACACTACGTAAACTTGTCGTCCGAGCGCGATTTGCTCTTTGATAAACCCAAAAATCCGTAAGCGATCTTTATCAAATAGGTGAACGGTTTTTATAGGTTTCCTGCCGGGTGGAAGTTCATCGATCACGCTCACGTCGAGATCGCCGTAGAGCGTCATCGCAAGGGTACGCGGTATCGGTGTGGCCGTCATCACCAGCACATGGGGCGGCTTCAAATTCTTCTTCCACAGCCTGGCACGCTGAGCCACCCCGAAGCGATGTTGCTCATCGATTATAGCCAAACCCAGATTTTTAAACACCACGGGGTCTTCTAGTACGGCATGGGTTCCAATTAAAAGGTGAATCGTTCCGCCTGCTAAAGCTTCGAATTGAACTCGCCGCTGTGCTTTTCGCGTGCTACCGGTGAGCAGCGCCACTTCTACCCCAATAGGTGCGAGCAGCTCCTTCAGCGATAAGTAATGCTGCTGAGCCAATATTTCAGTGGGCGCCACGAGCGTAGCCTGAAATCCATTGTCGATAGCAATCAAAGCCGAAAGTGCCGCCACGATGGTTTTCCCGCTCCCTACGTCGCCTTGTAGCAGTCGGTTCATATGCTTACCACCTACCATATCGGCGCGTATTTCCTTAATCACTCGCTTTTGAGCCCCGGTCAATTCGAAGGGTAGGCACTTTTCGTAAAATGCGTGAAAGTATTCTCCCACTCGATCGAATGAAAATCCTTGAATACTTTTTTCCCGCATTTCCTTGCGGATACAAAGCTCCATTTGTATGAAGAAAAGCTCTTCAAACTTCAATCGCCGTTGAGCTTGCTGCAATTCCCGCGCATCGCGAGGCACATGAATGGCGCGCATGGCTTCCGTTTTCCCAATGAGCTTAAGCTCTGCCCTCAAGTCTTCGGGCAAGGTTTCGGCTAGTTGAAATGCATGTCGCGATACGATGCTGGTGATAACCCGCTCGATTCCTTTGCTGTTGAGACCTGTCTTTGAAAGCTTCTCGGTGGTGCTATATACGGGCTGTAAGCCGCCCAAGGGATTGGCCACCTTCTCGACCGGATCGAGCTCTGGATGCACCATGTTTAACGCGCCTTTAAAGCTGGTCAACTTACCGTAAAGCGAATAGCGGACACCCGGTTTGAGCGAAGTTTTCAGCCAACGGATACCCTTGAACCAAACCAATTCGATACTTCCGCTCTCGTCGGAGAAACGGCTACGAATACGCTTGGCGGCGCCCTCCCCTTCTTCTACAAAATTTTCAATTCGACCTTCGAGCTGGTAGTATTCTCCCGGCTCTGTGGCGTCGGCTACTTGCGCCACCACCGATCGATCGACATACCGAAAGGGGTAATGCTCTAACAGATCATTGGGCGTTTCAATTCGGAGCTCCGACTTTAAAAAAGTGAGCCGAGTGCCAAATAAACCGGTTATTTCATCGAGCTTGCGGTAGAGCAATGGGGACGAGAGTTAGGGGATGCTAAAATTAAAAAAGGCCGCTGTTTGGGCGGCCTTTATTTTTATTCTCATTCGCTTACTCCGCAATAATCATCACGGGGTTTTCCAAGTATTTCTTAAATGTTTGTAGGAAAGCCGACCCCACAGCTCCATCTACCACGCGGTGGTCGCAGCTAAGGGTTACCTTCATGGTTTGGCCTATTACAATGGCTCCATCTTTCACTACGGGCTTTTCTACAATGGTTCCCACCGCCATAATACAGGCATCGGGCGTGTTGATGATAGCTGTGAACTCTTCGATACCAAACATTCCCAAGTTCGAAATGGTAAACGTATTTCCAGCCCAATCCTGAGGTTGCAATTTCTTGCTGCGCGCCTTTTCGGCAAAGTCTTTCACCTCGTTGTTGATAGCAACAAGCGACTTGGTGTCCGCAAAGCGCACCACTGGGACCAGCAAACCTTCATCTACCGCCACGGCTACACCGATATGCACATGTTCATTGTGCCGTATCTTATCGCCGAGCCAGCTCGAGTTTACATTCGGATGTTTCTTCAACGCCGCAGCCACTGCTTTAATTACCAAATCATTTATTGATATTTTGGCTGGGGCAATCGCCTTGTTGATTGCAGCTCGCTGCGATACCGCGTTGTCCATATCAATTTCCATCGTGAGATAGAAATGCGGAGCGGTAAACATGCTATCGCTTAATCGCTTCGCGATGGTCTTCCGCATTTGCGACACCGGAGTCTCGGTATAGGCTTCTGTGCCTGCTGCTGCAGACGAAGTCTTAGACGCAGCTGGAGTTTTGTAATTTTCGATGTCCTTGCGAACAATCCTCCCACCATCGCCGCTACCGGTTAAATTGTAAAGATCGATCCCCTTATCATCGGCCATTTTGCGTGCTAACGGCGAAGCTTTCAAGCGGCCATTATGGCTCGCATTTCCCTCGGTTTCAGTCGATTCTTTTGGTGCTGACTCGGTCTTTACCTTTTCGGCGGTTTCCGTTTTCGCAGCTACCGTCTTTGCTTCTTCGGGTTTTTTCTCATCCGACGAAGTTTCGGCTTTTTCAGGCTCTTCAGCTGCGTCCGATTCGTCATCTTCCTTCGCTGCAGCGGGAGTTGGTTTTTCAGAACCTCCACCGTTTAAAAGATCTTTGATATCCTCTCCTTTCTTACCGAGAATAGCCAGAATAGAATCGACCGGAGCTGCATTTCCTTTTTCGACACCGATGTACAGCAGCACACCGTCCTGAAAGGATTCAAACTCCATGGTTGCCTTGTCGGTTTCGATTTCTGCGAGTAATTCGCCTGATTTTACTGAGTCGCCAACTTTTTTATGCCATTCCGCAACTACACCTTCTTCCATGGTGTCGCTCAGCTTCGGCATTTTTACAATTTCCGCCATGAGGATTTAATCTTTTACGTAAGGGTAATCGCTTTGGTAATAAACGTCTTGGTAGAGCTCTTCGGGAGCCGGATCGGGCGATTCTTCTGCAAAAGTAACACACGCAGCGACTTCCGCCTTGATGCGTTCATCCATTGCTTCGAATTCCTTTTCGGTCATCCACTTCGATTTCAATATGGTTTGCTCAATCACTGTAAGCGGGTCGCGCCCTTTGTAAGTTGCTAGTTCTTCCTTGGTGCGGTATTTACCAGGGTCCGACATAGAGTGCCCTTTGTATCGGTAGGTTTTCATTTCCAGGAGAAAAGGACCTTTACCAGAGCGGGCATGCTCGGCAGCTTTTGCAAAGCCTTCGTGCACCGTTTCACAGTTCATACCATCTACCGAAAGGGCAGGCATATCGTAGCCCAAGCCCAGCTTGGTGAGATCGGTAACGTTTGATGTGCGCTCTACCGATGTACCCATAGCGTAGTTGTTATTTTCAATTACAAATACAACTGGAATCTTCCAGATCATCGCCATGTTAAACGTCTCGTGTAGGATACCTTGGCGTACGGCTCCATCGCCCATAAAGGTGTAGGTTACAAACTTTTCTCCACGATACATATCGGCAAAAGCGATACCTGCGCCGAGTGCAATCTGAGCGCCTACGATGCCGTGGCCGCCAAATAGGTTGCGCTCTTTGTCGAACATGTGCATGGAGCCGCCTTTTCCTTTCGAGAGGCCTGTAATCTTGCCGTAGAGCTCAGCCATTACGTATTTGGGATCGGTGCCGAGCGCAATGGGGTGCGCGTGGTCGCGGTATGCGGTGATTACCTTGTCGCCTTTATCCATTGCCGAAACCATCCCCGCGAGAAGTGCTTCTTGGCCAATATACAGGTGGCAGAACCCACCAAATTTTTGCTGGATATAAAGTTGGCCGCATTTTTCCTCAAATCGACGCATCATTAGCATGCTCTCATACCAAGCAAGGTAAGTTTCCTTGCTAAATTTCGTAGCCTTCGGAGCGGCTGCTGCCTTGGGTGCAGTTTTCGCCGCTGCTTTTACAGGTGCTTTGGGTGCCTTAGGCGATTTCAATGCCATATCTATTCTAATTGAAGTGGCAAATATACGCACCAGATTTTAGAATATCGTGGCTTTAGGGTGTTTGATAAACACTTTGAAGTAGCCTGCATTATTTAGATGCAAACAAAGCCTGTATCGCAAGATCAGGCTTTCTATTCAAGAAATTAATTGGCTGCGCTGACTGAATGCTCAATAAGGCAAACACAATAGGCACTTACGCCTTCTTCTCTGCCCACATAACCCAATTTTTCGGTGGTGGTAGCCTTAATAGAAATATCTTCTTCTTCCAACGAAAGGATTTCCGAAAGGCAAGTTTTCATTTCCGGAATAAAAGGATTGATTTTCGGGCGCTGCAGGCAAATGGTACAATCGATATTTCCGATGCGATAACCTTTTTCGCTCAAAAGAGCCACGGTCTTGCGCAGGAGTATTTTGCTGTCAATTCCCTTTAAAGCTGGATCGGTGTCGGGAAATTGATAACCGATATCCCGAAGGTTAGCTGCTCCGAGCAACGCATCGCAGATGACGTGGATCAGCACATCTGCATCTGAGTGGCCGAAGGCTCCTTTCTCGTGCGGAATGGCGATACCCCCCAACATAAACGGGTGGCCATCGCGGAGTTGATGCACGTCGAATCCGAAACCAACTCGAATTTTCAAACGGTTTTAATTATTGGGGGTGGCTTTGCTCTTATTACCACCTTCGAAGTGGAGTCCAAGCGTAAATCGCAAGGTGTTTGCTAACGGATTACGCTGTGTTGTGGCAATCAAATAGGATAAGTCGAGCGAAAAAACATTGTATCGAAAACCTGCACCAACGGTGAAATACTGGCGATTGCCTTTGGTGGGATGTTCGTAAAAGTAACCTCCGCGAACCGCGAATTGATCGGCATACCAATATTCCATACCAAAACTGTGATTGATCTCACGCAACTCTTCCTGTAATACACTACCACCTTCGATTTCAAGCATACCGTCAGCCTGGACAATGGCATCGCCATTTTCATCAAATACGGGTCGCCCGGCTGCATCCGAAAACGAACCAAACAATCCGGCAGCTACACCTCGATTGGGATCTTCGCCAGCAATAATTCTTGTTGGATCGGTTTGATCGTAAACGGGAGGCGACGGCACCAAAAGCTTATTCGCATCATAGGCAAATGTCAAGGTATTGTAGTCGTCCAAATTTATGGTGAAAGCAGTTCCCAGTTTCAAATTCATCGGAAGGAAATCGCGCTGAGATGTATTGGTGTACGATACTTTATTCCCAATATTCGAGACCAGAATACCAAATCGCAGTTCGGCATCTTTTGAGCCTAAACTAAGTTTGTCGTTCTGGTAAAACCCAGATAGATCGACCGCGAAGGCATTGGCTGCCTTTGAGTCGGCCCCTCCTACAGATACACCACCCGTAAGGTTGGAGTTGATCCATCGTGCGGAAATACCACCGGAAAAATTCTTAGAGAGCTGCAGGGAATAGCTAACGTCCACGGCAAATTCGGCAGGGCGGAAAGGACGGATTTCAAAACCGTTGTTATCTGTAAATATAATGTCGCCAAGTGTGAAGTACCGAAGGCTCGCACCGATGGCCGAGGTTTTGTTGATTTTGGTAAACCAGGAAAGGTAGGCCAAGCTCATATCATCTACCAATTGGCGAAGCCAGGGGCTATAAGCCAAAGAAACGCCCATTTCCTCATCCGAGAAGGCCAACTTCGATGGATTCCAATATTGGGAGTTGGCATCTGTAGATAACGCTACCCCGGCATCGCCCATTGCTCCCGATCGGGAATCGGCACCAATAAGTAAAAAGGGTACAGCAGTGGTAATAGCCCGCAATTGGTCGCAGTCGCTGCCGGTTACGGCTCCGTTACAGTCCACCTGATTTTGAGCCTTCATAAGCGATACAGAACTTACTACGAAGCTCAGAATCAATACTATCTTTTTCATGCAATACTTTTTGCGGGGTGCAAATATAACTAAATGTCTTGGGGTCATCAGCTTAGTTGAGAATAACGAGCTTCTCAAATTTATCGACCTGCTCGCCTGCTGGGTTACGCACCGCTAATTTATACACATACACGCCTGTAGCCAATCGGTCTCCGTAATCGTCTCTTCCGTCCCACGGAATGGGTACGTTACGAAATCCGTCGGTATTGGATACCGTGTTGATTGATTTCACGAGCTTTCCGCTCACCGTGTATATTTGGATAAGGACGTTAAGGAACTCGCAACTTTGATTGTGCTCGAAGAAAAACTCCGTCCGTGTGGTGAAAGGGTTCGGGTAATTTAGAACCCGTTGAATGGCAAATTCATCCGTTTCGGCTACTACAAATTGGATTTCCGTTTCCGTGCTGTTGTTGTGAACATCCCATACTTTCACCTTTATGGAGTGATTGCCTGGACTCAATTGATCGAATTGGTACTGTACCTTTCCGCGTTGGTAAGTTCCCAGATCCGACTCGTAATAATCATTCAGGGTTATGGTTTCATTTACCTTTCCATCGATCACTGCGGTGATGTCATGGCCGATACCTGAGCCAACGGTGTTCACACCATTCTCATCGAATATACTAGCCACTAATATTGGTGTAGAATTGGTATAACCGCCGTAAACGAAGTTATCATCGTTTAAGAACACGTCGATCTCTGGCCCCAGTCCATCGTTCACGGCATTGGGGTCGCGGCTTCCGATTTTCAGATTATTCTGGAAACCTGTAGCATCAAGTTCTTCGCTTTGGGCGTAAAGACTTATTCGGGCGGTGGTATCTACGCTGAAGGCAATATCTTTTGGAATCACGAAGTCGAATTGAAACTGACCTTGGGCTACTTCTGCATTGCCCTTATAAATCACGCTTTCTTGGGAAGGAAAAGTAAATGGGTTGCCTCCATCATTTCCGAGTGTTGTTTTTTGAATGATCCGATCGAAGACCGTTGCATTCACTCTTCCATTAAAATCACTACGGATATTTCCATTCTGATCGCGAATTTCTCCGCGCACGCGGCTCACGCCAAGCGCCTTTAAAGTATCGGATACTGCACCGAGCGTATCGGTTATGGCTGTTACCACTGCTCGGTACTTGGGAATAGCAAGCGGCAAGGCAGGATCGCCAATCAGACTAAAATTACGATGGTTGCTGCTTCCTGAACTCAAGGCCATGTTCTTGGTATCGCGGCTTACATCGCCAAGACGAGTTACCACTTCATCGGCAGGCCGATTGAAGAGCGCATCGTAAAATTTCTGGTTCAAGGTAAAATTAGGGCCGGAGTAAACCAACCGCGTGGTAGTAAGCAAGGCTGCGGCCCCACCGTTTCCATTTAGCAAGGCATACTCCCCAGCAGAAGTGCGGAGTGGATCATCGAAACGGGTGAATTCGCAGGTGGCAGTTACAAATATGGGAAGATTGGCGCCATTGTCCCAAGCCAGAATCATCGCATTATCGAGAATGCGCTCTTGCGCCCAACCGAGCTCACCGCCATGCCCGATATAATTGATAATAAAGGCGCCATTGCGTACACGCCTGTCTATAGCCCTATTCACATCGGGATAGCGCGTACCGGCTGGTGTAACAACCTGCTGAAAAGCATCCGTAAAAACCCGCTCAATATTGTAGTCGCTCGTGTAGCCATTTATTTGGTTACTTATAGATCGGGAATTGATCATGTGCGAATTATTGTCCTCATCATCGGCGATAAGGGTGATGCTATTTCTCCAAGGCCCCCTATTCGATTGGCTCGTGTTGCACACGGTGCAGGTCTCGTTTAAGTTAAGCGGAGTAATCTCCATATATCGGCGTATTTTATTTACCACCGAAGTGGCTTCCTGTAAATTTTTAGCGACGATTCGCCCGACTCCTATGTCCATCACATCTATCTGACTCTCTCCCTCATCGTCCGATAAAAATCCAAAATAATCGTCGCTGACATAAGACGAAGCCGGACTGAGTGAATTTAAGGATTGGTGTGTTGGTATTACGTTGGTATTACCCGGAGTGAAATTTCGATTATCGTATGAACCATCTCCGAAGAGCAATAAGTATCGCGGTTGGAGAGCAGTATTACCTCCCGCTCGATCGTAAAGCATCTTCATCAACCACTTTATAGCAGTTACATCGCGCATACCACTCGAAAATTCGTTGTAAACGTCCTGCAGCCTTACCACTTCCACATTTAGCGGGTCGGCTTCAAAATTTCGATGCAGATCGGCTAAGATTTCGGCTTGCGACTCAAATCGGGCTGGGGTTACAATTACCATATCCACATCGCTTTCCGTGCCTAAGGCGTGCAAGTTCTGATTGGGTACTGCCCCAAATAAAGTTGGCGATTTGAAACCGCCTGAAAAGGCAATAAACTCCCGAAGATTTTCCGTGGGTAGGGTAAAGCTCAATTGATCGCCCGTTCGCTGAAAATCCACTCGGCGGGTATCAGCCCCGCGCGTAACTTCCCAAACTTGCTGCACCGACGATGCATTCGTTATTGTAAATCGGGATACCCTTCCAGCGCCTAAACTCAATGCATCGCGAAAAATCATTTGTGTCCCAGCCATTCGCATGCGGCGGCGGGTATTAACATTGAACCAATTGAGCCATCCCGCGGCAGATGGGGCATTCTTGACATAATTAAACGCCACAATAAGTTCCGGACTGGCGTTAAGCAATTCTACCCGCAGGTTATTCGTCTGACCAAATAGGGATGTAACACTCGTGCCAGTGCTCCCGAGCAATCGGGAATCTGTGGTTCCATTTACGTTCATGGTAAAGGTGCAATTGCCGGCAACAGTGGTTCGGGAAAGAACATTTGCTCTTACCACCGTAAGGCTGGCAGGGTCGAGATTGGGAAAGGTCAAAGCTTCACCCGAAAAGGAGAAAGCCGTTTGCGCATCAAACTTTTCGCCGTACCACTCACGGCCACTTTCGAGCATGTTCTGCCGATCGACCTCGTGAAAGGCGTAGTCGTTAAAAGTTATCACTTCATAATTTGGCGAAAGCCCAGATCCCGATTGATTAGTGACCCTTTTTGCCGGAGCGGCAGCATCTATACCTATAAAGTAATACGATGTATCTACAAATTGATGCTTTACGTGATTAAATAAGGTCGATGCCGTGTCCAGCTCCCACCGGTGTGGACCGCGCGCAAAGAAGAGTATGTAATCTTCATCGTTGAATATGCCATCATCTCCACCCACAATCTCTATGGGGTTGGCGAGAAGATCGTCGGGGCGCTGTATAGAATTTTGGTAGGGCAATTGGCCATAGCCATTGCCATATATATTAAGACCTGCCAGATTTAAATTACCCACATCGATGCCGAGATTTTGAAGGTCGCTTTTGCGAAGTTGGTACAGCCCATCTTCGGCCACGCCTATTCGATACCATTGGCCTTGACTCATTACGCTCGTGGTACCAAAGTTGGCACCTTTAGGGCGAGCCCTCTGCCTGCGCTCATTAATTTTAATTTGAGCTTCGAGTATTTGGTGGAGCCTTCCGTTTAAATAAGCTATTGGTACGAACTCATAGACCAAAGCTGTAGAACCCCGAAACTCTTTGCCCGCATACTTAAAACTTTCCTGTGCAGTGATTATAGCAGCACCCGGTAGTTTTGATAAATCGATGGGATCGCCAAATTTGAGTACTTCTACCGTAGCCGAAATAACTTCAATTTGCTTGCCCAACACTTCCATGTTCACGTATGCGGGAAGTTTGCCGACTTCGAGTGAACCCGTGGTGCCTCGTGCAAATGTTAAATCTACGGTTTGATTTTCGGAAAGAGCCACTCGAGTTACATCGTCCCAAACCAACGGTACGTTGATCAAACGTTGGGCGCTAAGCCATTGAGGGGCAACAATTAGGACGGCTGCAACTGCCAATTTCGACCATAAGCCTTTCATATCATTCATCTATACCATTACAATTATTCTCAACTTTTAGCCTACCGCAAAACTTGCAACAGATGAATAATTGAGTAAATTTAGTCCGCAAACTCAAAGGTAAACGACAATCGTAATCTCTTATTGTGGTGCGAATACTGCATTCAAAAAATCAGGATTAAAAAATTTCGTATAATTGAGGCTTCAAAAAACTGAAATTCTACCGGCAAATATGTTCAGCAAAATTAGAGTGTTGGCAGGAGTGTTATTAACGATCTGCTTCGTAATCTCCGCACAACAACTCTCGGCTCAAGATCCCGCCTTCACGCAGTTCTACGCCAATCCACTCTACTTGAATCCAGCCTTGGCAGGGACCAATAAATGTCCGCGTGTTACGCTCAACTATCGTAACCAATGGCCAGCTCTGTCGGGCAATTTCGTGACGTCTTCTGCTTCGTACGATCAATATGTTGACGCAATCAGCGGCGGTTTGGGCTTTTACATTTTAAATGATAATGCCGGACGTGGGACATTAAATAGCTTCAGTGTTAATGGTATTTACTCCTATCAATTCAGTATTTCTAAGAAAGTACAGGCCGTGGCCGGTTTTCAAGGCACCTATTTTCAGCGATCGCTCGATTGGGGCAAACTTACCTTTGGCGATCAAATAGATCCCCGACGCGGATTTATATACGAAACCAAAGATCAACCCCGCGGAGGCACCGTAGATAATGTGGACTTCTCGGTGGGTGGAGTTGTATTCAGTGAAACCTTTTACGTAGGCTTGGCCGTACACCACTTGTTTGAACCCAATGAATCGTTAATCGTGGCAGACGCACCCCTAGAGAGAAAATACACCTTCCACACCGGAGCTACTTTCGCCATAAATAAAGATGTAAAGGGTCAAAGCAATACTTCTATTTCTCCAAACTTTTTATATCAACGGCAATTTGATTTTGAGCAATACAATGTAGGGGTCTATGTGAAACAGGGACCTTTGATTGGTGGGGTGTGGTATCGTTTTGAAGATTCATTTATTGTCTTGGTAGGTATCGAGACTGACCGATTTAAAATAGGATATAGTTATGACCTTACTACGAGCCGTCTAACAACCCAAACGGCTGGTTCGCACGAAATATCTTTCGGCTTTAATTTCAATTGTAAGCCGCAAAAGAAAAAGTTTAGGGCAATAAATTGTCCGCAATTCTAGTTAATGCTTCAAACTGCAAAGGAAACCCACATGAAAGCCAAATCACATGAAATATTGAGCCTGTTGGTATTTGCCACAGTGCTTTTGGCATTGCAATCTTGTAGTAACGAAGCATCGAATGCTACAGGTTGGAATTACAACGACCCCAAAAACGGTGGTTTTGAGAAAACACCCTATGTTGAGCAAGAAACGGGTCCTGGATTGGTGCTCATAGAGGGAGGCTCTTTCACAATGGGCGCTACCGAGGAGATGGTGATGGAAGATTGGATTAATATTCCACGAACAGCGACTGTTTCTACCTTTTATATGGACGAAACAGAAGTGACTAACGTTTATTGGTTGGAATACCTTTATTGGCTCAGCCGTGTATACAGCGCTGACTATCCTGAAATTTACGACAAGGCATTGCCCGATACGCTGGTTTGGCGATCGAAATTAGCATACAATGAGCCTTACGTGGATTATTACTTACGCCACCCTGCTTACAACGATTACCCTGTAGTAGGCATTAATTGGCTTCAAGCCAATGACTTCTGCGCCTGGAGATCGGACCGCGTGAATGAAGCAATTTTGGTTCGCGAAGGTCTTTTCGAACATTTTCCGGATCAAGTAAATGAGGATCATTTCAGCACGGACGCTTATTTGGCTGGTCAGTACGAAAGTGGCAAGCGCGTTGACGGGCTTCAGGATTTAGATCCGAATAAAGATTTTCGGAACGTGCGTATGGAAGACGGTATCCTACTGCCCCGATACCGACTACCCACCGAAGCGGAATGGGAATTTGCCGCCTATGGCTTAATTGGAAACTCTTTTCAAGAATTGGTTACCGAGCGAAAAGTGTATCCATGGAATGGTCACTATGTGCGCGATGGGGATAACAACAGCCGATACTACGGAGAGTTCGTGGCCAACTTTGTGCGCGGTAAAGGCGATTATATGGGTGTGGCCGGAAGCTTAAATGACAACGCCGATATCACCGCCCCCGTTTTTAGCTACTCACCAAATGATTACGGCCTTTATAATATGGGCGGAAATGTGAGCGAGTGGGTAATGGATGTTTATCGTCCGTTAAGCCATGAGGATGTCGATGAATTTAGACCTTTCCGTGGAAGCGTGTACAAAACAAAGCAGCTGAATAGCGAAGGTAACATTGACGACAAGCTTACCATCGTAACTTACGATGTAGCAGGCACCTTGACCTACCTGCAAAAGTTTAGCAAAATCACAGAAGGCAAACTGAATCCGGAAGAAAGCCAATTGCTCTCCGACTTGATCGCTTCAGCCGAACAAGCCAACGAACGCTACACAGAAGGTAAAAACGACGAAGCCTTCACCTTAATTCGCGATGGTATTCAGCGTATTCGCAGCAGCGACGTGCGCATAGCGCCAGAGCTAATAAGCGGAATGGGGCAATTTGTAGAAGACACTCCGGGAAATCTTCGTATGCGAAAAGTACGCGAAGAAGAGAACATCGATCGCGACAATTACCGTCTCGCCGACAATATCAATTACCGCGATGGAGACCAAGAATCGGGTATCGATTATTCGAATCCAAATGCAAGCGAAAACAGCATGTACGACTACGGCACCACTACGTTAATAAGCAACCGAGCACGGGTTTATAAAGGTGGAAGTTGGAGAGACCGCGCTTATTGGTTGAGCCCCGGCACGCGCCGCTTTATGGATGAGCGCAAAGCTAGTGCCACTATTGGTTTCCGCTGCGCCATGGATCGGGTAGGAAGTCCGGTAGGTCTAGGCCAACGCTAAAAAACTTTAAGTAAGAAATTGAGACCCACACACCGCTATGGTGTTGTGGGTTTTTCTATTTTTAGCCCCATGCGTATAAGCGAACTTTACAAGGTATTTCAGGCGTCATCGGGTGTAAGTACAGACTCTCGCAGGCCGATGGACAACCAGATTTTCTTCTGTCTGAAAGGGCCAAATTTCGATGCAAATACCTTTGCTAAAACAGCGCTTGAAAAAGGTGCCTTGCACGTAATTGCCGATGATCCTTCCCTGCAAAATGAAGCATCAATGACCGTTGTTGATGATGCACTGCAAACTTTACAAGATTTAGCGAAGCATCACCGCAGCCAGTTTGCCTTTCCGGTAATAGGCCTGACCGGGAGCAATGGAAAAACCACCAACAAGGAATTGATTCACGCTGTACTTTCAAGAAAGTACCGCACCTACTCTACTACTGGTAATCTGAACAACCATATCGGTGTGCCACTCAGCCTGCTCGCCATACCGCTCGATGCCGAAATGGCCGTAATTGAAATGGGGGCTAATCACCAAGGAGAAATCCGAGAGCTTTGCACCATCTGCACTCCAGATATCGGTATGATCACCAATATCGGCAAGGCTCACCTGGAAGGTTTTGGTGGGATAGAAGGAGTGAAAAAGGGGAAAAAAGAGCTATATGACTTTTTGAAAACCCATAAGCGCAAAGTTTTTGTCAACGGCGACGATCCAGTACTTATGGAATTATCGGTTGGTTTGGAGCGAATTTATTTTGGAGTGAACGACCGTTATTTTGCCTTTGGCGATGTAGTAGATTCACAGCCTTTCCTGTCGTTTCAATTCAACTGTAAAGAAAAAAACGCCCGTGGGCGCATCCAAACCCAGTTGGTGGGAAATTATAATTTTTATAATGCGATGGCAGCCGTGGCTATTGGATGCTATTTCGACGTTCCGCAGACCGCTATAATGGCCGGAATCGAGCATTACGCTCCTGAGAATAACCGTTCGCAATTAAAAATCACCCACCACAACAAGGTAATACTCGACGCTTACAATGCGAATCCGAGTAGTATGATTTTGGCCATTGACAACCTGGCCGACGGACACGACGAACCAAAAATTGCCATTCTCGGCCACATGATGGAACTTGGCTCAGAAAGCCAGGAAGAGCATCAAGCCTTAGTGAACAGAGTAGCCGAAAAAGATCTGGACGCTATTTTCGTGGGGCAGCATTACGCCGATTGCCAGCTCTACGGGTGCGCATACTTCGCAAATGTCGCAGAATTGAACGAATATCTCGCAAATCACCCTTTGAAAGGCTATACCATTCTCTTGAAGGGCAGCCGGGCTACCACTATGGAGAGGGTTCTGGAAAAGCTTTAATCTTTCAATAAAGCACGCGAAATCACGATTTTTTGAATCTCGCTTGTCCCTTCGTAAATTTGGGTGATTTTAGCGTCGCGCATTAATCGCTCCACGTGGTATTCTTTCACAAAACCATAACCTCCATGAATTTGCACGGCTTCTATCGTGGTTTCCATGGCTACCCGCGAAGCAAAAAGCTTGGCCATGGAAGATTCCAAATCAAAATTCTCACCGGCGTCCTTCACTTGCGCGGCCTTTAGGCATAAAAGCCGAGCCGCTTCGATCTCCGTAGCCATATCGGCCAATTTGAAAGCGATGGCCTGATGCTCGTGAATCGGTTTACCGAAAGCCTGGCGCTCCTTACTGTAGGCAAGGGCCAATTCGTACGCCCCGCTGGCAATACCTAGCGCTTGCGCGGCAATACCAATGCGGCCTCCAGAAAGGGTGCTCATGGCAAATTTAAACCCAAAACCGTCTTCCCCAATTCTGTTTTCCTTTGGCACTTTTACATCCTGAAACATGATCGTGTGGGTGTCGCTTCCGCGAATACCTAATTTATCTTCCTTAGCGCCGACCATGAAACCTTCCATACCGCGCTCTACGATCAGACAATTAATACCCCGATGTCCCTTTTCTGGATGCGTTTGCGCAATAACGAGATAAGTAGAAGCAGAGCCCCCATTGGTGATCCAATTCTTGGTTCCATTCAGAAGGTAATAATCGCCTTTATCTTCGGCTGTAGTGCGCTGAGAAGTAGCATCAGAGCCAGCTTCAGGCTCGCTTAAGCAAAATGCCCCTATTTTCTCGCCCTTCGCCAATGGTACCAAATATTTTTGCTTTTGTTCCACTGAGCCGTACTTATCCAAGCCCCAGCACACCAAGCTATTGTTAACAGAAACCACCACCGAAGCTGAAGCGTCAACCTTCGAAAGTTCTTCCATTGCAAGAACGTACGATACGGTATCCATGCCACTACCCCCATAATTGGGGTCGATCATCATGCCCATAAAACCGAGCTCGCCCAATTGCTTAATTTCATCCACGGGAAACCGCTGATGGGTGTCGCGCTCAATAACGCCATGCTTCAAAACATTTTGGGCAAAATCGCGCGCGGCATCCCTCACGGCAATTTGCTCTTCGGTAAATTCAAAATTCATCGTTCCTTGTAGTTTATTTGTGGTGCGCAAATTTAAAACAATCTCTTGTCCGCATGACGTTTGAAAACAAAGCATTCCAAATTGGTGTGGGCATCATGTCGGGCACTTCGCTCGACGGTGTCGATATAGCGGTAGTGCGGTTCGACGCATATCCTAAATTTGAGTTTTTACACCTGGCTCATATTCCTTATTCCGGTTTTTGGATTAAATCGCTCGGGGAAGCACCGAGTTTGGCTGCCGATGACTTCCTGAAACTCGAAAATGAATACAGTTGCTACCTCGCTGCAGAAATCACTAAGGTGATAAAAGGCCTGAAATTTAAAGTTGACTTCATAGCTTGTCACGGCCATACCATTTTCCATCAGCCCGAGCATCATTTTACCTATCAGCTCTGCAATGGAAATATTATTGCAGCCGAAACTGGCATCACTACCGTTTGCGATTTCAGAAGGGGCGACGTGGCCTTAGGTGGACAAGGTGCACCCCTTGTACCTATTGGCGATGCGCTGCTATTTGGCAATTACGCGGCTTGCCTAAACCTGGGCGGATTTGCAAACATCAGCTTTCAAAGCAATGATGACCGAATCGCTTACGACATTGGCCCGGCAAATCTCCCCTTAAATTATTATGCCAGCAGGACAGGTTTGGCCTACGATAATAAAGGAATGCTAGCCAGATCAGGATCAATGGATCGAGCAACCCTTGATAAGTTAAACAACCTACCTTTTTACCAAAAATCTTATCCGAAATCGCTCGGACGTGAGTGGGTAGAGCGCGAGATTCTTCCACTTGTCAGCTCTCTCTCCGATCGCGATGCCTTAGCCACCTTAACGGAACATATTGCAAACCAAATAGCCCGTGCGCTCAACTCCTTTTCAAAACGCGATAAAATCTTGGCTACGGGAGGGGGTTGCTTCAACGATTTTCTGATTGAAGGCATCCGACGCTCGGTGAAATGCGAAATCCAAATACCCGATCGTGCTTTAATCGATTACAAAGAAGCGCTGATTTTTGCACTTCTCGGTAAGCTCAGGCTCGAAGGCAGGGCGAATGCCTTGCGCTCAGTAACAGGCGCGCTGCGCGATAATAGTTCAGGCGCCATTTATTACCCCTTGTAGTTGTGTTAAGCAAATACTAAGAATTAATTCCGACCTCGCAGGGCCATCTCCTTTTAATATATTTGCCCCCGATAGTAATTTTATCTGATGCGCGACCTGCTTCGAAAGTTTGAAGAGAAATCTCCCGAAATTGTTTTTGAATGGAATGACCCGGAAACGGAAGCTCGCGGTTGGGTGGTAATAAACTCCCTGCGTGGCGGCGCAGCGGGCGGTGGTACCCGCATGCGCAAAGGCTTAGACAAGCGGGAAGTAGAATCGCTAGCAAAAACGATGGAGGTGAAGTTTACCGTTTCGGGCCCTGCCATTGGCGGTGCCAAGAGCGGTATTAATTTCGACCCAGCCGACCCGCGAAAGCGCGCCGTACTGGAGCGCTGGTATAAAGCAGTAACACCCTTGCTGAAAAGCTACTATGGTACAGGCGGAGATTTAAATGTGGACGAAATTCACGAAGTGATTCCGATAACCGAAGAATTTGGCCTTTGGCACCCGCAAGAAGGAGTAGTCAACGGCCATTTCAATCCACGCGACAATGAGAAAATCCAACAAATAGGGCAGCTCCGATTTGGTGTTTCCAAAGTGGTTGAAGATCGGAAATATTCGCCCGACCCAGCGCGAAAATATGTAATCGCCGATTTAATAACCGGCTTCGGCTTGGCTAAAAGTGTAATGCATTTTTACGACCTGAGTAAGAAAGAGATCGCCGGAAAGCGGGCGATCGTGCAGGGTTGGGGCAACGTAGGAGCCGCTGCAGCTTACTACCTCTCGGAAGCTGGCGCCAAAGTGGTCGGTATAATCGACCGTGCTGGCGGCCTGATACGCCCTGATGGCTTGAGCTTCGATGAAATAAAACAGCTCTTTATCGCTAAAAACGGTAACGAACTTATTGGTGCAGACCTACTATCATTTGAAAAAACCAACGAAGTAATTTGGGATTTGCCCGCCGACATTTTTCTTCCGTGTGCGGCTTCGCGACTTATCTCTCGCGACCATACCGACCGATTGATTGAAGCTGGTGTGGAAGTATTGGCCAGCGGTGCCAATGTGCCGTTTGCCGACCCCGAAATATTCTTTGGTCCTATTATGGAATACGCCGATCAGCGCATTGCCATCGTACCCGATTTTATAGCTAATTGCGGTATGGCGCGCGTTTTCGCGTATTGCATGGAGAAAGGTGTTGAACTGAGCGACGAAGCCATATTTGAAGATACCAGCACTGTAATACGAAGTGCTATAGAGGAGATTTTTAACCGCAATCCAACCGGGGTAAATTTGGCTGCCACCGGTTTCGAAATTGCATTGTCACAACTCATTTAGATCATGGAAATAGTAGTCATTGTTGTCTTTGTTTTGGGCTATTTATGCATTGCCCTGGAGCATCCGTTGCATGTCGATAAGGCGGCTTCTGCCCTTATTACAGGTATTGTTTGCTGGGCTATTTATGCTTTGTCTCCTGAATTGCTCGCGCATAGCATTCCCAATGGTGGAGAAGCAGGCCATGGTATTGAGGAAAACGTACTTCACCACATCAGCGAAATATCCTCTATACTGTTCTTTCTGATGGGCGCTATGGCTATCGTAGAGACGGTAGATGCGCACGAAGGCTTCAAAGTAATTACAGACCGTATCACCACTACGAACAAAGTAAAATTGATGTGGATCGTTTGTACCCTCACTTTCTTTTTAAGTGCCGTACTCGATAATCTTACCACCACTATAGTATTGGTGTCCTTGATGCGCAAGCTGATTGAAGATAAACAGACACGCTGGTTCTTTGTGGGCTTAGTAGTGATTTCAGCCAATGCCGGTGGAGCCTGGTCGCCTATTGGGGATGTGACCACCACGATGCTCTGGATTAAGAAACAGCTTCCAGATGTGGGCCAAACGGTGAGCGAGTTGATACTTCCAAGCCTCGTTACGATGGTTGCCCCGTTGAGCATTTTAAGTTTCACCATGAAAGGAAATGTTAACAGACCCGTACTTATACCCACCGACGAGCATACTTTAGAAGCTACAGATCGCGAGCGGGCTATCATTTTCGCCTTGGGTATCGCGGGCTTGCTGTTTGTACCCGTGTTCAAGACGACTACGCACCTTCCACCCTTTATGGGGATGATGCTCAGCCTCGGAGTAATATGGGTGGTTACCGACATTATGCACCGCCATAAAGATATTCCCCTCCGAAGAAAACTTACTGTGGTAGGTGTGCTGCGCAAAATCGATACCGCTTCGGTACTATTCTTCCTTGGTATTCTGCTAGCCGTAGCCGCTTTGCAAGATATAGGAATACTGGGCGAAGTAGCGCTGTATTTGAGCGAAACTGTAGGAAACATTTATGCCATTGACCTCATTATTGGGCTACTTTCCGCTATCGTAGACAACGTACCGTTGGTAGCAGCAGCGCAAGGGATGTTTGAAATTGAAGCATCGGGACCATTTGCCGCAAGCGGCGATTTTTGGATGTTTTTGGCCTATTGCGCCGGTACCGGTGGAAGTGCTCTGATCATTGGTTCTGCGGCTGGCGTCGCTGCCATGGGATTGGAGCGCATAGACTTCATATGGTATTTGAAGAAAATATCCTGGTTGGCCATTATCGGATACTTTGCCGGAGCCGCGCTATTCATACTGATGCGTGCATAATTTCTTTTCAGCGATAGCGTTATAGGGCTATTCCTGCGTAATCTTGTTCTATGAAATCACTCATTCTGCTGCAAATCAGTAACGGCGTTCAAGCAGCCGAAACTTTGGAAACTTCAGCGCCCACAGAAGAAAACATCTCCATAATCCAGCTCATTATAGATGGCGGTTGGTACATTATGGGTCCCTTGGCCATTCTGTCCGTGGTGGCCGTATATATTTTTGCCGAGCGATGGATGGCAATTTCAAAAGCTTCCAAAGAAGACAAAGACTTTATGAATCGTATAAAGGATTATGTAAGCGATGGAAAACTGGAATCGGCCCGAAACCTTTGCGGCTCCACTAATACACCCATAGCACGCATGCTCGACAAAGGCATAGCGCGTATAGGCAAACCCATGGACGACTTAAGCGCTTCAATCGAAAACGTGGGCAAGCTTGAAGTTTACAAGCTCGAAAAAGGTCTTCCTGTGCTCGCAACAGTGGCGGGTGCTGCGCCGATGATCGGTTTCTTGGGAACGGTTATTGGTATGATCATGACCTTTCACGCGATGAAGATTTCAGGCAATGGAGTGGAGATATCAGCGCTTTCGGGTGGAATTATGCAAGCTATGGTTACCACTGTAGCCGGCTTGGTAATTGGTATCATCGCTTATATAGCTTACAATACATTGGTAGTGAAAGTAGATAAAGTGATACACCGCATGGAAGCTCAGAGTATTGAGTTTATTGACTTGCTCGAAGAACCAGCCAAATAGATGAACCTACGGTCACGAAATAAGGTAGATGCGAGTTTCTCGATGTCGTCGATGACCGACCTGGTCTTCCTTTTGTTAATTTTCTTCATTATTGTTTCAACGATGGTAAGTCCATACGCCCTACCTGTAGATCTTCCGGTGAGCAACAATAAGTCGAAGGACAAGCAAAATATATCTCTGCGCATCGATAAAGACTTGGTTTTTTCTGTGAATAACAAGATTGTAAACAGCGAGAACCTCGAGCCGGAACTCATGGCTGTTGCGGGCGATAAAGTAGAGCCAAGCATCGTATTCCACGTAGATCAGCAGGTGCCCACTGGCGAAACGGTGAAAGTGCTGGATATTGCCAAGCGCAATAAGTGGAAAATTGTACTCGCTACTAAACCGAAATAAAGATGGATACGGCCGAAGAACGCAAACGAAAACGAACTGCCGCGGGAATCACCATTGGTTTCCATGTTTTGGCTTTGATCCTGTTTTTCATCTTTGGGTTAACCCAGCCCGACCCGCTTCCGGAAGATGCGGGTGCCTCCATCGAGTTTGGATGGGATGCCGCTGCTGGCGGCGATGCGGTAGCCGATATTGCGGATACACCGGCAAATACCACCCCTAGCAATCCGGAGCCAACACCGGAAGAAACGGTTACCGAAACGCCATCGGATGAAGTAACAGCACAAGATGAAAGTGAAATAGCCGTACCCACCAAGCCAGCGGTAAAGCCCAAAAAACCAGTTGAAAAACCCACCGAAAAACCGGCTGAAAAGCCCGCAGTGCCGGTAGAAGAACCAAAGCCAACCCTGAGCAATAAGCTAAGCGACGCACTCAATAACATCAATCAATCGGGTGGTGGTGGAAGCCAGGGCAATACCACGGGAACAGGTGATGAAGGAAATCCAAATGGAACCACAGGGCGCGGTGCTTTAGGTGGTGGTAGTGGTAGCTGGCAGCTCGATGGGCGGAGTATGATGCCCGGGTTTGGGACTAAAATCAAGGACACGAAAGAGGAAGGAGTTTTGGTAATGAAGATTGTCGTAGATCGAAATGGAAGAGTTGTAAAAGCAGACCCCGATCTCGGGCTTTCGACAACCACATCTCAATATTTGGTCAACCTGGCCACAAAGGATCTACTTGAGAATTTCCGGTTCAATGGAGATCCTGCGGCACAAGTAGAGCAGCGCGGGAAGGTGCGCTACGTATTTCAACTTAAATAGCTGTGGAATATTCCGCAGCAGTAGAATACCTTTTCAGCCAGCTACCCATGTTTCAGCGGGTTGGAGCTGCCGCTTACAAAGCCGATCTATCCACAACGATTAAACTGTGTGAACTATTGGGTAATCCCCAGCATGGGTTCAAATCCATACATGTGGCTGGTACAAACGGAAAAGGATCAGTATCTAGCGCATTGGCATCCATTTTTCAGGCATGCGGCTACAAGACAGGCCTGTTCACCTCCCCGCATTTAAAGGATTTCCGAGAAAGAATTCGGATTAACGGAGATATGATTTCCAAAGAGAAAGTGGCGAAATTCGTAGCGCGGTATCAAGAAATAGCTCCAGACCTTGAGCCATCTTTCTTCGAAATGACGTGCGTCATGGCATTCGAGCATTTCAAAGAAGAAAAAGTCGATATCGCTATTCTCGAAACTGGAATGGGCGGAAGGCTTGACTCAACCAATGTCGTCAGTCCCGAATTCAGCATTATAACATCCATCGGCCTTGACCATCAGCAGTTCTTAGGCGATACCAAGGAGAAAATAGCGCGCGAAAAGGGCGGAATAATCAAAGAGAACCGACCAATCCTTCTCGGGAAAAACAACCGCGAAGTGCAAAGCGTCATCACGGAAATGGCAGCCGAAAAGAACGCTCCTTACGTGTATGCAGAATACGGCTTTCAGCCATTAGCGACCGATTTACAGGGTAGTTACCAATTCGAAAACATGCAAACCGTGCGGGCTGCCGTAGAAATAGCTCGCTCCATAGGTTGGAATCTATTAGAAAGCAGCGTTTTGCTAGGTGCCACGCAGGTTTTGAAATCAACCGGTCTACGCGGAAGGTGGGAGCAAATCCAAGAACTACCCAAAGTTATACTCGATGTGGGCCATAATGAAGACGGGGTAAAATGGGTGGTGGATATGCTGCGCCAAGAGACGTATGTGCGGCTTCACATTGTTTGGGGTATGGTAGCCGACAAGGATGCTAAAACCATTTTGATGCAGCTCCCAATCTCTGCGACGTATTACTGGTGTAGAGCCGATATTCCGCGTGCCAAAGATGCCCAGCAACTGAGCGACGAAGCACTCAAATTTTCGCTTGAAGGTAAGGTATATCCAAGTGTAATGCAGGCTTTTGAAGCCGCCAAAGCCGAGGCACAGTTGAGTGATTTAATTTTTGTGGGGGGAAGTATTTTTACGGTAGCGGAAGTACTATAACCAACAATTACGCGTGCGAACCGTACGTATTAATGCGAAAAGCAAAAGATTAATGGGTTCGCAATTGGACAAAAAAAAGACTCCGAATTAGGAGTCTCATTTTTTTGTGGGCGATGACGGGTTCGAACCGCCGACCCTCTGCTTGTAAGGCAGATGCTCTGAACCAGCTGAGCTAATCGCCCGATTTGGGTGTGCAAATATAGCTGATTTTTCAAAGTATCAAACTCTGAGATTATTTTTTCGGAATTGAACCTAAATAATCGACCGGGTATAATTCTGCCGCTTCCATTCCAACGTCATAAGCGATCCATTTACAACGTCTTTTTCCCGCTGAAAAAGGTTTTTTCCAGAACCATTGTGCTTAGCACTCTTCAGGTTTCGCCATTCGACGGCTTACCTTTCTGCCTTCCGCATCCGCTGACCAAGTATCAAAGCCATTCATCGCTCGTATTCGCCTTCTTGCATTTTGGAGATTTCAAACCAAGGCATTCAGCCTAAATTTGCGCCAATGGGCATTATAACCTCTTACATCACTTATCGTGGCAAAGCCAAAACACGCCACGGCGTTCACCCTCCCTTCGTATATCGCTTCATCGATGAAGTGCTTTATGCCAAAGGAGCCCGACTGAACGATGAAATAGAATCGCTTCGAAAAAAAGCAGAAACCAATGCTACCAAACTCCAGCTGGAGGATTACGGAGCGGGCTCGCGCCTTGCGATGCCCGGCTCACCAACAATTAGTCAGATCGCCAAGCGGAGCGCAAGCCCCATAGCACTTTCACAGCTTCTACAGCGCATCGTGGACTATTACCATTACCAGAATATTTTGGAATTCGGCACCAATCTCGGCCTTACCACAGCTTATTTAGCGGCCGCAGATACGCAGCCGAAGCTCATTTCTATGGAAGCCGACCACACCTTGCACAGCATAGCAGAAGAGCACCTTCGCACACTCGGGCTCAGCGCCGATCTTCGTTTGGGGGTTTTCGATCATTTGTTCAACCCGGCTTTGGAAGAACTCACGCCTCTCGACATGGCTTATATTGATGGCAATCATCAGTTTGAGCCGACTATTAAGTACACGCAAGCCTGCTTAAAAAGTCTTCAAACCCACGGAGTAATTGTGGTGGGCGATATTCACTGGTCGCCTCAAATGGAAGCGGCATGGCAAGCGATCAAAACGATGCCGGAAGTGCGCACAACTATTGACATTTTCCATGCCGGTTTAATTTGGATTAATCCCGACCTTACACCCGAACATTTTACCATTAAATTTCCATGAGCAAAGCACTTCTTCAAGTGGTCGATTTGGCCAAAATTTATCAAATAGGAACCCAAGAAGTTCAGGCTTTGAAGAAAGTCGATCTCACCATTGAAAAGAACGAATACGTTGCCTTAATGGGCCCTTCCGGAAGCGGGAAATCGACACTTATGAATATTTTGGGATGTCTCGACACGCCCAGTCGCGGACAGTACTACCTCAACGGCAGCGATGTGAGCAAAATGCTCGACGACGATCTCGCCGAAGTCCGCAACCGTGAAATCGGTTTTGTATTCCAAACCTTTAACCTCCTGCCCCGCTATTCATCGCTAGAGAACGTAGCGCTTCCGTTGATCTACAAAGGAGTGGGTAAAACTGAGCGCCTGGCCAGAGCTCGTGAAGTTCTGGAGCAGGTTGGGCTTGGCGATCGGGTTGACCACAAATCAAACGAACTTTCGGGCGGCCAACGCCAACGGGTGGCAGTGGCTCGTGCATTGGTAAACCGTCCTTCCATTATTCTCGCCGATGAGCCGACTGGAAATCTCGATACCAAAACATCCCTGGAGATCATGGCGCTCTTTGACGAAATTCATCGCCAAGGCAATACAATAATATTGGTCACGCACGAAGAAGAGATCGCCTTGAGCGCCCACCGCATCGTACGCCTTCGCGATGGTTTGGTAGAAAGCGATGAGCTCAATAAGGCACGCGTAACGGCTGGCGTATAACTAAGCCTTGCATATCTTTGTACTATGAAAATTTACACCAAAACCGGCGACTCAGGCACTACATCGCTATTTGGCGGAAGCCGCGTGCCAAAATACCATCTGCGCATAGAATCTTACGGAACTATTGATGAGCTGAATAGCCATATTGGGCTGTTGGCAACCTATTCGATTCCCAAAACCGCGGCCGCCGAACTAAAGGAAATTCAAGAAACGCTTTTTACCATTGGAGCAGAGCTCGCTTCGGAGCCCGAAAAGAAGAGTCCGAGTATTCCTATTATTACACTCGAACATAGCACAGCGCTTGAGCGGCAGATAGATTTGATGGAAGAGCAATTGGAGCCCTTGCGCAATTTCATTCTTCCCGGCGGCCATATCGCAGTTGCACAGGCACATGTGTGTCGCTGCGTTTGTCGAAGAGCAGAGCGTATGGCCTTGGCCTTAAAAGCCGAAAGTGAAGTATCGGACACCGTATTGATTTACCTCAATCGCTTATCTGATTATTTATTTGTCCTCAGCCGGTTTATAGGACACAAATTAGGCGCACCGGAAATAGCATGGACACCAAATAAGATTTAAAAAACTCATTTTCAAATCATTAACAGGATAAAAAAAAGGGCAGTTTTAGAAAACAAAAACGATAGTTTTGCGTCATTCTTAAATCAGCAAAAAACTACTCATAATATGTATTGGACTTTGGAATTAGCCTCCTATTTGGAAGACGCACCTTGGCCTGCCTCGAAGGACGAACTTATTGATTTTGCCATGCGCGCCGGAGCTCCACTCGAGGTGGTTGAAAACCTTCAGGAGATCGAAGACATAGGGGAAATCTATGAAACTATTGAAGACATTTGGCCAGATTATCCTACCAAGGAAGACTTCTTCTTTAACGAGGATGAGTACTAAATCCTAACGCAACTTCAAAAGCCGCCGACTGGTGGCTTTTTTTTTCGGCCAATATGGCAGCAATGCGGTGTTGGTATCATTTATGCCAAAACGGGCATGGATAACGGGCTTTTCCGCTCCATTTCAATAACTTTGCTCCCCTTTACGGGACAGAAGAAACACAAGATTATGCTGGGTTCGATTACACAGACACTTAAGAAAATGTTCGGCGATAAGTCGTCAAAGGATATAAAAGAAATTCAACCGCTGGTTGATAAAATCAACAAGGAGTATGCGGCTCTCCAAGCCCTTAGCGGCGACGACCTTCGATCCAAAACTACGGAGCTAAAAGCCGAGATAAAAGAGGCAGTCAAACAAACGGAGTCGGAGATCGAAGCAATCAATGCGGAAGTAGAAGCAAGCGCCGAAATGGCCTTAGAAGAAAAAGATCGCCGCTTTAAACAAGTCGATGAGCTCAAAAAGAAAGTGAATGAGCAAATCGAAAAAGTGCTGATGGAGATCCTACCAACCGCCTTTGCAGTAGTTAAAGAAACAGCCCGCAGATTTAAGGAAAACGGGCAAATAGCAGTCACAGCAAACGATTTTGATCGAAATATCGCCACAAAAAGAAGCGGTGTAGAAATAGAAGGCGAAAAAGCTATTTGGAAAAACACCTGGATGGCTGCCGGAAATGAAATAGTCTGGGACATGCTCCACTACGATGTGCAGCTTATCGGCGGTATAGCCCTCCACCAGGGTAAAGTTGCAGAGATGCAAACAGGAGAAGGAAAAACGCTGGTAGCTACCCTGCCTGTTTATCTCAATGCCTTGGCCGAAAAAGGGGTTCACCTGGTGACTGTAAACGATTATCTCGCTCGCCGCGATAGTGAATGGATGGGTCCACTCTACGAGTTTCACGGCATGGAAGTAGAATGTATCGATCGCCATCAGCCCAATAGCGATGGCCGACGCAGAGCCTACACCGCCGATATTACTTTCGGTACCAACAATGAGTTTGGCTTCGACTATCTCCGCGATAATATGGCAACATCGCCCGAACGTTTGGTGCAGCGAAAGCACCACTACGCCATAGTCGATGAGGTCGATTCTGTGTTGATTGACGACGCGCGAACACCCCTTATCATATCGGGGCCTACCCCGCGAGGCGACCAACAACTCTTTGACGATCTAAAGCCCAAGGTCGAAAAACTCTATGCTGTACAGCGCGACTTAGTGACCCAATTAATTACCGAAGCCAAGAGAAAGCTCGGTAACCTCGATGAGCAAAAACCAGGCAAGGAAGATATGACCGAAGGGAGCCTTGCACTATTCCGTGCCTTTCGCGGGTTGCCAAAGAACAAGGCACTAATAAAATTCATGAGTGAGCCCGGCATCAAGCAGCAAATGCTGAAGACGGAAGCATACTATCTCCAAGATCAAGAAAAGGAGATGCACAAAGCCGATTCGGAGCTTTACTTCACGATAGATGAAAAATCGAATGCTATTGAACTCACCGAGAAAGGCTTAGAATTGGTATCCAAAAACGTGGACGACCCCCAATTCTTCGTTCTCCCCGATATGAGCATGCTCCTCGTGGAAATCGAGAAGAGTGACAAGAGCGACAGCGATAAAATTTTAGAAAAAGATGAGCTTTTGCACAATTACAGCGTAAAGACAGAGCGTATTCATACTATCAATCAATTACTTAAAGCCTATTGTCTATTCGAGAAAGACGTAGATTATGTAGTAATGGACAACAAAGTGAAGATCGTCGACGAGCAGACGGGCCGTATTATGGAAGGCCGCCGCTACAGCGATGGATTACACCAAGCCATAGAGTCGAAGGAGCGTGTGAAAGTAGAAGCAGCTACTCAGACTTACGCCACCGTTACCCTTCAAAATTACTTCCGAATGTACCATAAGCTTTCGGGAATGACCGGTACTGCCGAAACAGAAGCATCGGAGCTTTGGGATATTTATAAGCTAGACGTGATGATGATTCCCACCAATAAACCGGTGACGCGAAAAGATCAGGAAGACAAAGTTTATAAGACAAAACGCGAGAAGTACAACGCCGCTATCGACGAAATCGTAGAGCTTTCGAAAGCCGGTCGCCCGGTGTTGGTTGGTACCACATCGGTAGAGGTTTCCGAATTGCTGAGCCGCATGCTCCAATTGCGCCACATCAATCACAAGGTACTCAACGCGAAGCTTCACGCTCAGGAGGCCGATGTGGTGGCTCAGGCAGGTAAGCCTGGCGCAGTTACCATTGCCACAAACATGGCCGGTCGGGGAACAGACATCAAGCTCGGAGCGGGTGTGAAAGAAGCCGGCGGATTAGCTATTATTGGCACCGAGAAGCACGATTCGCGCCGCGTAGATCGGCAGCTTCGCGGACGTTCCGGACGACAAGGAGATCCCGGATCATCGCAGTTTTACATTTCGCTCGAAGACAACTTAATGCGTCTTTTCGGAAGCGACCGTATTTCCAAAATGATGGACCGACTTGGACTCAAGGAAGGCGAAGTTATTCAGCATTCCATGATCACCAAGTCGATCGAGCGCGCCCAACGCAAGGTAGAAGAGAACAACTTCGGCATACGAAAACGACTATTGGAGTACGATGACGTAATGAACTCGCAGCGTGAGGTAATTTACAAGCGCCGCCGCCACGCCCTTTTCGGCGATCGACTACAGCTCGATGTAGAGAACATGTTTCAGGATTTGGCGGAAGCTGTGGTTAACAATAATCATGATGCTAAAGACTTCCAGCAATTTAAACTGGAGCTTATCCAGTATTTAGGCATGGATTCTCCCATTGGGGAAACAGAATTTTTAAATGCAAAAAGCAATGAAATTGTAAGTAAGGTATATCGGGCCGGAAAAACGCGTTACAGCGAGCATATACAATCCATTGCTCAGCGCGCCCTTCCAATAATCCGGAATATCCGCGAAACGCAGACCCAATTTGAGAATATCGCTATTCCACTTGGCGATGGTAAGAAGGCGCTGCAAGTAGTGGTGAATATTGATAAAACCCTGGAGTCTGGTGGTCAGGAGTTGGCCCGTGCTATGGAGAAGAACGTGACCTTGGCCATTATCGACAACGAGTGGAAGGAACACTTGCGCGAAATGGACGACCTTCGTCAATCGGTTCAAAATGCCCGTTTCGAGCAGAAAGATCCGCTCCTAATTTATAAGTTCGAGTCGTTTGAGCTGTTTAAGAAAATGATAGACCGCGTAAGTTTCGAAGTAGTTCCCTTCTTAATGAAAGCGGCTTTGCCGAGCGGCAACGAAAACGTACGCACCACCCAGCGCACCACAGGTTTACCAGAGCCGCAAGTAAAATTACAAACAAGCAGATCGGGGCCCGAGACCCCTCCAACTGGAAACCCCGTAAGAAATCCGCAGCCTCAGCAGCGTCCCGTTCAAAAGGTAGAACCCGTGCGCGTGGAAGCCAAAGTAGGCCGCAATGATCCTTGCCCCTGCGGGAGCGGAAAAAAGTATAAACAATGCCACGGAAACCCTGTGAATCAGGCAGTTTAATCGAAATAAAAAAGCCCGCTTAGCGGGCTTTTTGGTTTCAAACAAGCAATAGTTGTAGCTTTTACTCTGCGGTGATGGCATCCATCATTTGCTGAGAAGTATAAATTTTATTCGTCCGAACGGTACCCGTGGAATCAAATCGCTGCCAAATGCCAAATTTCGATCCATCGGCGTATTCGCCCATCGACTCTATCTGACCATTCTTATGGTAAAAAGTAAATACCCCGTTTGGCTGGAGCATCGTTTCATCGGCATAATAGCCTTCCATCTTTAACTCCCCCGAGAGATAGTGCACTTTGAAAAAGAATCCATCGGCTACTTGATTCACCATGGTAGCCGTATAAAAAGCTTCTTTCTTCTTCTTCGTAATGTGGAATCGCTCATCGAGCATAATCGCCCGATCGCCAGTGTCTGTTGGCGAAGCGATTACAGATGTAAATTTTAAAAAAGCGAATAAAATTAGAAGGTAGTTGCGCATAACACGAAGTTGATACTCCCGTGTACGCGAGTAGTCCGCCTGTGGTTGCGCAACAAATCAAAGAAATCTCATTTAACCCATCCAGCCTTCCCTGTCGAGAGACCGGTATTGTATGGCTTCCGCCAAATGAGCAGCCGAAATGCCTGACTCTCCTTCGAGATCGGCAATGGTGCGAGCCACTTTTAAAATCCGGGCATACGATCGGGCGGAGAATCCAAGTCGATCTACTGCGTTCTTGAGGAGCAGCTCACCGGGTCCATCGATTTCACAATAAACTTTCATCAGCTTCGGGCTGAGTTGGGCATTATTGTGAATGCCATCAACATCCTTGTAGCGCTCGGTTTGAATATCGCGAGCCTTCACCACCCGGGCGCGTATTTCCTGAGAGCTTTCGCCCGATTTTCGATTCCGAAGCTCTTCATAAGGCACCGGGTTAACCTCTATGTGTAAATCGATTCGGTCGAGCAACGGGCCCGAAATCTTGGCTAGATAACGCTTCACCGCAAACTCACTATCGGCCGATTCGCCGGGCTTGAAGAAATCGCCACTCGGAGAAGGATTCATCGACGCAACCAACATGAAAGACGAAGGATAATCGACCGACATTTTCGCACGCGAGATGGTCACTATGCGATCTTCGAGCGGCTGGCGCAGCACTTCCAATGCGGATCGTTTGAATTCAGGCAGCTCATCCAAAAAGAGAATTCCATTGTGAGCCAGCGAAATTTCACCCGGTTTCGGATTACTTCCTCCGCCCACCAGGGCTACATCCGAAACGGTGTGATGTGGGTTCCGAAAGGGTCGCTGCGTGACCAATGAAATGTTTGCGGAAAGCAAACCACTCACCGAGTGTATTTTAGTGGTTTCAAGGGCTTCATCGAGCGTAAGCGGGGGCAAAATGGTGGGAATTCGCTTCGCCAACATTGTTTTTCCAACCCCCGGAGGCCCGATTAAAATAACATTGTGCCCGCCGGCAGCGGCAATTTCAAGCGCGCGCTTTACATTTTCCTGGCCTTTTACGTCTGCAAAATCAATCAGCTGATCTTCTCCATGCTGGGCGAAAGCTTCGGCAATATCGACCTTGATAGGCTGGATATCGCTGCCATTTCCCAAAACGGCGATAGCATCGGTTATGGATTCTACGCCGTAAACGTCAATCCCTTCTACAATGGCAGCTTCTCGCGCATTGGCCATAGGTAAAATAAAGCCTTTGAAGCCCGAGTCGCGCGCCTTGATGGCCATAGGCAGAGCGCCTCTTATCGGTTGTAGACCGCCGTCGAGCGAAAGCTCACCCATTATTAAGTAAGACTCAATATCGGGTGCTTCAATCTGATTGCTCGCCGCCAAAATGCCCAGCGCCAGCGGCAAGTCATAAGCCGAGCCTTCTTTTCGGATATCGGCCGGTGCCATGTTAATTGTAATTTTCTTGCCTGGAAGGCGGTAGCCCGTATTGCCAAGTGCAGCCTCAATCCGTTGTTGGCTCTCTTTTACAGCGCTATCGGGCAAACCGACGAGGAAGAAATTGACTCCCGCGTCCATGTTTACTTCTACCGTAATGGGTATGGCATCGACTCCATAAACGGCGCTTCCATAGGTTTTTACCAGCATCCTAAAAAGTTTAGCTTGGGCTAATGCTCAAAGAAAAGAAACTATTTGAATCATTCGCGTTTCTGCGGGCAATCAGAAGAGATGACGCTCAATATGATCGATGAGCGAATGAATGACCTTAATATGTATCTCTTGGGTTCGATCGGCATAGCCAAAGTGGGGCACTCGGATTTCAACATCGGCTAAGGGAGCAAGTTTTCCGCCGTCTTTACCACTGAGAATGATAACCTTCATGCCTTTCGAGCGAGCTGCTTCCGCACCCAAAATAACATTGGCCGAATTGCCCGAAGTTGAAATACCCAGAAATACGTCTCCACTTCGACCCATCCCTTCTACAAAGCGCGAAAAAACCTTGTCGTAGCCGTAATCATTGCCAGCGCAGCTTAAATACGAAGGGTCGGAAATGGCAATAGCTGCAATACCCGGACGGTTATCGCGGTAACGCCCAGTAAGCTCTTCGGCAAAATGCATGGCATCGCACATCGAGCCGCCGTTTCCACAGGAGATGATCTTCCCACCTGCTTTTAACGATTCGACCAAAACATCGCCAGCTTGGCGCACACGGTTAAAAAATTCAGGGTCGGCGAGAATGCTTTCCAATAAGGAGTGCGCTTCTGCGAAATGGGATTTTATAGTTTCTGACATAAAGGGCTTGGTTTGAAGTCAAATGTAAAAACTCCCTGATGCCTAACGGCCCTTTCCGTTGCAAAATTTTTAGGATAAGGAAAATTCGGGTGCCGAGCGCACCCCCTTTTTAGATTTCAAAATGTTAGTACCCTTCTTGATAAGTTGAAATATTTTCTCGCCACATAGTATGCGCGCATACCTTTTTTACCTACCTTGTGGTTCGAAATGAAACCCGAAGAAAGTATCGATTTCCAGATTCGCTGGCTATGGCTCAAGCTTACAAGGCTTTACAATGTAGAAGCGGCGAAGTTTGGTGGCACCATGTCGGTAGGTTATATCCTGCTCAATATTGATCGTGAAGGCACGCCGAGTACCAAGCTCGGCCCAAAAATGGGTATCGAATCGCGAAGCCTTACCCGCACCTTAAAAAGCATGGAAGAAAATGGCCTGATACGCCGCACTACTAAAGAGCGCGACGGAAGATTGGTATTAATTCACCTTACCGAAGATGGTAAAAAATACCGCGACACTTCCCGCGAGGTGGTACTTCGTTTTAACGAATTTCTGCGCAACAATCTCGAACCCGCCAAGCTTCAGGTATTCTTTGAAGTATCAAGAGAGATTAACCACCTGCTCAATTCACCCACAATTTTCGCCGAAGTGGCGCCCAAATAAAACAATCACTCCCCTTATGAAAACTAAAAGAACAATTGAAAAAGTAGCCGTACTTGGATCTGGAGTTATGGGTTCGCGCATTGCTTGCCATTTTGCCAACGTCGGTCTGGAAGTGCTGCTCCTTGATATTGTGCCCCGCGAATTAAATGAAAAAGAACCCAACAGCGGCATCGACATGCAATCGCTCGTTTTGCGCAATCGAATAGTGAATGAGTCGCTGCAATTTGCACTCAAAAGCAATCCTTCACCCATTTATCATCCATCTTTCGCCAAGCGCATTTCTACCGGAAATTTCGACGATGATATGGAAAAAATCGCCGATGCTGACTGGATTATCGAAGTGGTAGTAGAGCGACTCGACATAAAGCAACAGGTCTTCGAAAAAGTCGAAAAATACCGCAAGCCGGGCACACTTATTACTTCAAATACTTCCGGTATCCCCATTCATATGATGAGTGATGGCCGGAGTGCTGATTTTAAAAAACATTTCTGTGGGACACACTTTTTCAATCCCCCGCGTTATCTGCGCCTGCTCGAAATAATTCCTGGCCCAGAAACTGATCCAGCCGTGATCGATTTCTTAATGCAATACGGCTCCCGATTTCTCGGAAAAGAGACTGTTCTATGCAAAGATACCCCGGCATTCATCGCCAACCGTGTAGGCGTTTACTCGATCATGGAGCTCTTTCACATTGTGAGCGAAATGGGCTTATCGCCCGAAGAAGTTGACAAACTCACAGGCCCTGTAATTGGACATGCAAAGTCGGCAACCTTCCGAACAGCAGACGTAGTGGGTCTCGATACCTTGGTTTTAGTGGCCAACGGAGTTCGAAATAATTGTCCAAACGACGAGCGCTCTGCCGTATTCGCCATTCCAGATTACGTCCAGAAAATGGTCGATAATAATTGGCTCGGCAGCAAATCAGGACAGGGATTTTTCAAGAAAGTGCGCGGAGCCAGCGGCGAGTCCGAAATTCTTTCGCTCGACCTAAATACTATGGAATATGTAGCACAGAAAAAGGTGAGTTTCACAACGCTCGAAATGACCAAGCCAATCGATAACCTCGTTCAGCGGTTACCAATGTTGTATGGCGGGAAGGATAAAGCCGGAGAGTTTTACCGCAAATCCTTCCAGGGTCTGTTTAGCTACGTTTCCTTCCGGATTCCCGAAATCAGCGACGAACTCTATAAAATTGATGCCGCTCTCCGTGCGGGTTTTGGCTGGAAGCTTGGCCCATTCGAAAAATGGGATGCCATAGGCGTAGCCAAGGTTGTGGCCGATATGGAAAAAGCAGGAGTAAAGGTGAATGATTGGGTTAAGGAAATGTTGGCCGCAGGCCATTCAAGTTTCTACAAGATTGAAAAAGGCCAAAGACTCTTTTACCATCAAAAATCTAAAGCTTACGAGGTTGTTCCAACTCTCGAAGGTCAGATTTTCCTTGACACCATAGGCGATGACAAGGTAATTTGGAAAAATTCAGGCACGACGATTAAGGATTTGGGCGATGGCATTCTCAATATTGAATTCCACACCAAAATGAATACCATCGGCGGCGAAGTTTTAGCCGGCTTAAATAAAGCACTTGATTTGGCAGAAGCCGAATATAAAGGATTGGTAGTCTCAAATAGCGGCGATAATTTTAGCGCTGGAGCAAATGTGGGCATGATCTTTATGATGGCTGCCGAGCAAGAATTCGACGAACTTGAATTTGCTGTAAAGGCCTTCCAAAATACCATGATGCGCATGCGCTACTCGAGCATACCTGTAGTGGCCGCGCCTCATAACCTAGCGTTAGGCGGTGGCTGTGAGCTATGCCTCCATGTAGATAAGGTGGTAGCTCATGCCGAGCTTTATATGGGATTGGTAGAGTTTGGCGTGGGAGTAATTCCCGGTGGTGGCGGCACTAAAGAGTTTGCACTCCGCGCAGCCGATGAAATGCACGATGGGGATATTCGAATCAACACCTTCCGAAATAGGTTTTTGACTATCGGCCAGGCGAAAGTTTCGACTTCCGCTTATGAAGCATTCGAGCTTGGCTATCTGCGTAAAGGAATTGATGAAGTAATTGTAAACCGCGACGATCAACTGTCTTACGCCAAGCAAAGCGCCCTTCTGATGCACAGCCGTGGCTATACCAAACCAGTGAAACGAAAGGACGTAAAAGTTCTGGGCAAAGAAGCACTAGGTATAGTTTACGTCGGCGCCAACAGTATGATGGCCGGAAACTATATCTCCGAGCATGATCAATTGATTAGTGAAAAACTCGGCTTTGCATTGGCCGGTGGCGACCTCTCCGAAATCAGCGAAGTGAGCGAAGATTATTTACTCGAGCTCGAGCGAAAAGCCTTTATATCGCTGTGTAAAGAGCGAAAAACGCTGGAAAGGCTCCAGAGCATGGTGCAAAAAGGGAAAATATTGAGGAATTGAGCAGTCGGTGGAGAGGGTTTTTAGTTTTTAGTTTTTAGTTCTTAGTTTTTAGTTGTTAGTTTTTAGTTGTTAGTTTTTAGTTTTTAGTTCTTAGTCCGTTGAATCATTGTTACATCAATCAGAAATCAAATGTTGACCCCCCACATCATCTAAAAACTAAAAACCCTCTCCACAATAAGCTCATCTAAAAACTAAAAACCCTCTCCACAATACGCTCATCTAAAAACTAAAAACCCTCTCCACGCTAATCTCATCTAAAAACTAAAAACCCGCTCCACAATAAGCTCATCTAAAAACTAAAAACCCTCTCCACAATAAGCTCATCTAAAAACTAAAAACCCCTCTCCACAATAAGCTCATCTAAAAACTAAAAAACCCTCTCCACAATAAGCTCATCTAAAAACTAACAAAATGAACAACTACCGTGATTTAAAAGTATGGCAGTCGGCTGTGAATCTGGTCGTGGAAGTATATCGCGCTATTGAATCTATGCCCATCACGGAGCGTTTTGCCTTAGCTGACCAAATCAGGAGATCGTCAGTATCAGTAGCGAGTAACATAGCCGAGGGAGCAGGGAGGAATAGCCAACGCGAATTCCATTACTTTCTAAGTATTGCAAGCGGCTCAGCCAGTGAATTATCAACCCAGATCGAAATTGCTGAGAAACTAAATTATATCTCACGTGAGGTCTCTGAACCGCTGATAGAAAGCATTGCAGAAGTGCACAAGATGATTTATGGCCTTCAAGCCGCTGTTCGCCGAAACATAAAACCAAAACCACCCCGCTCCAAAAACTAAAAACTAAAAAACCCTCTCCACAATAAGCTCATCTAAAAACTAAAAACCCCTCTCCACAATAAGCTCATCTAAAAACTAAAAACCCTCTCCACGCTAATCTCATCTAAAAACTAAAAACCCTCTCCACAATAAGCTCATCTAAAAACTAAAAACCCTCTCCTGAATAAGCTCATCTAAAAACTAAAAACCCCTCTCCACAATAAGCTCATCTAAAAACTAAAAACCCTCTCCACAATAAGCTCATCTAAAAACCAAGAAAAAATGAACGCATATATAGTCTCCGGATATCGATCTGCAGTAGGAAAAGCACCTCGAGGTCTCTTCCGTTTTACACGTCCCGATCACCTTGGCGCAGCAGTAATTACTCGCCTTTTGGTCGATCACCCCGACTTAGACGTCAATGAAATTGACGATGTGATTGTCGGTAATGCAACTCCGGAAGCAGAGCAAGGTCTCAACATAGCTCGGATGATATCACTTATCGGACTCAACACCGAAAAAGTTCCCGGTATGACCGTGAATCGATATTGCTCTTCCGGATTGGAAACGATAGCCATTGCGAGCGCAAAAATCCACGCCGGTATGGCCGATTGCATCCTTGCCGGTGGAGTAGAATGTATGTCGCCCATACCTTTTGGTGGATGGCGCATTGTGCCGCATGCCCAAGTTGCAAAAGATAATCCCGATTGGTATTGGGGTATGGGGCTAACTGCCGAAGCTGTGGCAAGAGATTACAAAGTCTCGCGCGAAGACCAAGATGCCTTTGCCTACGACTCTAATCGTAAGGCTGTCGCCGCGATAGATGCCGGGAAATTTGCCGACGAAATAGCCGGAATCGCTGTGGAAGAGATTTTCGTGAAAAACGATAAACGCGAGCAGCGGACCTACCTTGTCGATACGGATGAAGGACCTCGTCGGGATACTTCGATGGAAGCCTTGGCAAAACTTCGACCCGTATTCGATGCTCGTGGAACTGTTACTGCTGGAAATGCTTCCCAGACTTCTGATGGAGCCGCTTTCGTGATGGTAGTTTCTGAAGATTTCTTGAAGCGTCACAACCTCACCCCTATTGCCCGATTGGTGAGTTACGACGTAGCTGCCCTTGCGCCGCGTATCATGGGCGTAGGGCCAATTTACGCTGTGCCGAAAGCGTTAAAACGCGCCAATTTAAAAATTTCCGATATCGAACTCTTCGAGCTAAACGAAGCTTTTGCATCGCAGTCGTTAGCAGTAGTTCGAGAATTAGGAATAGACCCCGATCGGGTAAACGTGAACGGCGGAGCCATTGCGCTTGGCCACCCATTGGGCTGCACAGGAGCCAAACTGAGCGTCCAACTATTTCACGAGATGCGTCGTAGAAAAAACAAATACGGCGTGGTAACCATGTGCGTAGGAAGCGGCCAAGGAGCAGCAGGAGTGTATGAATTATTGAACTAAATCAAAAAATATAAAGACCATGTCTGACGTAAAAACAAAAAAAGCCATCCGCGGAGGCGAATTCTTAATCCGAGATACCGAACCTTTCGAAATCTTCATCCCTGAAGAGTGGAGTGAAGAACATAAAATGATAGCTCAAACTTGTATCGACTTTCTCGAAGCCGAAATCATGCCCAACCTCGATCGGATGGATAGCTTGGAAGCAGGCTTCATGGAAAATGCGCTCCACAAAGCCGGCGAACTCGGTATGCTTGGAGTTACCATTCCAGATGAATTCGGCGGCTTAGGTCTTGATTTCAAATCGAGTATGCTTGCAGCAGAAGCACTTGGTGGCGGACATGCCTTTTCGGTAGCCTATGGAGCACACACCGGCATCGGCACCTTACCGATACTCTATTATGGCAATGATGCCCAAAAACAAAAGTATATTCCAAAACTCGCTACAGGCGAATGGAAAGCCTGTTATTGCCTTACAGAGCCAGGTTCTGGTTCAGATGCCAACTCGGGTAAATCAAAAGCCACGCTTAGTGCTGACGGTAAAAATTATATCATCAACGGCCAAAAGATGTGGATCACCAATTCGGGTTTTGCAGATGTTTTCATCGTTTTTGCGAAAGTCGATGACGATAAAAACCTGAGCGCCTTCATCGTTGAAAAAGGTACTCCGGGTATCCAGCTCAATGCGGAAGAGAAGAAAATGGGCATTAAAGGGAGTTCAACCCGCCAGGTGTTCTTTAACGATTGCGCGGTGCCGTTAGAAAACTTGCTCAACGAGCGCGGAATGGGCTTTAAAATTGCCTTGAATATCCTGAATATTGGGCGCATCAAATTAGCGGCAGGCGTTTTGGGTGGAATGAAAGACTGTTTGGGTCATGCCATTCGATATGCCAATGAGCGTCAACAATTTGGCCGACCGATTTCGAAATACGGAGCCATTCGGTTTAAGATAGCAGAAATGGGTATTCGCGCCTACGTGCTCGAATCAGCCTGTTACCGCATAGCCCAAAACATTCAAGATGCCATAATGAGCCTTGAAGGCGAAGGTTTGGATAAGACTGAAGCCTATTTAAAAGGTATCGAAGAGTACGCCGCCGAATGTGCTATGATGAAGGTATTCGGCTCGGAAGGACTCGACTACGTGGTTGACGAATCAGTGCAGATATACGGAGGAATGGGCTACTCAGCTGAAACTCGCGTAGAGCGCGCCTACCGCGATGCTCGTATCAACCGTATTTTTGAAGGCACCAACGAGATAAACCGAATGCTTACAGTAGATATGCTGCTCAAAAAAGCAATGAAAGGGGAACTCGACCTCATGGGTCCGGCCATGAAAGTAGCTGGTGAATTAATGTCCATTCCCGAATCTGTGGATGACAATGGACCCTTTGCCGCTGAGCAAAATCTGGTGCGCAATTTCAAGAAAACAGTCTTAATGGTAGCGGGAAGTGCGGCCCAAAAGCTGATGCAAACCCTCTCGAAGGAGCAAGAAATCTTGATGAATATTGCCGATATGGCCATTTGGACGTATGCATCCGAATCGGCTTTGCTCCGCACCATGAAGATCGCTGAACTTCACGGAGAAGCCGCCGCCAAAGATCAAATTGCCATGACCAAAACGTGGCTTTACGATACCGCCGACCGTATTAACAAAGCAGGAAAAGACGCCATCAATTCCTTTGTAGAAGGCGACGAAAAGCGCATGATGCTTATGGGCTTGAAGCGCTTTACCAAATACGATGACATAAACGTTAAAGTCCAGCGTCAGCAGGTGGCACAAACGATGATCGAAGAAGGGAAGTATCCGTATTAATTTCGATAAGAAAGAAGAAAAAATGCCGCCCAAACTGGGCGGCATTTTTGCTGGAACGCGATTTTTAGAAGGCTTTCCAAAGAATTAAAAAACTTCATTTTCATACCTTTTAAAACGCCGGAATGCTCGGTCTATATAGATTTTATAGATTTCAAATTATTCTATAACTATCAGCGTCTCAGCCAAAGTCTCCAAATTAATCAAGAACAGATTCCTGGTTTCAACTATTCGTCCCGTGTAGTTTCCTCCAAAGGTAACTCGTGCATTCTTCATAATTTCTTCGACCATTTTGTTTCCTGTTTTAGGCCACAAAACCAGACCAACTATTAAAGCGGTTAGGAACAAAATCTAGCTTCCAAGGTGAAAACACCCAAAAGCTCGAGTGAAAACACCCAAAATCTGGAGTGAAAACAACCTTTTTTGCATTTATACCAATTTCAAGGTAGAACGAATTCATTCATTTATTTAAGTCGGAAAATGAATCTATGAAATATGTTTTAAGAATTTGACGGTACTCCCGTGGCATCGCGAATGAAGGTCGACGATGAAATTGATTACCGAAATATTTCGACTTGGCTCGTTTGAATTCTGATGGGAGTTCTTCGTCAACGCATCCGATCGCTTATCTTTGCCCACTTAATGGAATTTTTCCGCGACACGCTCCCCAACGGTATTCGAATTGTACTGAAACCCACCGAAAATGGTCAAACCGCCCATTTCGGCCTGACCATCAACGCCGGCTCACGCGATGAGTTGGAGCACGAGCAAGGGCTCGCTCATTTCATTGAACATTCCCTTTTTAAAGGAACCCGGAAGCGCAAGGCATTCCACATACTAAGCCGCATGGACAGCGTGGGCGCGGAGCTCAACGCCTATACCACAAAGGAAGAAACGGTAATTTATGCTTCAAGCCTTCCGCAACACTTCGAGCGCGGTATGGAAGTAATAGCCGATATTACTTTAAATTCCACATTTCCCGAAAAGGAGATAGCCAAAGAGCGCGATGTGATCGTCGATGAAATCCAAAGCTATCAGGATAGTCCGGCAGAATCGATCTTTGACGATTTTGAAGAAATGCTCTTTGCAAATCAACCCCTTGGCAGAAATATATTAGGTACCATAGAGAGCGTTCGAGGACTCAGTAGTGGAGACATTCGCAATTTCATAGGCCGACGCTACCGCCCGTCCGACATGGTGCTTAGCGCCGTAGGACCCATAGAAATGAAGCGGTTTCGGCTGCTTTGCGAGAAGTATTTTAGCGAATTGACTCCAGGAGATGTGGTTGCACCCCGCGACCAAGCTGTGGCTTCACAACCTTTGCGGAAGGTAATAGAGATGGATACCTTCCAGGCGCATCTACTTTTAGGTACGGAAGCTTACCGTTACCACCACCCGCTGCAACCGGCTTTGGTATTGCTTTCGAATTACCTTGGTGGACCGGCCATGAATTCCAGGCTCAACATGAACATTCGCGAACGCCACGGCATTGCGTACAATATTGAAGCGAGCTATCAGCCTTATGCCGATACCGGGATTTTTTCGATCTACCTCGGAACCGATAAAAAGTTAATGCGCAAAAGCGAAGCCCTCGTGCGGAAAGAATTGGATCGGCTGCGAAAAAATATCCTATCTACCACGGCCCTGCATCGCGCTAAGCAACAGTTTAAAGGCCAGTTTGCCCTGGCGCAAGAAGGTGGCGCCAACCTTATGCTCGCCTTAGGCAAAAGCATTATCGCTCGCGAAGAAGTGCGCACCACCGCAGAAATATTTGAAATAATTGATGCCATAACGGTGAGCGAAATCATCGAAGTGGCCAACGATTGTTTTAATCCCGATAAGTTGAGTGTGCTCATTTATCAATAAATCAAAATTATGCATTTCCTTTCCCCAGAAATAGAAGCCTACGCATTGGCGAAGACTACCGAGGAACCAGTACTTCTTGAGCAATTGAACCGCGAGACGCATCTCAAAGTGCTGCAACCGCGCATGCTGTCGGGTCACTTGCAAGGCCGTTTATTGGCGATGATTTCGCAAATGATTCGTCCAAAAAGAATCTTGGAAATCGGCACATACACGGGTTATTCGGCGCTGTGTCTTGCCGAAGGACTCGCACGCGATGGAGAACTCCATACCATCGAGCTCAATGAAGAATTACGTCCTTTGATAGACAGCTATTTCAAAAAATCTCCGTTCTCAGCCCAAGTCCATCTCCATATTGGCGATGCCTTGGGAGTGATTCCCACCGTACCTGCTCCCTTCGATTTGGTATGGATCGACGCCGATAAGCCCAATTATCACAATTATTTTGAAGCGGTGTTGCCCGCAGTCAGACCCGGTGGTTTCATCATGGCCGACAATGTGCTATGGAGCGGAAAGGTAGTAGAATCCGAAATCGCTCCAAACGATGCTGATACTTTGGCCTTGCAACAATTTAATGATGCCGTACAAGCCGATGATCGGGTTGAAAATGTGCTTTTACCCATTCGCGATGGGATTATGGTAATCCGTAAAAAATAGCTGTGAAAATGATAGATATGCGCAGTGACACATTATCCAAGCCGAGTGCCGCAATGCTCGACGCTATGCGCAGCGCGGAAGTAGGCGACGACGTGTTTGGCGAAGATCCAACGGTGATACAGTTAGAAAGCCGGCTGGCCAGAATGTTTGGACACGAAGCCGGACTTTTTTGTCCTTCGGGAACGATGACTAATCAAATAGCTATTCAGGCACATACCCGGCGCGGAGACGAAGTAATCTGCCACGAGAACGCGCATATCTACAATTACGAAGGGGGAGGAATTGCTCGAAACTCTGGGGCATCTTGCAAATTAGTTCGAAATGAATCGGGACTCATGAAAGCCGATGAAGTGGATGCTTTGATCAATGCCGACCATGATTGGCTCGCGCGCACCTCGCTGGTGAGCGTAGAAGACACCACCAATCGGGGTGGTGGTAAATGTTACGATTTCGAAGATTTGGCGGCTATTTCCAAGCGCTGCAAGCATCATAATTTACCCTTCCATTTAGACGGGGCGCGCCTCTTCAACGCCTTAGTCAAAAAAGGGCATGATCCGGTGAGCTATGGTCAGCTGTTCGACAGCATTTCTATTTGCCTAAGCAAAGGATTGGGCGCTCCAGTGGGATCGGTACTCATTGGGCGTAAGGAATTTATAAAGGAGGCTCGCAGGGTGCGTAAGGTTATGGGCGGCGGTATGCGGCAGGCAGGTTATTTGGCGGCGGCCGGACTATATGCCCTCGATCACAACGTAAATAGACTCAACGAAGATCATGAAAGGGCCGCTTTTCTCGCAGGAACGCTGCGTGAATTGAAAAAGGTGAAACACGTGATTATTCCAGAAACCAACATCCTTATTTTCGATATACACGAAGATCCGGGAAGCGAAAGCGTTCTGACCCAATTAGACGCTGAAGGGTTGAAATTGATCGCGTTTGGCAAAAATCGAATTCGCTTAGTGACCCACCTTGATCTTTCGGATGGCGACGTATTGCAAAGCGCAGAAATTCTTAAAAAGGTACTCAGCCAGCTTAACGCAAAGCGGTATAATTGAGCAGAAACTTAATTTCTACTTTTCGATCTTCCGGCCCTACTGCCGTGCTTTTAGCGTCGCCGAGAAAATTGACAATCAACCGATTTTGATCAATTCCCACGATGGTCAGATAGTTCTTTACGGCTTCGGCTCGCTTTCGCGAAATCCATTCATTCAGCTCCGCATTGCCCGATTTATCGGCATACCCTGTGATCAGCGCTGTGTAACCAGGGTTGATTTCCAACAAGCGTTTTAATGCTGTTAAGCGCTGCTTTTGAGCAGCCGTGAGCTCGTGAGCATTCTTTTCATATCGAATAGTCATTCCCTCTTCCGATACTAGCCGGGTGCGCGAGCCATCAGACTCTTGTATTTCCCTTCCTTCAGAAACGGCGGCAATCAATTCGCGCAGTGCAGCGATCTCTTGCAGCACAGGGTCGGAAGACTCCCGATTGCCGGATCGCAGCGCATCGATCTGCGCTTGAAGTAAATCAAATCGGGTTCCGTAGCTCTCCATAATACGGTTGTTGCTCTCGAGCAATGTCAAGACGCGCTCGTTAAACTCCGCTTGTTCGCCGCGCTTACCCCGCCTTTTCGAGTTCAGCGGTTTTGAATCTTCGAAAAGAAGCGACTCATCGATTTTGACGTCCAATAGCTGAAATTGGTCGGCATTCGGGTTTACCAATGTAAAATCCGTGTTTTTTAAGATGGGAGTGCCAGTAATGTCTCCACCTTGGGTCGGCGATTTATAAGGCATCTTCTCATCGAGAAAGCGGTCGATCTCTGATTCACAAGCCAATTTCAAATCGAGCACTACACGTTGGAAATAATAGAGTCCGACTGTTTCTCGATTTGGAGGCGACATCTCATCATTGCCCGTTTTGAACACTAAGCCATCCATTGGGGGAAGTTTAGCAGCTATAGACGTAGTTTCCTTTGAAAAGCCCGAAAACTCATCTATAAAATCTTGTTCGTGAATCCAGATCGCATTTTTAACGATCGCAGAAGTGGCCGAAGAGAATTCGACTTGGGGAGCTATACATTCCACCCGACCATCAAAAAGGTGGTATTGGCTATCAATATAGGATCGCAAACCATAATTAATCATTTGTTCTAATTGGCTGCGCACACCTACATCAGCAGGTTCGTAAACGTTTAGAATAATGGTTTGCTCGCTCACCTGACGGAGCACTAGCTGCTCAAGAGGCACGCCAGCATCCACTCCATCGTAGGAATTAATGATAGTAACGTTCTGTCCCGAAAGGAATTGCATCCAGATGAAGAAGGAAAAAGTGAAGAGAACGCGGAGCATCTAAATAATTGTCGAATTCCACCAACTGGACGTATCGAACCACAAATTACCGCAAATCACCAATGAATTCATAATATTTGGGGTTCAACTTATCAAAGGCTAGTTGATAAATTCGATAATTTATATTGAAAGCAACTCAAATACGAAGTAACAGCGCCCTGTTGAAAGCATCTTTCGGTGGTGCTTCAACCGATGAAAATCAATTCGTTTGTTTATAACTGAATTGCCGGGTTGATAAATACGAAAAAACAAAATGGCAACCCTATTCAATTAGTGTCGTCTTTACAGTAACAAACGAGACAAAACAAACGCACAACTTAAAACATCGGAACCTATGAAAAGCATCGCAAATTACTTCGAAGAGTTCTATATGAGCATCTACAGCCAAATGGGCGACAGCATTTTTTTACTGGCGATCATCCTTGGATTTATCGGCGTTGTAGCACAATGGCGTCTATACGAGAAAGCTGGACAGCCTGGAATTGCCAGCATAGTGCCGATCTGGAATTTTATTATATTCCTGCGCATTATTGGCCGCCCGGCGAGCCACATGTTATTGTTTTTCATACCTATCTACGGTCAACTCTATTTTTTACCAAAGGTTTATATTGAGCTTTGCAACAGCTTCGGCAAAACATCGATTGTAGATTACATCATGGTGATAGTATTCAATGTTTTCTACATCCTAAACTTAGGTTTGAGCTACGAAACTACTTACATGGGGCCAGTTTATGGTACCAGTCAAGTGAGCTCAAATACGAAATCGGCCTTAGCTTAAGATTAAAGCGCGACTCTGGGCGAGCACAGCATCTAAACCGGCCGGATTCTTACCCCCGGCGGTAGCATAAAACGCTTGTCCGCCGCCGCCGCCGCCAATCAAGGGAGCGAGTTTTTTGACCATCTCTCCGCTATTTAAATTGCGATTTTTGATAACATCATCTCCCAAAGCCACAGCGATCGTGGCTTTTTCATTTTGCGCTACTCCCAGTACAAGAACCAAATCTTTCACTTCCTGACGGATCTGGAAGGCAACATCTCGCAAATGAGCCGCATCAAGATCCACGCGTGCTGCAATAAAATTAAGACCATTCACCTGTTCTACACTTTCGATCAGTCGCCGCTTTACGATTTTGGCATTCTCCAATTTGAAACCTTCCAGTTCGCGGGTTAATTCGGCCTGATCGTCTAGCATTTGTTTGAGAGCTTTTGGCAACGTATCGGTGCTTTTGAGCAAACCTTTTGCTTCTTGTAGCTCATCGAGTTGATCGAAGACATACTCTGCCGCGGAGCTACCGCTAATTGCTTCGATACGCCGCACCCCGGAAGCAACCGATCCTTCCGAAAGAATTTTGAAAAAGCCTATTTCACCCGTAGCCTTTACATGTGTGCCTCCGCATAGCTCGATGGAATCTCCAAATCGCACCACACGTACTTCCTGTCCATATTTCTCGCCAAAAAGAGCCATAGCGCCTAAGGATGTAGCCTCGGCTACAGGCATAGACCGGTGCTCCCAAAGGGAAGTATTGGCAATAATTGCTCTATTGACTAAGATTTCGACTTCACGAATCTCCTCCGGTTTTACCTTGGCATAGTGGGCAAAGTCAAACCGTAGGTGATCTTTGGCCACCAATGAGCCTTTTTGCTCCACATGCTTACCGAGCACCTGTCGCAGCGCGTGGTGGAGCAAGTGCGTAGCGCTGTGATTACGGGCTATGGGCTGTCTTTTAGAAATATCTATTTTGGCTTCTGCTTCACCGCTTAAGCCTTCCGGCGAATTTGAACTCACATGAATAATTAAATTATTCTCGCGAACCGTATCGACGATGGAGAGCGTCTTGTCCCCAAATCGCAAACTGCCTTGATCGCCCACCTGTCCGCCACCTTCGGCATAGAAAGGCGTTTGATCGAGCACCAATTGAAAGAGCTCCTTATTCTTCTGCTTCACCTTTCGGTAACGAAGCAACCGGACCTTGGCTTCAAGCGAATCGTAACCTACGAAAGTGGTGGGTTCGCTCGATGGATGCACAATAATCCAATCGCTGGTATCGCTGGCCGACGCTTGACGCGAGCGGTTCTTCTGCGCCTCGAGCTCAGCTTCGAATTCATCTACATTGTAAGACCTGCCTTGCTCCGAAAGCATCAATGCTGTAAGATCGACGGGGAATCCGAACGTATCGTAGAGTTCGAAAACCACTTTACCAGAAATCTCCTTATTGGTCGATTTTGCCAAAATTTGATCCATCAACTCAATTCCTTTCGCGAGGGTGCGCTGAAAGGACTCTTCTTCTTCGCGGATAACGTCTATAATAATCTGCCTGCTGATTTGCAATTCTTTGAAAAAATCGCCCATCTCGGCTACGAGTACTTCGGCCAACGGAGAAAGAATCGCTTCTCGGGTATTCAGGAAACTGTAAGCGTAGCGTACCGCACGGCGCAAAATTCGACGTATAACGTAGCCTGGACCACCGCTCGATGGCATTTGGCCATCGGCGATAGCAAAACTTACCGCCCGAATATGGTCGCACATCACACGGATCGCTATATCCGGCTTCGAGAAACTGTATCCATATTTGAAGCCAGTGCGGTCTTCGATAAACTTGATAAGCCCGGCAAACAGATCGGTATCGTACGTCGATGCCTTATTTTGGAGCACCATCGTAAGCCGTTCGAGTCCCATTCCGGTGTCGATATGCTTTGCAGTAAGTGGCAATAAGCTCCCATCGGCGGTGCGGCGGAGCTCCATAAATACCAGGTTCCAAATCTCAATAACCTGTGGGTGATCATTGTTTACGAAGTCCCTTCCCGACGAAGCTTTCCGTTCGGAGTCGGGACGCATATCTACGTGAATTTCGCTGCAGGGACCACAAGGACCCACATCGCCCATTTCCCAAAAATTATCTTTCTTATTGGCCGGTATGATGCGGTCTTCCGAAATGAATCTTGCCCAAATATCTCGCGCTTCTTGATCGTAACTCAACCCATCGGCTTCGTCGCCTTCGAAAATGGTAACGTAGAGTCGGTCTTTATCAATTTTATACACTTCCGTAAGCAGCTCCCAAGCCCAGGCTATGGCTTCGGCTTTGTAGTAATCGCCAAAGGACCAGTTGCCCAACATTTCAAACATGGTGTGGTGGTAGGTATCGACACCTACTTCTTCCAAATCATTGTGCTTACCGCTTACCCGAAGGCATTTTTGGGTATCGGCAACCCGGGGCGAAGCAGCGGGTTCATTGCCGAGAAATATGTCCTTAAACTGATTCATCCCGGCATTGGTGAACATCAGCGTTGGATCGTTTTTCACCACTATTGGCGCAGAATCTACCAAGGTATGAAGCTTGGATTCGAAAAAGGTGAGAAAATTTTGGCGTATTTGAGCGGCTTTCATGGTCGATAAATTCTAACTTCGGAGCTCCTAGTGGTTCCTAATAAACAAGAATACCCTAAATTTTAGGGCATTAGGCCAAAAGTAGCTCTTCATAATCGATGGCAAAAATAAAGTACAAGTATAATCCGAATACACTGAGCTACGAAAAAATCCAGTTGACCATTAAGGACTGGGTTCGAAAGTTTTTTTCTTATTTCTTGGTGGGCTTGCTCTTCGCAGGTGCCATTTTGTTAGTGGCCTACAGCTTCATAGAATCGCCTAAGGAGCTCAACCTACAACGGGAAAACAAGCAATTGCGGCAGCAATATGCCTTATTAAATCGCGATTTACAGCGGCTGGACCAAGTACTTTCAAATATTGAGCAGCGCGACGATAACGTTTACCGACAGATTATGGAAGCCGAGCCAATATCGCAGAACGTGCGAGCAGCAGGAGTGGGCGGGGTAAATCGCTACCGCCATTTGGAAGGTTACGCCAATTCGGAGCTCATCATTCAGACCAACCAACGCATTGACAAACTCGCTAAGCGCATGTATGTGCAGAGCAAGTCATTTGACGAAGTAGTAGAGCTTGCGAAGAAAAAAGCCGACCTTTTGGCTTCCATACCCGCTATACAGCCCGTGAAAAATGAAGAAATGAAGCGTATGGCAAGCGGTTTCGGAATGCGGATTCACCCGATTTACAAAGTTCCAAAAATGCACGCTGGCCTCGATTTTTCAGCACCCGAAGGCACAGAGATTTTCGCCACCGGCGATGGAAAGGTGGTAGAAGTAAAAAATGAACGAACAGGCTATGGCCGCCACGTTGTGATCGACCATGGATACGGATACCAAACGCTTTACGCCCACATGAGCAAGAGCAATGTGCGGGTGGGACAGCGAATAAAGCGTGGCGACGTAATAGGCGCAGTGGGGAATACCGGCTTGAGTAGTGCGCCCCATTTGCATTACGAAGTTATAAAAGATGACGTCAAAATTGACCCTGCAAACTTCTTCTTCAACGACCTTACTCCCGCGGAGTACGATATGATGATCCAACTCTCATCGACTCCAAATCAATCATTCGACTAAGATGGCCTACCGTGAAAAACCGATCGAGAAATTATACTACACCATTGGTGAAGTGGCAACGATGTTTGGCGTCAACAGCTCGCTCATCCGGTTTTGGGAAAAGGAATTTGACATATTAAAGCCCAAAAAGAATAATAAGGGCAATCGGCTTTTCACAAAGGAAGACGTCGATAATTTGAAAATTATCCACCACCTGGTGCGCGACCGTGGTTACACCTTGCAGGGCGCCAAAGCCAAAATAAAGGACAACAAGGACGAAGTGCTTGATAATGCCGCCATAGTGGAGCGATTGGAAGAGATCAAAGCGTTCCTGGTAAATCTGAGAAGTGAGCTTTAAGGGATAATGAGCATCGCATCGCCAAAGCTGTAGAAACGGTATTCTTCTTCAATCGCCTTTGCATAGGCTTCGCGCATTAAATCGTAACCCATAAAAGCTGCAATCATTATGAGAAGCGTCGAGCGCGGTGTATGAAAATTCGTAAAGAGTCCATGAGCGGATTGAAATTGATAGCCCGGTTGGATGAAAATATCCGTGTACCCACTCCCAGCTTCTACCCTTCCGGAAATGCCAACGCTTGACTCCAAAGCGCGCATGGTAGTAGTGCCCACCGCAACCACAGTAGCTCCTGAATTCACCGTGGCATCAATGTTTGATGCGGTTGCCGCATCGAGCTCGAACCATTCCTTGTGGAGCTTGGAGTCCTTAAAATTTTCGTGGTAGAGCGGGTCGAAAGTTCCCAACCCTACATGAAGCGTAAGTGAATTGCGGCCAATACCGGCTTGCGCAATTGACTCAAACATTGTTTCGGTAAAGTGCAAACCGGCAGTCGGCGCAGCCAAAGCCCCTTCTTGCTTGGCATACACCGTTTGATATCGCTCGAGCGACACATTGGCCCAAGCCTTTTTCAAGTAAGGCGGCAAAGGTGCTGCACCCAAGGCAAAAAGCTGACGTTTTAGAGCTTCTGGCTCTATATTGCGGCTAAATTCTACCCAAACTTCTTTTTCGCCTTTCAATTTTACAATGTGACCTCGGAGTGAGTTGTCTCCAAATATCAGGGGTGTTCCAACCTTCACTTTGCGGAGTGGATCGAGCAGCATGGCCCACGTGTTAGGCCGATCGACTACAGGGCTTATTAACAGCACATCGAGCAGCGCACCTGCAGTGATGCTTGACTTTCGCACCTGCAAGCGAGCCGGAATCACCTTGGTGTCATTGAAAACCATGCAATCACCGCGATGGAGAATAAAAGGAAGATCCTTGAACATCCGATGCTCAATAAGGCCACTATTCTTGTGCACCAGCATCAATCGCGATTCGTCGCGATGCGCTAAAGGCTCGACCGCAAGCAGCCTTTCAGGCAGGTCAAAATCAAAATCGGAGAGCAGGTAATGGTGCTCGTACACGGCAATTAATAATAAGAATTGGGCGATAAATACTTTTGCACGTAGTCGGCGATGCCATCTTCGAGCGACGTAAAAGATGCATCGTAGCCAATGGAGCGCAATTTCTGCATGTCGGCCTGGGTATAGTACTGATAAGTATCGCGGATATCGGCAGGGGTATCGATAAAGTCTATGACTGGCTCCAGATCAAGGGCTCGGAAAGTAGACTCAGCCAGATCTTTAAACGTCCTGGCTTCGCCGGTACCCAAATTATATAGCCCCGAATGCTTGCGCGTTTCCATAAGGAATAAGCATACCGCCACCACATCTTTCACATAAACGAAATCGCGAAGTTGTTCGCCATGTTTATATTCGGAATTGTGTGAGCGAAAAAGCTTCACAGAACCCTTATTCTTTATTTGATTGAATGCGTGAAAAATCACCGAGGCCATTCGCCCTTTATGGTATTCGTTAGGGCCATAGACATTAAAAAACTTGAGGCCGGCCCAGAAATAGGGTTGCTCGGTTTGCGCCAGGGCCCACTTATCAAAATCATTTTTCGAATCGCCGTAAGGATTGAGCGGTTTTAGCTGGCTTACAACGTGGTGCGAGTCGCTGTAGCCCAACTCGCCTAAGCCATAAGTTGCGCCCGAGCTGGCATAAACCAATGGAATGCCATATTTCACACAGCTATTCCACATGTTTTGCGTGTAGTGCAGGTTAAGCTCGTCGAATATCGATCGGTCGAACTCTGTAGTATCGGTGCGTGCACCAATATGGAAGATGAAGTACACCAGCTTATTATTGGCATCCAGCCATTGGAAGAAATCGGCGCGTTCAACCTTTTGAGAAAAGGTCTTGTCCTTCCAGTTATTTTCCTTTTCGGGTCGAGCAAAATCATCTACCAGTATCAAGTCCTTGTAACCTGCCTTGTTGAGCTCAGCTACTAATACGCTCCCAATGAAGCCCGCAGCCCCAGTAATTACAATCATTTCAAATATGTTTAGGTGCCGCCAAAGATATTGTTTTCGCTTTTTGATTCGAACCGAAGCATCCTAAATAAGGTTGTATATTTGCAGGCTATAATTTCAATGCATGGCGAGGGTTTATGTTACACGGCGGGAGCGATTTAATGCGGCTCATAAACTGTGGAATCCCAAGTGGAGTGAAGAGAAGAATCTGGAAGTGTTTGGCAAATGTGCCAATACCAACTGGCATGGCCATAATTACGAGCTTTTCGTAACGGTTAGCGGCAGTCCAGATCCGGAAACGGGTTGTGTAATAGATCTCAAAATCTTGAGCGCTTTGATCAAGGAGCACATTACAGCACATGTCGATCATCGCAATCTGAATTTGGATGTGCCCTTCCTCAAAAATATCATGCCGAGCACTGAAAATTTGGCAGTAGCTATTTGGGAGCAATTAGCAAGCCATGTCAGCAAGCACGGTTGCAAATTACACCGTATCCGTTTGCACGAAACAGAGAATAACTACGCCGAATATCTGGGTGAGTAAAGTAGGGAAGATGAATCATAGAGCCACCGATAACACCGCAGAAATCGCTGAACATTACAAGCGAATACTCGATCTTTTGGGGGAAGAGAGCAACCGAAATGGGCTGATAGACACACCTGTGCGAGCGGCAAAAGCCATGGAATTTTTGACCAAAGGCTACAGCGAAGACCCCGATGCAATATTGCGGTCGGCGCTATTTGAAGAAGATTACAACCAAATGGTCTTGGTAAAGGATATCGAGGTGTACAGCCTTTGCGAGCATCACCTCCTACCCTTCTTTGGCAAGGCTCACATAGCGTACATTCCTAACGGACGAATTGTCGGGTTGAGCAAGATTCCACGCATCGTAGACGCATTTGCACGAAGATTGCAGGTACAGGAACGTCTGACAAATCAGATTCGCGATTGCATTCAAGACGCTTTAAATCCGATAGGAGTAGCCGTGGTAATAGAAGCCCGACACATGTGCATGCAGATGCGCGGTGTGCAGAAGCAAAATTCCAAAACTACTACTTCCGCTTTTTACGGTGAATTTTTGAAAGACTCAACTCGCGCCGAATTTATAACTTTGATTACTTCGAAACTCGACTAAAAATGGAAACTGAAAACCGTATTTCTAATTGGAATGACCCCGTGCCATCAGCAGGAGCTGGTGCAATAAGCATTACCAAAAACTTTGTAAACAGTGTGATGAGCTATATGGCCGCTGCACTGGCAATCTCTGGTGTGATGGCTTATTGGTTTGGTACCAGTGAAGTTTTACTCTCCTATTTGTACAACGCCACGGGCAGCTTGTCTATTTTGGGATGGATTGTAATGATAGCCCCTTTTGGATTGGTATTGCTCATGGGCTTTGGTTATAAAAAGCTCTCGAGTACGGCCATGATAGCCGTATTTGTATTCTACGCTTTACTAATGGGTATGAGTTTGAGCTTTATATTTTTGGCTTACACCCAGAGTAGCATCTTCATCACCTTTTTCATTACGGCCGCCACTTTCGGAACGATGGCTGTATTGGGATATACCACCCAAACCGATCTTACAAAGATGGGTTCCATTTTAATCATGGCACTTATTGGTTTGATTATCGCTTCCGTAGTGAACATGTTCATGCAAAGCGGTACGATGGATTATATCATCAGCGGTATCGGGGTATTGGTATTCACAGGCCTCACCGCTTATGATATGCAAACACACCTGTCCAAGACGTTTAGAAATAGGGTAAAAATAATGGGGTTGGCCCGGAGAAATCCGGTATGTTTAAAGTTGGAACACAAAACAAACCAACCCCGCGATGAAGATCACTTTATTTGCTCAAATATTCCAAAAATTCGGAAAAGATTCTTTTAACAATTTGGTCAAAGAGTACCAGTCTAACAAACACTCTAAGGGCAATGATGCGTGGATGCACTTCGTGACGATGGTTTTTTGCCAGTTTTCAAAGTCCAACAGTCTGAATGAAATATGCAATGGGATGCGCTCCGCCACGGGTGATTTGTATCATTTAGGTCTTACCCGAGCGATGAATAAGTCGAGTTTGGCCTACAACAATCAGCATCGTTCTTGGAAGGTCTTTGAGGCGATGTACCACCAGCTCTACGATAAATTCGAGCCGACACTGAGAAAGAAGCGGATTCTTCTGCCGAAAAGGAAAATCTATCTCTTAGATTCCACGACCATTGATCTGTGTTTAAACCTGTTTGATTGGGCTCATTTCCGCAAGAAGAAAGGAGCCATAAAACTCCACACCGTGCTCGATTTTGACGGATGCATGCCCGTCTTTGTAGATGTAACTGATGGAAAACGGCACGACGTGAAAGCGGCTCACGACATGGAGTTTCCATCAGGCAGCATTGTGGTTGCCGATCGGGGGTATGTTGATTTTAAATGGATGAAATCCTTAGATGATCAAGGCGTATTCTTTGTGATCCGTGGTAAAGATAACATCAAGCTATCGTCCACTCCGCGACTGGTAGGCGCAACTGATATGGCTAACCCCGCCATTCTACAGGATTATCAAGTATGCCCCATCCATCCAGCCACAAAGAACAAATATGACAAGGAGTTGCGGATGGTGGAAGTGTGGGATGAACAAACGCAGCAGTACCTTCAGCTACTCACAAACAACTTAACTTGGACAGCAACGACCATATCCGAACTCTACAAGCGCAGATGGAGCATAGAGTCCTTTTTCAAGGACATTAAAACACACCTGAAAATCAAGTCATTCGTCGGAACGAGTCTCAACGCGGTGATGATACAGATTTGGACAGCACTGATCACTATACTCTTACTCAAAGTGCTTCAGAAGGAAGCAAAACACCCTTGGCATCTATCCAACTTAGTGGCCTTTGTTCGACTAAATCTATTTGTAAAAATAAATCTCCAAGAATGGCTCGATAAACCCTTTTTAAAAGGAAAAGAAATCCGAGATTTACCCCTACAGTTGTCCGTATTTTAGAATAGTAAGGGGGGTATATTTAAAATCTACGAATTTTGTGCTTGAAAATCACGCTGACATGGAGAAGTCATGCTCAAACGCAATCGTCTTGGACAGGTGTGATATGCAAAAGATCAAGCAAATAGGAATGGTTACGGATGCCACCACCGAAGAAGGCTCGAAGCTCGCCATTATGGGTGCTTTAAATCTTTACCTCGACTTTGTGAACTTGTTCCTTTTCATGCTTCGCTTTCTGGGGAATAGAAATTAAGCGCTTGCGAAAATTTTGAAAATCCGGCTTAGGCCGGATTTTTTTTTGATCGCCTTCAATGCGTATTATTGTCGCAAACTAATTTAACCATATGAAAGCTTACGTCTTCCCCGGGCAGGGGTCTCAATTTGTAGGAATGGGAAAAGAACTTTTCGATTCCAGCGCTTTGGCCAAGGCGCTGTTCCAGGAGGCCGGCAAAATTCTGGGATTCGATATCACGGAGGTCATGTTCGACGGCGATGATGAAGCTCTGAAAGCTACGCGCATCACACAGCCCGCCATCTTTTTGCACTCCGTAATTCTTGCCAAATCACTTGGCGACTCATTCCGACCAGATTTTGTGGCAGGTCATAGTTTGGGAGAGTTTTCCGCCTTGGTAGCAGCAAATGCTTTGGATTTCGCATCGGGGCTTCGCCTGGTGGCAGAACGAGCCGAAGCCATGCAGGCGGCTTGCGACATCACCCAAGGTGCGATGGCAGCCATTCTCGGTCTCGAAGATGGAGTGGTAGAAGAAGTTTGCGGTAAGATCACGGGTGTAGTAGTGGCTGCCAATTACAACTGTCCCGGACAGCTTGTTATCAGTGGCGAATTAGCCGCTGTAGATGCCGCCTGCGCAGCGCTTACCGATGCTGGTGCCAAGCGCGCCTTGCGATTGCCTGTTGGTGGAGCCTTTCACTCTCCCCTCATGGAGCCCGCTCGTACGCGATTGGCAGCAGCTATTGAAAACACCGAAATTCGTTCGCCGCACTGCCCAATCTATCAGAATGTTACAGCCCAAGCTACCGCCGATGCCGAAACTATCAAGTTGAACTTAATCAAGCAACTTACGGCTCCCGTTCGCTGGACGCAGACCATGCAACAGATGATCGCCGATGGATGCACCGAGGTAATAGAAGTTGGCCCCGGAAAAGTGCTTCAAGGGCTATTTAAAAAAGTTGATCGGGCTTTAGAAACAGCTTCGGCTGAAGTGATTTAAGTGACGATGAAAATCTAAATGGAGGATCAATCAAATCGAATCGCTCGTTGGGGAATAATGGGTGCAGGAATCATCGCATCCAAAATGGCCGAAGCATTGCAAAAGAGCAGTGAAGCGACTCTTGTAGCCGTAGGTTCAAAATCTCCTGAAAGAGCCCAATCCTTCGCAGATAGGTTTCAGATTGCCAAGGCGCTCAGCTACGAACAATTGGTTGCTGACGACGAAATAGACGTCATTTATGTGGCTACAACGCACAACTTCCATTTCGAGAATGCCAAGCTGGCGCTCGAAAAAGGAAAACATGTGCTGATAGAAAAGCCGTTTACCGTAAACGCTGCACAGGCCGAAGCCCTCATCGAAATAGCAAAATCGAAAGGCTTGTTTTTAATGGAAGCCATGTGGACACGATTTCTTCCTGCTGTTCAGAAACTGCGAAGTAACCTCCTCGATGGATTGATTGGCGAAGTAAAATCAGTCAATCTCAGCTTCGGCGGCTTTGTGTCTCCGCGTTATGAGAAGCGATTGACGGATCCGAATCTGGCGGGCGGTGTTACGCTCGACATGGGGGTTTACCCCATTTCCTTTATCACCTATATCTTGGGCAACCTTCCGGAAAAAGTATTGTCAATGACTCGATTCAGCGACAAGGGGGTGGACGAAGTGGCCCACTACATGTTTCAATTCCATTCGGGATGCTTAGTCAATATTTCTACCAGCTATAATCTTTGGATGCGAAACGACGCCTTGATTTACGGCGCCAAGGGCTATATATTGATTCCTGAATTTATGCGGGCAGATAGGTACAACATTCACCTTCACAATGGCACCAATGCGATCGAAAAATCGGAGGAAACCCTAGTTCCGACAGACGAAAACGGTTTTAGTTATCAGATTTCCGAAGTGGTGGCATGCATTCGTGCAGGAAAAATAGAAAGTCCCGTTATGCCACTCGCAGAGACCTACTCCATTATGAAATTGATGGACGAAATGCGCGGTAAGTGGGGCTTAAGGTATCCGTTTGAGTGATACTATGGGGTGGATTAGCGTATTCATAATTTGAGATCGTTTATGCATTTGGATTGATCGTATCAAATACCCTTTACACTTACCCCATAAACGATTTATCGAACCCGATGACTAAAGTGGTTTTAGATCGTTAAAAAACTCTCGGTAGGACTTAAATAATCCTTACAAACTCCAATAAGCAAAATCTTTGATCTTCCCGCGGTACACGCCTTTCAAATCGACCACTAAGGCCACTTCATTAAGGAGTTCTGTGAAATAAGATTGGGGCAAGTTCATATACTCGGCATGATTCACTGCTATGATGACTGCGTCGTACTTCGGCTGGGGTTTTTCGATAAGGGTATAGCCGTATTCGTGCTCGATTTCTTCGGACGAAGCATGTGGATCCACCACATCTACCTTCACTTGAAATGACTGTAACTCGCGGATAGTATCAACCACTTTCGAATTGCGCACATCGCTGACGTTTTCCTTGAAGGTAGCGCCCATTACCAATACGCGGGCTTGTTGAATACTCTTGCCTTGGGCGATAATTTTTTTCACCGTTTGCTTCCCTACGTAGCCGCCCATTGAGTCATTTACAAATCGGCCTGAATTAATAATCTGCGCGTGGTAGCCCAACTTTTCGGCCTTGTGGGTTAGGTAGTACGGGTCTACACCTATGCAGTGACCTCCAACCAAGCCTGGCCGGAACGGAAGGAAATTCCACTTGGTGCCTGCCGCTTCGAGTACTTCGTAGGTGTTGATCCCCATTTTATTAAAAATGATGGAAAACTCATTGATCAAGGCAATATTTACATCTCGCTGAGTGTTCTCAATAATTTTCGCGGCTTCTGCAACACGTATGGAGCTGGCTCGGTGCACGCCGGCATCGACCACCAACTCATATACCTTAGCAATTTCTTCGGCTGAAATCGGGTCACAGCCTGAGCTCACTTTAACGATACTTCGGAGCGTATGGTCTTTGTCGCCCGGATTTATCCGCTCGGGGCTATAGCCCACCTTGAAGTCTTCGTGAAATTTCAAACCCGACTCGGCTTCAAGAACCGGGACACAATCTTCTTCGGTACAACCGGGATATACGGTACTTTCGAATACCACATAATCGCCTTTTTTAAGCACTTTACCCACGGTAGTCGAAGCGCTCAGGATAGGTCTGAGATCGGGCTTATTGCCGATGTCAATAGGAGTGGGTACCGCAATAATGTAAAAATTGGCTTCTGCCAATTCTTCGGGCCTGGCCGTAAACGAAATATCACACCCTTCAAAATCACTCGCCTTTAACTCTTTGCTGGGGTCAATCCCGCCTCTCATCTGGTCGATGCGGGCTTGGTTTATGTCAAACCCTATTACCTTAATTTTTCGGGCAAACTCCAAAGCAATTGGCAAGCCAACATATCCAAGGCCAACGACCGCAAGTTTTTTTTTGCGGGCTACTAAATCATTATAAATCATAGGTTCTTGTTCAAATTTCTCACTTTGTAAATACGCTCGATTATATCGACTACTTTCAGCCCTTCGAGCGCGTTGGTGGTAGCTACATTTCGGTTTCTCAAGGTATCTACCACATTTTGGATAATAAAATGGTGGTTTGCTGCGCTGCCTTTATAAGAGCCGTAATCGTTGGCAGGGCTGGCTTCCGCCAATTGGGGCATCGTATAATCTGCCACATGGCAATATTCTACTTCATTCATATACTGTCCGCCCACTTTCACACTGCCTTTGCTGCCAATAACGGTCATACTGCTTTCGAGATTGGCGTCCCACACAGAAGTAGAATAATTTAGAGAGCCAATCCCGCCTTGCACGAAGTCGAAAGTGACGAGGCCGCTATCTTCGAAATCAGTAAGTCCTTTGTGATTGAAATCCGAAAATCGCCCTTGAATATTTTCAATATCGCCGAAGAGCCAATACATTATATCGATGAAATGTGAGAACTGAGTAAACAGGGTGCCACCATCCAGGTCGGCTTTGCCTTTCCACCCTTCCTGCTTATAATAGCGCTCATCGCGGTTCCAATAACAGTTCACTTCAACTAAAAATATTTCACCCAATCGCTTTTGATCCATTATTTCCTTTAGCCAAACCGAAGGTGGAGAGTAGCGATTTTGCATCACGCAGAAAACGTGCCTGCTCATTTGCAACGCTTTGTAAATCACTTGCTCGCAGCTCTGCTTCGACAGGCCCATGGGCTTTTCGCAGACCACGTGCATTTTATGCTCGAGTGCGAGAATAGATTGCGCGGCGTGCAGACCATTTGGCGTGCAAACACATACCACATCAATGTCGGGATGCTTAGCGATCAAGCTATCCATGTCGCTGTAAAGCGGTGCGTCGAAAGCGGCCAGGCCGAGCTCTGCGCGGGGTTTGGTATCTACTAAGCCCACCAAAACAGACTCTTCGTTGCGCTCGATCATCTCTGCATGACGCTTTCCGATGTGGCCGCAGCCCACTACCGCAAATTTTAAGGGTCCTTCACTCATACTTTTCTCACCTTATTGTCCTTCAGGCTATACCAGTCGCCACTTTCGGGACATTGAGCCATTCCTTTTTCATCAAAATTCAATCGATGCCCGTATTGGCTCATCCAGCCCGATTGCCTTGCCGGATTGCCGACTACCAGCGCATAAGCTGGCACGGCACGTGTTACCACTGCACCGGCACCAATAAAAGCGTATTCACCTATTTCATTGCCACAAACTATGGTCGCATTTGCGCCTATAGATGCCCCTCGCCTCACCATAGTGCGGGCGTATTGGCCGCGGCGGTTTACGGCGCTTCTCGGGTTTGTAACATTCGTAAAAACCATAGAAGGCCCTAAAAAAGCATCGTCTTCACAGGTCACTCCGCTGTAAATGCTCACATTGTTTTGAACCTTTACATTATCACCAAGCACCACATCTCCAGCTACCATTACGTTCTGACCCAAATTGCAGGCTTTACCGAGCACAGCACCGGGCATAATATGGCAGAAATGCCAGATTTTTGTTCCGGCGCCAATTTCTGCACCTTCGTCAATAATAGCCGATTCGTGGGCGAAATAATCCATTAGCGGCGTATATACTTTTCGAAAGCCTTGTGCTCCTTTTTGTACAGATCCTGCTCATCGAGCGACTCAAAATAAGCCAAAGTATGCTTAAGACCTTCACTGCGGTGTACTTTTGGTTCCCAACCGAGTAATTGCCGGGCCTGCGTAATATCGGGTCGCCGCTTTTTCGGATCGTCGTGCGGGAGGTCTTCGTAAATGATTTTGGTTTTCGCACCTGTGAGCTTAATGATCTCTTCCGCAAATTCAAGAATGGTTATTTCATCGGGGTTTCCAATGTTTATTGGTTCGCTCACATCGGAAAGCAAAAGGCGGTAAATACCTTCCACCAGATCGTCGACATAGCAAAAGGAGCGCGTTTGCGAGCCATCGCCGAATACTGTAAAATTTTCGCCCCGAAGGGCTTGACCAATAAATGCCGGGAGTACGCGTCCATCGTTCAGACGCATGCGCGGGCCATACGTGTTGAATATTCGCACCATACGCGTTTCCAATCCGTGAAAACGGTGGTAAGCCATGGTAATAGCTTCTTGAAATCGTTTGGCTTCATCGTAAACGCCGCGTGGGCCGATCGGATTTACATTGCCCCAATAAGATTCGGGTTGCGGGTGTATTTCTGGGTCACCGTATATTTCGCTTGTACTAGCCACCAAAATCCGAGCGTTCTTGGCTTTCGCCAACCCGAGCAAGTTATGCGTGCCCAGCGAACTCACTTTTAGAGTCTGGATTGGAATTTTTAGATAATCGATAGGGCTCGCGGGCGATGCGAAATGCAGGATATAATCGAGCGGGCCAGCTACATGGACGAAATTGCTTACATCGTGATGGTAAAACGTGAAATCGGCAGAAGGAAAAAGATGCTCGATATTCTTGAGATCTCCAGTGATCAAATTATCCATCCCAACTACTTCATAGCCTTCAGCTAAGAAGCGATCGCAGAGGTGAGACCCTAAAAACCCGGCTGCACCGGTAATTAACACGCGCTTTTTCATGATTGCTGATCTATTATTTTCCGGCCAATACTTTCGTAATAAAATCCGAGTTCTTTCATGCGCTCTCCATCGTAGAGGTTTCGACCGTCAAATATTTTCTTTGAAGGAAGAGCCGCCGTTACTTTATCGAAATCGGGATTGCGGAACACCGACCACTCCGTGGCGATCAATAAAGCATCGCTGCCTTGGAGCGCTTCGTACATATTTTCGCAGAGGTAAATTTTCTCCCCATAAAGCTTTTGCACATTGGCCATAGCTTCGGGGTCGAAGGCGCGCACAGTAGCACCCGCTTCGAGCAGCGCATCGATCATGTAAAGAGCGGGTGCTTCGCGAATGTCATCGGTATCGGGCTTAAATGCCAATCCCCACATGGCAAAGACCTTACCCTTCAAATCGCCCTTGTAATACGTTTTTAATTTTTCGATAAGCGAAAGCTTCTGGCGATCGTTTACCCCAAGTACGGCATCGAGAATCTCAAAATGGTAGCCGTATTGATCGCCGCTTTTGGCTAAAGCCTGGACATCTTTTGGAAAACAACTCCCGCCGTAGCCAATACCTGGAAAAAGAAAGCGCTTACCTATACGGCTGTCGCTACCAATTCCGGCGCGCACTTTATCCACATCGGCACCAACGAGTTCGCAAAAGTTTGCAATCTCGTTCATGAAGGTGATCTTGGTTGCGAGGAAAGCGTTTGCGGCATATTTCGTGAGCTCTGCTGATCGCTCGTCCATCACTATCAAGGGGTTACCCTGGCGTACGAAAGGTTTGTATAAATCTTCCATCACCTTGGCTGCGCGGGTTGAGCTGGTCCCAATCACCACACGATCGGGCTTCATAAAATCTTCGACTGCAAAGCCTTCCCGGAGAAATTCCGGATTGGAAACAACATCGAATTCCACCTTGGCAAATTTGGCTATGCGCTCGTACACCAAGTCGGAAGTACCAACGGGCACTGTGCTTTTGTCGACAATGATCTTGTAAGATGTGATCATTTTACCCAGTTGCTCGGCTACGCCCAAAACGTATGAAAGATCGGCAGAGCCATCTTCGCCGGGAGGTGTAGGAAGGGCGAGAAAAATGATTTGGGCATCTTGGATACCGTCGCTAAGATTGGTGGTAAAGCTGAGCCGACCCTGCTTGATATTTCGGTGAAATATGGTCTCCAGGTAAGGCTCATAAATGGGTACTTCCCCATTTTTCATGCGTTCTACCTTGCCAGCATCAATGTCGACACAAATTACTTCATTGCCTGTTTCGGCAAAACAAGTTCCGGTTACGAGGCCAACATAGCCCGTACCGATCACTGCAATTTTCATAGATTATCGTTTAGGTAAGCGAGCACCGACTCCGTAATATGCTGGAGTTGGTCATGCTCTAATTCGGTTTGCATAGGTAGCGAAATCACCGTTTCGCAGAGCTTTTCCGTTACCGGAAAGGAGCCTTCGGTATAACGCGTGTCGCGGTAAGCTTTCTGTAGATGGAGAGGCACCGGATAATAGATCATAGCGGGCACGCCTTGGTCGTCAAGAAATTTTCGCATCGCATCGCGATCTACACCGTGCAATATCAAGGTGTATTGATGAAACACGTGCGTAGAATTGCCAAAATGCACTGGTGTAGTAAGTTTCGATGTATTACTAAAGGCCTTGTCATAGTATGCCGCAGCCTTGTTGCGAGCCGCAGCATAACCATCGAGTCGCCGCAATTTTATGCGCAGTATGGCAGCTTGAATGGAGTCCAGTCGCGAATTTACACCCACTTCATCGTGATAATATTGCCGCGTCTGACCGTGATTAGCAACCACTCGTAGCATCTGCGCCAAATCATCATCGTTGGTAAAGATGGCTCCACCATCGCCATAACAACCCAGGTTTTTACTTGGGAAGAAGGAAGTAGCGCCAACGTGACCCATCGTACCTGCTTTCGCCGTGCTTCCGTCAGGAAAAGTATACACGGCCCCGATTGCTTGAGCTGTATCTTCGATAACGTAAAGGTTGTGCTCTTTTGCAATTTGAAGAATCTCATGCATTGGGGCGCATTGGCCGAAAAGGTGAACCGGCACAATGGCCTTGGTTTTAGAAGTAATCGCGGCTCTTATTGCCTCCGGATCAATGTTAAAAGTATGCGGATCTACATCGACCAATACAGGGGTGAGCTGCAGTAAATTGATCACTTCGGCGGTAGCCACATAGGTGAAATTGGCAGTAATTACCTCATCGCCCGGTTGAAGCTTAAGCGCCATCATAGCTATTTGAAGGGCATCGGTACCATTTGCACATGGTATTACATGCTTTACATCGAGGTAGGCTTCCAGCTCAGCTTGAAATGATTTTACTTCGGGCCCGTTGATAAATGCAGTGGAGCGAATTACAGAGAGTACTGCCTGATCGATCTCTTCTTGCATTTGGTCGTATTGCGACTTGAGGTCGACCATTTGAATTTTCTTCATGAAATGGCTTAATTTTGCGAGGGCGAATATACGCTTTTCTACATATTGACGTGCCCTTGGCTCTTACCGAAATGTCCTAAATAACCTATGAAAAACAAGATTTTAGCCAGCATCAGTTTCCTTGCTTTATCGACCGTAAGCTTAGCGCAAAACTCGGTCGCCGATAAAGGCGTGGGCATGTCACTCTTTCAATTTCAAGTGGGCTATTATTCGGCAGCTGGCGACTTTGCAGAGCTCTACGGAAATCCGGTTGAAATCGGATTTAGCTATGCCTATAAAACCCCGAAGAATATTTTGTTTGGAATGGATTTCGGATTTCAATTTGGGAGCAACGTGAAGGACGAAGGATCACTTTTCCGCGAACTGCGAAATGATCGGAATGAGATTGTCGGAATTGAAGGGGAAGCAATCTCGATTTTAGTTTCCCAAAGGGGTTATGCCGGAGGCCTTTACATCGGAAAAATCTTTCCGATTATCGGCCCTAATCCCAATTCTGGATTGGTTATAAAATTAGGACTCGATTATTTCGAACACCGCACATGGATCGAAATTCGCCAAGATGAATATGCCCCACTCGAGGGTGATTATCGCAAGGGTTACGACCGAAAACGTGCAGGTTTGGCTTTGAATCAATTTATAGGTTACCAGCACTTTGACAACAGTAAAAAGATTAATTTCTACGCCGGTTTTGATTTCTATCAAGGATTTACCGGCGATTACAGATCCTACAATATCGACCAAATGGCAATTACCGATGGCGATTATTTGGACCTGCTTTTCGGAATCAAATTAGGCTGGGTATTTCCCGTGTACCGCCAGGTGGCCGATAAATTCTATTTGGATTAATGCAGCTTGCCTACACCGCAGGTATCCGGCTGTACGGTTTAGCGATTCGGGTTTTTGCCCTTTTTAACAAGAAGGCTCAAAGCTGGGTGAAAGGCCGAAAAGATTGGGAAGAAACATTCGACCCGGCGCATAAAAATGGGATTTGGATGCATTGCGCTTCTGCGGGTGAATTTGAACAAGGTCGGCCGGTAATTGAAGCACTTCGCAGGGAATTCCCTGCTATTCCTATCACCCTCACTTTTTTTAGCCCATCGGGGTACGAATTGCGAAAGAATTATAACGCAGTAAATCAGGTGGCCTACCTCCCTCTTGACACTCCACGCAACGCGCGAAAAATACTCGACTTGGTGGAGCCAAAAATCTTGATTTTGGTGAAGTACGAAGTGTGGCATAATCTCCTTCGTGAATCGGCCACCCGAAAAGTAGATGTAGTAATGATATCGGCTATTTTCCGGAAGGAACAAGTCTATTTTAAACCTGGGGGCCGTTGGTTTGCGAAGAGTCTGCGATCGATGGCGCGAATATATTGCCAAAACCAGACAAGCGCAGCGCTTCTCGAGTCCGTAGGAATAAAAAGGGCAGAAGTAGCGGGCGACACGCGCTTTGACCGGGTCCTTGAGATTGCTCAAAACGCACCACCATTGCCGGAAGGCCTTACCAATCTATGCGAAGGTCGATTTGTTTTAGTCGCAGGAAGCACCTGGCCAAAGGACGAAGCCCTGTTAAAACACTATTCGAATAGGTCGGATAAAGATTTGTTGATCATCATTGCGCCGCACGAATTGCATGAAAATCACCTGGATGAATTGGAAAGCCAATGGCCCAATGCCATCAGGATGAGCCGTTTTGCAACCGAAACGAATATTAAGACGCTTGTAATAGATCGCATGGGATTGCTCAGCAGTCTCTACCAATTAGCCGATATAGCATACATCGGTGGTGGGTTTGGCGTAGGGATTCACAACACGCTGGAGGCCGCAGCTTTCGGGGTGCCCATAGTTTTTGGGCCAAATTATCAGAAATTTCAAGAAGCTAAAGATCTGGTTGCACTTGGAGCAGGATTTTCAATTGCCAACGAAAACGAGCTATTCAAATTGTTTCACGAGATTGGAAAGAACCATGCGAAGCGCGAAGAATTAGGGGTGCGTGCCAGGAATTATGTGGTGGGCAAAGCCGGATCGACTAAGAAAATAATGGCCGGACTGAGGCTACTCCTTACTGATTGATCGTACGTCCGTATTGAGCAACTTTGATTCGATCCATTACAAAAATACCCAGAATGAATCCTGCCAAAACGAAGGCCGCCACTTTCGAATAGTTGGCAACCACTTCGATGCTCGACGGGTTTTGCCAGATAGCTACCAGGGCCCAAACAATAGTGAGCGCGTATATATAGTCTTGAAAACGCAGCACCAAAAGCAACCCGAGCGTTGCCGCCACAGTGAGCATAATTAGGGCAATCATCAATTCGCCATCGGCGATCGACGCGTTGTTAAGCGTTTTAAGCCAAACCGCTACATTCACGACCGATGCGATGCTGAGCCACCCAAAATAGATACTAAAAGGTACCTGAAAAAAGAAACGATTAGTAGTACTAATAGCGCGTTTCAGCCTGTAAAACATCCGAAATATCTGGAACAGCGTGAATAACATAAACAGCATCAATACCACCGATATAGCGAACCACTCGTTCTGAAAAGCCAGAAGCCACAGCCCATTTGCAATGAAATTGAGTATTGCCCAAGGCCAGGCCATTCGGAAAAAACGTACATCCTTTCCACGGCGAAGTTGATAATAAGCGAAAACGGCGAAACTCAGGTAGATGAGCCCCCAGATTGAAAAAGCATATCCGGCGGGAGTGATTAAAGTAGGATGCAGATTGCTTATGTCGGCTGTGGTTTGACCGCCGAACGGAATGGCGTTGGCCAGATAGTTCATCAGTATGACGTACGCCAAGCCAATCACAAAGGCAACACGGTGGTAGATGGAATAAACGAAAACAGTTCTCATAAGCGGTAATCTGACAATTTTACGCTAATATCTGCGATAAGTTTGACACTCTTTGCGACATTCGCCCTAAATACTTCTTAAGCACAAATATCCCTAAAACATTCGAAACAACATGACGAAGAAACTCTTAGGTTGGGCACTCGCCTTCATGCTGTTGGTAACTGTTGCCTTTCGGATTTGGGTTTATCCTTCCTTAGAAATTGCGGCTGGCTACAACGCAAAAGTACTGTGCTCGTGCATATTTGTATCAGGACTCAGCCAAGAAGAAGCTGAAGCTACTGACTTAAATTACAGCCTTTTGGGGCTATCGAATAATACCGTAGATCATGAAACCAAAACGGTGCGAAGCAGCGTTTGGGGCTTTCATAAAAAAGTAGCTCTTTACCGCGAAGGATTTGGCTGCACCATGGTTAAAGCAGCCGATTTGCGCATCTTAGAAAACCAAGGCAATCGTACCGGTAAAACATTTTACACGCCCGATATTTGGCCTGATGAACAAAGGAAGGGTAGCCCCGAAATGACTGCCGCACTGCAAAGAGCATTCGACTTACCAGGCGAAAACAAGAAGAACACGCGAGCCATACTCGTGGTGAAAAACGGTGCAATAATCGGAGAAGCTTACGGCGACGGAATCGATCAAAACACTCCACTGCTCGGATGGAGTATGGCCAAAAGCGTTACAGCCACCTTGGCGGGTATACTGGCGAAAGATGGTTTTTGGAATTTGGATACCCCAATGCCGATTGACGGCTGGCAGGATGATGAGCGCGCGAAAATTGAACTGAATGATATGCTACATGCCAACTCCGGATTGGAATGGAATGAAGAATATGGGAGCGTGACGAATACCACGCTCATGCTCTATCACGCGTATGGATTTGGGGCCTATGCGGCCAGCTTCGAAGCGGAATACGACCCTGGCGAAGAGTTTAAATACTCATCTGGTACTACCAATATAATAGCCGCGGCAATGCGTCAGGCGTTCGACGGAGACATGGACTATTGGAACTTTCCGTATCGCAAGCTCTTTGGGCCTATCGGCGCTAAAACGTTCACCATGGAAATAGACCCGAGTGGCCACTTTGCAGGCTCCTCGTACACCTATGCCAGCGCGCGCGATTGGGCCAAATTGGGATTGCTGTATCTAAATAATGGTAATTGGAACGGTCGACAGATTATTGATCCCACTTGGGTGGAATTTGTGCGCGTACCAGCCGAAGCCAGCGAAGGGGCTTACGGCGGGCACTTTTGGTTAAACCAGGGGGGGCATTTCCCTGCCTACGATTCTACGAGCTATTGGATGGGAGGCTACCACGGTCAGCAAGTCTCCATTCATCCAGATAGAAATATGGTAATCGTTCGCCTGGGCGTTACTTACGATCGCGAAGATTTCGACTTCTCGGAAATAATCGGTGGAATTATCGATGTTGCCGATGCGGAAAAGCCTTGACAAGGCAGGCGATGTCAAAAAAAAACTCCGACCGTAGTCGGAGTTCTAATCTACGCCTTTGCGCAGTACCCGGAGTGGGACTTGAACCCACACAGCCGCGAGGCCACAGGATTTTAAGTCCTGCGTGTCTACCGATTTCACCATCCGGGCAATGGGCTGCAAATGTAATATTTTGAAGGGAATAAAAATCAGGCATGCAATTAGAACTAACAATGCCTGATATACCTACCTTTTATAGGACTGCCAGAAGCTTTTGAGTTAATCTCCTGAAATCTGATAATCATTGGTCATGATCTTCCAAGATCGCGGAGATCTAGCTGGCGCTTTCCTACTTCGAATTTATTGCGGAGCGATAATAACTTCCGTTTCCATGGGTACACTCTCACGCAAGGCGCGATCGACCATGGTAACCCGAAATTTAATCGTATCGCTTTCGGAGAGCAAATAGGGTATTTCCGTACTTAAATCATTCGTAATCAACACATCGAGCTGCTTATTCTGACCATCGGGAGTGAGCACTGGTACACGAAAGCTGAAGGTGTTCTCAGGTTCTATCAAAACCCATTCTCCATCTTGCTTCTCGAAATAGTCGATCCAAAGGTTGTAGTAATATGGATTGACCATACTGCTATCGCCGTTTACATACAATGGAAATCGGGAATCTTCTCCATCAATTCCAAAATCACCATCGCCATCGGTGAATTCTACGATCAGGTGTTCGAGTGAATTATCCCAAGATAAACTGTTGATCACAGGCTCATCGGGAAAGGTATTACCGTCATCGCATGCCGCAAATAAGCCAAGGCATGTTAAGGCTGCAATAAGTTTGAATATTTGGGCAGTGGACATTTGATGCGTTCGTATCTTTGTAAAAGTACAATTTCCCATTTAACAGCCCTACTTGCGAGCCTACCCAAAGATAGAAGAAGCGATTTTTAACATCCAGGATTCATCGGAATTTAAAAAATTGGCTTTGGAAATCTATCGCTTGCAGTACAATAGCAATCCGGTTTACAGGGCTTTTGCCGGTATGATTCGCCGCACGCCAGCCGCCGTTCATCGATTTGAAGATATTCCTTTCTTGCCCATTCAATTTTTTAAAACCCGACGGGTGGCCTTGGGAAGCTTTACGCCAGAAATAACTTTTCGCAGCAGCGGCACCGCCAATATGGAGCGGTCCCGGCACGAATTGTACCGCATTTCCCTTTACGAAAGGTCATTTCGACATGGCTTCCAACTCGTTTATGGCGATCCATCGCAGTATCGTATTTTGGCTCTTTTGCCGAATTATGTGGCTCAAGGCGACTCTTCGCTGGTTTATATGGTTGATGACCTTATTAAACGGAGCCAAGTTGCTGGTAGCGGATTTTATTTGGACGATCTTTCGGAATTGGCCCACGTGCTTTCTGATCAGTCGCAGCCCACGATGCTTATTGGCGTTAGCTACGCCTTACTCGATTTTTCGGAGCGATACTCCATGAAGCTTTCGAATACAATCGTAATGGAAACGGGAGGAATGAAGGGGCGGCGGAAAGAACTCACCCGCGAAGCGCTTCATTCGGAGCTGAAAGCTAAGCTCGGCCTCGAAACTATTCACTCCGAATATGGGATGACCGAATTGCTTTCGCAAGCTTACGCCAAAGTCGAAGGTCATTTTAGCTGTCCACCCTGGATGCAAATTCAAATTCGCGATGTGAATGATCCCTTCGAAAGAAGTCCGGAAATGCGTGGCGGAGGGGTAAATGTTATTGATCTTGCCAATCTCTACTCCTGTAGTTTTATCGCCACTGACGATCTGGGGCGCACCTTACCATCAGGAGCAGTTGAAATTCTCGGACGGTTCGATTTCAGTGATACGCGAGGGTGCAACTTGATGGTGGCAGGTGAGTGAAGGGGTCGTATTAGATACCATCGTATACGGGCTTTTTGGTCCCTTAAAAGATCTTCCAGCATCCATGTCGGCAGTGCTCATGATGGTGTCCCATTCCGTGCTGCATTTCCCTATTCCAAGCTATTCGGGGCAAGCCATTCTCACCATGCCCATCATCACCCCTTTGTCCGATCTGATTGGCCTTTCGCGGCAAGTAAGCGTATTGGCTTATCAATATGGTGCCATCATGATGGATGTGGTTATCCCAACCAATGGTGCGCTTATGGCTGTGATTGCCCTCGCGGACATCAAATACAACAATTGGTTAAAGTTCATCATCAAACCCACGCTGATCATGCTGGGTATTGGGGCTATTGCAATTTTGGTCGCGGTGCAAATTGGCTATAGCTAAAAGCTTGCGTTGGATACTTCATGCGATTCGTTACATTTGAAAACAGGCCGTGAAGTACGTTGGGTATAAGGGAAGTAAGCCTTATAGAAATGGAGCGGGATTTATGCGGATGTTGGCAATCATTGAAAAAACATAGAAGTGGGAATCACCCATCGTTTTAACTCAAAACAAAAAAACTAGGTTGATGAAAAGAATTGAAGAGATAGATGCTTTAAGAGGTTTTGCTCTATTTGGCATCATAATGACACATATGTTTGAAGGCTATTTAGCAAGCTTGACACCACCTCAATACGCTGGGTTCAATATTTTATTTCCGATAGATTCAGTCTCTCAAACTATTATTCAAAACTTGTTTGTAGGCAAATTCTACGCAATTTTCTCATTGCTTTTCGGACTAAGTTTCTATTTGATATTAGACCGTAAGAAAGAATCAAGTCCGCTAAAATTTGCTTGGCGTTTAGTATTGCTTTTCCTGATTGGATATATCCATCATATCCATTATCGGGGAGATTTTTTAACTATTTATGCCATCTTTGGTATGGCTTTAATTCCATTCAGAAAAGTTCCAACAAAGCTTATTTTGGTCATTGGATTATTCTTTGCGCTTAATGGGCCAAGTATTTTAATAAAAACCATTTCATTAATTCAACCGCCTGTTGATGTAAGCCAACCAATCTCAATAAGTCCAAATCCGGTAGAACAAGCGATCAGTTATTTTCAATTGATTCTTGATGGTGAGTACAGAATGCTAATCGTTTCAAATAGCACTATCGGGTTTATAAATAAGTACAACTATCTAAAATTTAGTGGCCGACTATGGGTAATTCCAGGTTTGTTTCTTTTGGGTCTTTGGATTGGGAGAAAAAAATGGCACGAGAATATTGAAAAAATACCGCTTAGTAAATTGATTCTTTTAACTGCTTTTATTGGGATTCCATTAGTCCTGGTTAACTTCTATTTTTCAAAGCCTGCCAATTCTGAACTCGTTCGATATTTTGGTTCAATTGCCAGAGATGCATCAAATCTTTTTATGCCACTTCTTTACATTGGCTTGGTACTTCATCTTTACAAATCAAAGATTACGCAAAGATTTGTAAGACAATTAATTCCAGTTGGTAAAATGGGTCTTACCACCTATGTTTTACAATCTGCCTTTGGAATTTTCATTTTTTACGGTTATGGATTAGGCCTGTTACTAAACCTTTCAGGGACGGCAGCTTTGGGTCTTGGAATGCTCTTCTTTACGATACAAATATTTTTTAGCAAATGGTGGTTTAGTAAATACAGTTATGGGCCGCTAGAATGGCTTTGGAGAAATGGAACAAATGGGCGCTGGCAATCTATTAAAATAGCACACCCTGATATTAAGATCAACCAGTGACCTATTAAATGAAAAACAACCAACCGCTAAGAAAGGCTAGGACGACCATACTCCTTAGCCGCAGGGGGCAAAGTAGAGCCGTTATTCAGTTTATATTTGCTAAAACACAAGCTTAGCTTGAAGCTTACCCAAGATCAAAACCTACTTTCGGCAAGAAGCGCCTAGAATGAAGGTACCATTATCACTAATTCTATGAAAAAATGAAAACCTTTTGCACTACAATATTGATGATATGCTTCACAGCAATAACATCTGGACAGGCGTCCATCGAAACTGATAAAGCAGATTTAAAAGAATTAATTCTAAACTCTTTTGATGACATCTGGTCCGAATTAAATTCCAAAAACATGGATCAATACTACACAAAAGATTTTCTGCTTTTGGAAAATGGAGAAGTGTGGAATAATGACTCTATTGCAAACTATTTAGACCATGCTTCACTTAAACAGAATATTCCTAATCGAGTGAATTCAATTGACGTTATTGAAATTAAAGTCACAAATGGAATGGCCTGGATTGCCTATAGAAACCATGCTACATTTACGATTGACCATAAAATTGTTAGAAATGCGGATTGGTTGGAAAGTGCGAACGCAATTTTGACAGAAAATGGATGGAGATTAGAAATGCTCCATTCCACCGTGATCGAAAAGGAATAAAATTACTACCTACACCGGCAGAAGTCTAATCTCCTTTTGCTCATTGTGCAGCAGTCAGGCTGTAGGAATTCGTGGCGCGGTCATCATGAACAATCACTGTATTTCCCAAAATCCCTTACACCGCCTTCAACAAAAAATAATTCTTCTTCCCGCGTTGCAGCACCAAATATTGACCACTTATTAATTGCTCTCGACCTACGATCAATCCCTCCCCTACTTTCTCCTTGTTGATGCTGATCGAATTTTCTTTTAACGCTCGCCGAGCATCTCCTTTCGACGTACAGAAACCCGAAATTTCGCTCAACACATCCACCACGTCTGCACCAGTTTCAAATATTGATCGAGCCACTTCTTTTTGCTCCACTCCTTCAAAAACTTCTAAAAAATCGCCTTGACTTAGGCTCTTCAATGCATCAGAAGTAGCATTTCCAAAAAGGATAGCGCTCGCCTGTACCGCCATTTCAAAGGCTTCGCTTCCATGAATGCGCTCGGTGAGCTCCTCGGCTAAAGCCTTTTGCATGGCCCGAAGATGGGGTTGCTCCGCATGCCGAGCAGCTATTTCTTCGATTTCTGAACGGTTTTTTAGCGAGAAAATCCGCAAGAAATTTTTAATGTCTTCGTCACTCGCATTGAGCCAAAATTGGTAAAAAGCGTACGGGCTGGTCTTCGCTGCATCGAGCCAAATATTGCCCCCTTCCGATTTTCCAAATTTCGTACCATCGGCCTTCTTAACCAAGGGTGCAGTAATAGCATGGCATTCGCCCCCGCCCATTCGCCGGCTGAGCTCTATACCGGTAGTTATATTGCCCCATTGATCGCTTCCGCCCATTTGCAGGCTTACGTTTCGCGTTTTATTCAAGTGGTAAAAGTCAAACCCTTGGATGAGCTGGTAGCTAAACTCGGTAAACGACATACCGGAGTCAATTCGATTTTTGACAGAGTCTTTGGCCAGCATATAATTCACCGTAAGGTGCTTACCCACTTCGCGGATGAAATCGAGAAAGGTGAAATCTTTAAACCAGTCGTAATTATTCACGATTTCCGCATCGGTAGGGCCGCTTCCGAAAACCAGAAATTGTTCCAACTGCTTTTTCTGACAAGCCAGATTATGCTCAATATCCTCATGGCTCAAGAGTTGGCGTTCTTGCGTTTTTCCGGAAGGATCGCCCACCCGGCCCGTAGCTCCGCCTATAAGTGCAAAAGGCTTATGGCCCGCGCGTTGCAAATGTACCAAGAGCATAATCGGAACCAAGTTGCCAATATGAAGAGAATCGGCGGTGGGGTCAAAACCCACATAGCCCGAAGTAATTCCTTTTGCCAATTGGGCTTCGATACCCGGAGTAATATCGTGGATGAGCCCGCGCCAAGTCAATTCTTCCAGTAAGGACATACTTTTTAATTTTCGCCAAAGATAGCATTTGCCGATGCCAGACGCTTTTCGGGTTGGGAATACTTACCAATCGAAGTTACATCTCCCGCTGACTGGACAGGCTGGGAGTTCCGCGCCTTACCGGCAAATAGGTTGCGCTGTGAAGTAAGATGGCTCTTGAAAAACCTTTTCTCTAACGAACAAGAAGTGCTCTAGGTATTCGCTTGCAATTCGGAGTTTTCCTGACGAACTATCTTATATTCGACCGAAGAATTGAAGCAGTAGCTTATGAAGCTTTTAAAAGAAATCAAAAACTGGCATTACGCAAAAGGCGAACTAAACATAGCAGCAGCCGATCAAACTATCCAAATCCATAAAATCAACGAAGGAGTTTTCCGTGTCCGATTAATCGATAACGGCACCCCCT
>JBBQFC010000008.1:0-74852 GCA_038321615.1 Flavobacteriales bacterium | reverse complement strand
CAGCTTTACGCATAACCGGCTTTCCAATTTTGCAATTGGAGCGAACACGTATGCCTCTACGTTTAATGCCAATGGCAACCAAACAAATGAAAACACCGACCGGCATTTCGAATGGAATTTTTCAGACAAGCTGGTGTTTTTCAAAAAACAAGCGGGTGCAGGCCCACCGGGTATTTTGAAACGCAGGAGCAAAATGTATCGAGACGCGTGATGAATCAAAATCGGGTATCGATACAATTTTTGAATCCGCTCTGCTCCTTCAAAAATAACCCGACCTGACCGAGTATATTAACAATACCCCATAATCTCCGCTCCGCAGCGAGCCAAGCTTGAGAATTTATTCATTTTTGACTCATACAGTGCCCTGTGAACGTTCGTCAGAACATTCTGCAACCACGGAATACGCAGCGCCGATGACAATCAACCCCCGACCTTGATTTAAGGTTTTGGATCGTCAACCACGCTGAAATAGGCGCCGAAAACACTACGGATATTTGCGAAGCTCCTTTTCATAAGCCGCTCTGCTTCTACCCTGTCGACCCAAACCACCTTATCAATGCCTTCTTCCAGCTGCGGACTGAGCGCTGTCTGCCCGCTCTGCATGGCATACCAATAGGTTCTTTTCAGAATTTCGCGGCTCTTTAAGGGATAGGTGTGATAGGTGTCAATGAGGGCTTTGCCTAATTTTAAATCCCGCAGACCGCATTCTTCTTCAACTTCCCGCAGGGCAGCTTGTTCGGGATTTTCACCTGCCTCAATTTTGCCTTTTGGTAGATCCCACATTCCATTGCGATGGATCATGAGGAATTGGCCTTGCCCGTTTTCGACTAGGCCTCCAGCGGCTTCGATCAGCTTGAACTGCTGGGAGAAAACTTCCCAACAAGTTGGTAAATCTGCAGTCTGTATGATCAAGGTACAAATACTGTCGGATTGACGAGCGAGCTCGGTCCATTCGGGTATTTCTTCAGGAAACTGGTACTTTACGTAGAGGGTGTGATTGCGAAAACCATCTAATTCGAAGCTATCGGTGAGGATTACGAGCGTGTCGTTGAGGAAAACTTTATACATTTGCGCCCATGCAATCAAATCGCGATTCGGCGCTAAAAGTAGCTGAATTTCTCCTACAAATCAAAGCGGTAAAACTTCAACCTGACAAGCCTTTTACGTGGGCTAGCGGCTGGAAATCACCGATCTATTGCGATAACCGCATTACTTTGAGCTTCCCAAAAATCCGGACCTACATTCGGCAAGAATTTGTAAAGATTATTTCTGAAGCCTTCGGTAAGGTGGATGTAATAGCGGGCGTAGCCACCGGTGGTATCGCTCAAGGTGCTTTGGTTGCTCAAGAACTGGGCGTTCCATTTGTGTATGTGCGGAGCGACTCGAAGGAGCATGGCATGGGCAACCGCATTGAAGGTCGCATCGAGTCGGGACAGTCGGTGGTGCTGATCGAAGACCTGGTTTCTACAGGCAAAAGCAGCTTATCGGCCGTGGATGCACTGCGCGAAGTGGAAGCCGATGTGAAAGGTATGGCTGCCATATTTACATATGGATTTGAGGCTGCGTCCGAGAAATTTCAAGCTTACAATGTCCCCCTGCTTACCCTTAGCGATTACGACCACTTGGTGGAGCAGGCTACCAAGTCGGAGTACATCACGGCGAAAGAAGCGGAATCTTTAAAGCTTTGGCGACAGGATCCGGCAAACTGGGGTAAAGAGAAGGTATGAAAATAGAAAGTAAAACGGTAGAAGTGGCTGCTTCGCCACAAGCCGTATTCGAATACCTGAGCGATCTTAATAATTTTGAAAATTTGCTTCCCGAAGGAAGAATTAGCGATTGGGAGAGCCGCACCGATTATTGCTCCTTCAAAGTGCAAGGTACCGCAACCATCGATCTGCAATTGATTGAAGCCAAGTCTCCAAACTACCTGCTGCTGAAAAGTGGCGACCGTTCACCTTTCCCTTTGGAGCTAAACATTCACCTCACCGAACATGGCGCTGCTACTTCGGCATTCCAAATAATGAATGCGGAAATCAATCCCTTTCTGAAAATGATGGTAGAAAAGCCGCTGACCAATCTATTTGACTATATCGCCGACCGACTTCAGGCGGTTTTCGCGCAAGCTCAATAATTGATTTTTACTTCGCGCATCTGATAGGTGGTGCTATAGCCCTGGCGCGATTTTACCACCAACTGTCCCCTGTCGTCCACGTCTTGAATCTTTCCCTGGTAAGTGCGCTCCTTGTCTTGAAAATCGATCCATTCACCTTTGCCGAAGAGCCTGCCCAAGTAAGCCATTTGCAGCAAATGACCATCGGGTTCGAACGCAGCGGGAAGAAATCGGTTGATGGAAATAATCAAATCTTTGAGCACCGCGATGGGATCGAAAGGATAGCCTACTTCCGCCCGCAGGCTCGTGGCTCGAAAGAGCGCTGAGCGAAACATTTCATTTACGTTGAGCCCAATGCCGATAATGGCCATGCGCCGGGCTTCAATCGACTTAAATTCAAGGAGCATTCCGGCAATCTTTCTGCGATCTACGAGAATATCATTCGGCCATTTAATTTCCACCGCCGATAATTTAAGGCCGTCGAGGTAGCTCACTATGGCCAAAGAAATGGCTTTCGAAAGCAAAAACTGCTGGCTTGCCGCAATGGCATTTACCGAAAGGGCAAAGCTGAAGAGCGTATTTTGGCGATCGGCACTTTGCCAAAAACGTCCATGTTGCCCTCTCCCGGCTGTCTGATAATGTGCCATTATTACCTGTCCGGCGGCCAATGAGCCTTCTTCAAGGCTTTTGGCAACGTAATTGCTCGTGCTGTCGACGCTATCGAGCAGCTTAATTTCGTTTCCTAAAAGTGGGAAGCCCATTGTAAAAGTTTTGGTGGTCGAATTTGCTTAATTTTGTGCTAACGTAAAATGTTTGGATGGTAAAGAAAACCACTACCCCTTCTCAAAAACTCGCGAATGCAGCCGTAAAAGGTATGCAAGAAGTGAAAGGACACGATATTGTGACCATTGACTTGCGCGAAATTCCAAATTCAGTAACCGATTTTTTCGTGATCTGTCATGGTACTTCCGATACCCAAGTGGAAGCCATTGCCCGATCTGTCGAAAAAACCATTAATGAAGATTTAAAGGAAAACCCTTTTCACAAAGAAGGTAAAACGCTCGCTCAATGGATTTTGCTGGATTATTTTAATGTGGTAATCCACATTTTTAAGCCTGAAGTCCGAGCATATTACAATTTGGAAAAACTTTGGGCGGATGCCGATGTTAAAGAAATTGTTGATCAGTATTAGAGAATAAATGCAATGTCAGAAGATAATAAAACGAAACCCACAAAGTCGCCGAAGAAGAATCCAATAATTGGAGGCGGCGACAACCCCAAAAAGCCATTCAATTTTTATTGGATATACGCCATCATTGGGGTCGTTCTCCTTTCGCTCAGCCTGTTCAACAACAGTGGAAACATGAGCCCTATTAGCCTACCAGACTTCGAGAAGATGGTGGAAGCAAAAGAAGTGCAACGCGTAGTGGTGTACAACAAGCAAATGGCGGAAGTTTACCTGACGAAGGATGCTTTGGCACTTGAGAAGCACTCCAAGAAGATCAAAACTCCCTTTATATCTGGAGCGCAAAACAGCGGCCCGCACTATCAATTTGATATCGGTCCACCCGAAAGCTTTCAGGTTAAGCTCGATAAATGGAGCTCGGAATACGGTTTGGGTTTCGATTACAAAACCCGCAGCGACTGGGGTAGAGAAATTTTTACATGGATACTTTTCTTGGGTATCATGGTTGCCGTTTGGATGTTCGTAATGCGCCGTATTGGCGGAGGCGCTGCTGGAGGTGGTCAAATATTCAATATCGGTAAGTCGAAGGCGCAGCTCTTTGATAAGACCAAAGGCACCAACGTAACTTTCAACGACGTGGCCGGGCTTGAAGGGGCGAAAGAAGAAATTCAGGAGATCGTGGATTTCCTAAAGAATCCAAAGCGCTATACCACGCTGGGAGCGAAAATCCCCAAAGGAGCGCTTCTTGTAGGCCCTCCCGGTACGGGTAAAACACTTTTGGCTAAAGCCGTTGCCGGTGAAGCACAGGTGCCCTTTTTCAGCCTTTCGGGATCAGATTTTGTGGAAATGTTTGTAGGTGTTGGAGCTTCACGGGTACGTGATCTTTTCAAACAAGCCAAGGAAAAAGCGCCATCTATTATATTTATCGATGAGATAGACGCCATCGGGCGAGCTCGTGGCAAAAGTGCCAGTATGGGTGCCAACGACGAGCGTGAAAATACGCTGAACCAACTCCTTACGGAAATGGACGGATTTGGAACAAACAGCGGGGTGATCATTCTCGCGGCTACGAACCGCGCCGACATTCTCGACAGAGCCTTGATGCGTGCCGGGCGTTTCGACCGACAGATATACGTTGACATGCCCGACCTCAACGAGCGGAAAGAGATTTTTAAAGTTCACCTGGCACCTATTAAAGTAGATGAGAACATCGATATCAACTTTTTAGCCAAACAGACTCCCGGGTTTAGTGGTGCAGATATCGCGAACATTTGCAATGAAGCAGCGCTTATTGCCGCTCGAAAAAGGAAGAAAAAAGTATTTAAGGAAGATTTTCTCGATGCTGTAGATCGGATAATCGGCGGTTTGGAAAAGAAAAACAAGATTGTAACGAAAAAAGAAAAACAGGTCATCGCTTACCACGAGGCTGGTCATGCCACGGTTTCCTGGCTGCTGGAGCACGCTTCGCCCCTGGTGAAGGTTACTATTGTGCCGCGTGGCCAATCGCTTGGAGCAGCCTGGTACTTGCCCGAAGAGCGCTCTATCAATACGGTAGATCAAATACTCGACGAGATTTGCGCTGCACTCGGAGGCCGGGCGGCAGAGCAGGTTATGTTTAACCAAATATCCACAGGTGCCTTGAGCGACTTGGAAAAGGTGACGAAGCAAGCCTACGCCATGGTAACTGTGTACGGTCTAAACCCGGTAGTTGGAAATATAAGCTATTACGATTCTTCGGGCTCAGGCGATTACAATTTCCATAAACCATACAGCGAGAAAACAGCGGAATTAATTGATCAGGAAGTTAAAAAACTAATCGAAGGCCAGTATACCCGTGCCGTGGAGCTACTCGAAGACAACAAGGATAAGCTCACCTTACTCGCCTCTCAATTGCTTGAGAAAGAGGTGATTTTCAAGGAAGACCTCATTACCATATTTGGAAAAAGGCTCTACGGAGAAGAAGAGCATCTGGCCGATGAAGAAGTAACACTACTAGTCGATACCACCACTCCTGAAACTGCCAGCGATGAAGCCGAACCGGATGAATCGGAAGCGGTTTCCGATGAAATCGAAAAGTCGTAGCGAATGGAGAACGACTGGGTAAAAGTATTCACTTCGAGCCTTTCCCATCAAGTCGAGCTCATGCGGGTCATTCTGTTGGAAAAAGGTGTTGAAGCAGTAATTTTAAACCAGCAAGACTCCTTTTACAAGTCCATCGGTGATATTTCGCTCCTCGTGAAGGGCGAAAACGTTATCCTTGCAAAGAAAATTATTAGCGAAACGGGACTTTGAAGGAGCTTTTTTTGCGTATTTCCACGGGTTTGGTCTTTCTCGTGGTCGTTATAGGTTGTATCGTTTGGAATCCGTATTCGCTGGCTTCCGTATTTTACGTGGCTGGAGTATTAGGGATGTTGGAATACTACAACCTCATTAAAATTGGAGGCCTTCACCCGCAGGCCACGCTGGGTATTCTTACGGGAACCGTGCTTTACGTAACCATCGAATTGGTAAAACTCGAGGTGGCACCCATACCCATCGTTGGGCTTACCATTCCTTTTTTTCTCGCCATATTTATCTATGAACTTTACCGCGTTCGGCCGGAGCCTTTCAACAATATAGCGCATACCGTAATGGGCATCGTTTATGTGATGGCTCCTTTTGCGCTGCTCAATGTATTCAGCTTCGACGAAATTGTAAAGGAGTTTCAACCCGAATTGGTTCTCGGTTTTTTCATAATGCTTTGGCTCAACGACACGGGCGCTTATGTTTTCGGGAAGCTGCTAGGTAAACACAAGCTCTTTCCTAAAATATCTCCAAATAAAACGTGGGAAGGCGCTTTTGGAGGCATCCTTTCCTCGGTAGCGGGTGCGGCGGTGCTCTCTATATATTCCGACAATGTGGCCTTGAAACATTGGTTGGCTCTGGCGGTCATCATTTCGATCAGCGCGATTTTTGGCGACTTGGTGGAATCGCGGTTAAAGCGTAGTATCGGCGTAAAAGATTCGAGCAATTTACTTCCTGGTCACGGGGGTATTCTCGACCGCTTTGATGGAGTTCTCCTGGCGAGTCCTATGGTCTTTACGTACCTAATGCTTTTTGTACCTTCGGCCTGAATTAAACTATTGAAGGGATGAAATTTCACCGCGAAGGCCGCACTATCATTAGCCTTACCATTTTTATTTTCTTAGTAATCAATGCCGCAGCAATCTATGCCTTGCCACCAATAGGCCAATTATTATTCGCTGTGGCATCTGTGGTGCTGGCGGCTCTTATTGTTCAATTTTTCAGAGTTCCAAAAAGACCGTTTACTATTCAAGGCAAGCAAGTGGTTTGCCCCGCCGATGGTAAAATAGTGGTTATTGAAAAAACGAAAGAGCATGAATTATTGGGCGATGATCGCATTCAGGTTTCCATATTTATGTCGCCGCTCAATGTGCATATCAATTGGTTTCCGGTGAGCGGACAGGTAACTTACAGCAAAAACCATAAAGGGAGTTACCTCGTAGCCTGGCATCCCAAATCGAGTCTGGAAAACGAGCGCACTACCGTGGCGGTAAAGCACGCCAGTGGCCATACGGTTTTATTTCGTCAGATAGCCGGAGCCGTTGCGCGTCGAATCATTTGCTACGCCAAGGAAGGCCAGGCGGCTACGGCGGGTGCGGAATTTGGCTTCATAAAATTTGGCTCCAGAGTCGATGTATTCTTACCGCTTGGATCCGAAATCAAGGTGGCAATTAATGAACATGTCAAGGGCTCTCAGACCATCTTAGCGGTGTTGCCTTAGAGCAGCGCCATCAATTCGGCGTGCGATTTAACTTCCATGGTTAAATCTTCTTTGTGCTCAATTCCAGCCGGATTGTAGTACACTTGATCCATACCTGCGTTGCGGGCTCCCAGAATGTCGATCTCCAAATCGTCGCCAATCATCAGCGATTCGCTGGGCTCTGCTTTCGCCAATCGCATAGCGAGATGGAACATTTCAGGGTCGGGTTTTCGGGTGCGTGCTTTTTCGCTTGTCAGCACCACTTTGAAAAATTTCCGCAGGCCAGCACTCTTGAGCTTCAGGTATTGCACTTCCGTAAAACCATTGGTTACGATGTGCAGGGTATAGCGGTCAACCAGATGTTGCAACAACTCAATAGCGTGCGGGAGCAAGGCAGTTTGCACAGGGCAACGCGACAAATACGCGCGATCGAGCTTTTCGCCTAAACTATTGTCCGTAATATTAAATCGCGATAAGGCCTCGGTGAAGCGCTGCTTGCGAAGTTGCCGCTTCATGATTTCACCTTTGCGGTAAGCCACCCATAAGGCTTCATTAATGGCCAAGTACTGCGCTATGAATTCGTCCTGGCTAGTGATTCCGAGCTCGGATAGGCGGAAATCACTGAAAAGCTCCCCTAATACCGTCGTCGAATTTTTGTCGAAATCCCAAAGGGTTCGATCCAGGTCAAAAAATATATGGCGGTACCTTTCCTTCAAGCGAATAACCAAGATTTTAATTGGGAAGCAAATAGCACCAATACAATTGACCAAACGCAGGTACTCAAAAGCAATAGCGGATAGGTGGATTGCAGGTGGCGGTAAAATTTTGCGGCTACCACACTCCCTATCGGAATGCTTAGGATGGCCGGGGTTAAAATAATCAAACCAATAAAACCAACTTGATGCTTCACCCTAATTATAAGGCGATTGCGGCGATTGAATCGTTTCCGGGGAACCGATGCTTCTGGCCGAAATTTATTCCTGCGTTCGTCCAACTTTTGGGTAACCCATGTGCCAAAGAAGTAAAAAAAAGTGATGCCGGTGCACCCGCCAGAAGCGGAAATCGCAAAAGCCTGCCAGGCCGTAAATCCAGTAGCGATGGCTGTACCGGGCGCAAGAAGAAACTTCACCGCGCTGAGCAGGAATATCGAAAGGACTTCGGCCGTATCAGCTCCACTCATTGCGCTGTTTAAATTTGAAAAGGAAGCATGTCCATGCCATTTCAATCGTTGACTATGTGTATCAGATCGCGCATTTTAAAAGCTCCACAATTCGAAAACAGGCTATTAAGAACGAACAGAAATAGAATGAGCTACCATGCGATCGCCGACACAAATGTATGGATAATCAATCCGGGCGATTAGTGAGAAGGAGAATAATACGCGAGCAAGGTGGCTAAAATATCGTCTCCCGCGCGGCCATCGCCATAAAACCCGAAGGGTAATGTGGCCTTGGACGCTAATTGAAGGTGGCAATTGCGCAGAAAATCTCCGTTTTTGGGATTGCTCAATCGCGCCAAGCCAAAATCGATCAATTCCGTCCATTCCGTTTCCGCTCGAAGCACTACCGAAGGCGTATTAAAAAAAGCCGCTTCCTTTTGAAGACCGCCGCTATCAGTTATCACTAGCGACGCCTTGCGAAGGCAGCTTAGGATTTCGCGGTAGCTCAAAGGCTCGCAAAATTCGATGGATTCGCAACCTTTTATTGGCAATCCACCCATCAAGCTATCGATCAAATTGCGGGTGCGCGGGTGCAGCGGCAGGAGCGTGCGCTTGTCCGTTTCTTGCGATAATTGATTTATATCTCGAAGTAAGCCCAAAATTTGATCTATCGATTGGGTATTGGATGTGCGGTGTATAGTAGCGAGCATAAAATGCCCAGGCCTTACTTGGTATTTCTCAAAATCGAAAGCATCATCGGTTCCAAATCGCAGGGCATTGTCGTACATAATATCGCCTACCTTTTTGACGAGAGGGGCATCAATCCCGCCAAAGGAGCGATCGGTGAACCCTTCTTTTCGCAGATTGTCCACAGCCGTGGTAGTAGAGCAAAAGAGAAAACTTGAAACATGGTCGGAAATCACCCGATTAATCTCTTCGGGCATTGCCTTGTTAAAACTCCGCATCCCCGCTTCGACGTGCGCTACGGGCACTCCGATCTTCGCTGCTGCCAACGCTGCTGCCATAGTGCTATTGGTATCGCCATAAATAAGGACTACCGCGGGTTTTTCTTCGAAGATTATGTTCTCAATTTCGAGCATCATCGCGGCCGTTTGTGCTCCATGACGGCCCGAGCCTATGGCCAGATTGTACTTTGGAGCAGGCAAACCCATTTCGGAGAAAAAAATATCCGACATATTGCGATGGTAATGCTGGCCAGTGTGTACCACTACTTCCGTTATTTGTTCGTGGAAGCGCTCTAATATTGGTAGGGTTATAGCCGCCGATTTAATAATCTGAGGGCGTGTGCCAATCACCGTCAAAATTTTCATCGTTTAGAGAAGCCCTTCGTCGGCAAAGGAAAAATAGCTTTCGTCGGTATAAATAATATGGTCTATCACAGGTATATCGAGCATGGCGCCAGCCTGCTGGAGCTTTTTGGTGAGCGCCTTATCCTGCTCGCTTGGTGCAAGGTTGCCGCTGGGGTGGTTATGACACAATATGATCGAAGAAGCCAAATGCCCGATAGCTGCTTTAAAAATTAAGCGTTGATCGACTACCGTACCGGCCACGCCGCCACTGCTGATGCGGATGCGTTCCTTGACCTTATTCGAACGACCGAGCAACAATATCCAAAACTCCTCGTGTTCGATATCGGCCAAAACGGCATTCATCCACTCATAGGCATCGCGGCTGGAAGTAATCTTTTTCAGCTCCGTGGTTTCTTCTTCCCGTCTTCTACGACCTAATTCCAAAGCGGCTAAGATGCTTATCGCTTTCGCTTCGCCCACACCTTTGAACGACTTGCACAAGTCCACGATACTCGCCCTGCTCAGGTCGGCTAAGCGATGATTATATTGGGTAAGGATTTGTTTTGCCAGATCTACCGCCGATAAATTGCGGCTTCCCGAACCCATGAGTATAGCGATCAACTCCGCATCGGAGAGCGCTTGGCGTCCTTTCTCGCGCATTTTTTCGCGGGGGCGATCGTCTTCCGCCCACGACTTGATTCCAGTTTTTTCGGTGTAGTCGGCCATGTTTTCTAGGGCGCTTAAGGTATAAAAAAACCCGTCATACAGGGTACGACGGGTCAGAAATATTGCGTTGAGCGGTTTAGAGTGCCCCTACGTGCTTCGTCAATTTCGACTTTATATTGCCGGCTTTGCTACTGTGAATCACGTTTTTCTTCGCCAATTTATCGAGCATGCTCGATACATCTTTGAGAAGCGTTTGGGCTTCCGTCTTATCGGTTAACTCGCGCAAACGCTTAATAGCGTTACGGGTAGTTTTATGGTGATACTTGTTGCGGACACGACGTGCATCGTTAGCGCGGATTCGTTTTAATGCTGATTTGTGATTTGCCATATTGGTATGGAGCTCTTCTAAAAATGGAGTGCAAATATAACAATGTTTTGAATAGACACAAAGGCTTTTTTTGGCGATTTCTGAACTGCGCAAAGGAGCCATCTTTTGACCTAAGATTTATAGCTTTGGGGAAAAATCAAAAACATGGCCATTTTAGTAATTGTACGGCACGGACAGAGTGCCTGGAACTTAGAAAATCGATTTACAGGCTGGGTGGACGTTGATCTCACCGATAAGGGAATACAGGAAGCTCACCTCGCTGGGCAAGCGCTCAAGAAGTACACCTTCGATGAAGCCTACACTTCCGTGTTGATGCGAGCCAATAAAACCTTGGATATTATACTCAAAGAAATTGGGCAAACCCAGATACCGATTACGAAGGATGCCGCCCTAAACGAACGCATGTACGGAGACTTGCAGGGTAAGAATAAGGATGAAATGCGCGCGGAGTATGGCGATGAGCAAGTACACATTTGGCGCAGAAGCTATGATGTGCAGCCTCCAAATGGCGAAAGCCTGGCCGACACTGCCGATAGAGTGATACCTTATTTTGAAAAAGAAATTGAACCGAAACTCAGAGGGGGGAAAAACATCATCGTTGCAGCTCATGGCAATAGCCTTCGCGCATTGATTATGCATTTGGAAGGCTTAAACAAGGAAGAGATTCTGGAAGTGGAGATTCCGACGGGCGTTCCAAAGGTTTACAAACTTTCAGACAGCTTGAAAATAGAATCAGCGGAGTTTTTGAGGTAAAATACGGTTGAAACAAAAAAGCCTGACCACAGCGTCAAGCTTTTTGTTTTTTAGTAGCCCGTAGGGGAATCGAACCCCTGCTACCAGGATGAAAACCTGGCGTCCTAACCGCTAGACGAACGGGCCAAAATGCGAACGTTTTTCTCGTTCGGGGTGCAAATATAATACCTTTTCGGGTATTGCAAATTATCGGGCGAAAAAACTATTCGGCGTCAAATTCGGAATTGAATTGATAACCCAACCGCTTACCCGTTTTAAGGCTTATTGCATCTTTGAGCTCAGTTGCTGAACGCACGCTAATCTCCTGAACAGAAGCATAATGCGGCATGTAAAGATCAAACTGCAATGAGTTGCGCACAATGGCTAAAATAACCATGCGCATGTGTTCGGCAGTAAACTGCTGTTGCTGAAAATCGCTGAAAAGGGCATTCAATTCCTTCTTTCCTTCCATCACAAAGTGGTTCTCTCGATTTACGAAGATCCGCGCTAAGAGGTATCCCGTATCTTCATCCCGGTTGAAACGAAAGCTATCGGCCAAGAAATTGTACACCGAAATTACGCCGCAGAAAGCTCGATTTGGGTCATCTTTTATGTAGGAAGACCGCCGATAGATACTGTCTTCAGGAAACCGAAACACGTTGGTGTGCATGGTGAAAATTAAAATGTCGCCTGCTACGGTAGCTTGAGCATAATAGGAACCCGTATCGCGGTAGATAATTTCAAGTCGCTCGTCTATCTCCTTCATTTCTGTTGCCCAACCTTCTACTTCAGCCTTGAGAACAGCTTTTAATTCGGCAAACTTCTTTTTTGTAAGCTCAAAAACGTCGCGTTTCCACACCGATTTGGTCGATATGGTAGAAAGTATCTCCTTGCTTAAGCTATCTGCATCCATTTTAGTAGGCTTTTGCGAAAAGAACGCGCTGTGTGGAAGGTTTGCCCGATTTGATGCATCGGCCTTCTTCTTGTAAGTTGTGGAGCGGAATGCATCGAATGGTCGCTTTGGTAAGCTGTTTTATTTCCGCTTCGGTTTCGGCTGTACCGTCCCAGTGGGCAGAGATAAAGCCGGTTTTGTTCTCAAGCACGTCTAAAAATTCTTCCCAAGTTTCCACTTTTGAAGTCAGATCTTCCCGGGAAGCCAATGCCTTGTTGTAAAGGTTTTTTTGAATTTCATCTAACAGCCGCACCACATAATCGGCCACTCCTTCGAAAGGAATGGATTCTTTCGACAACGTATCTCTACGCGCAACTTCCACCATGCCGGCTTCGAGATCCCGGGGACCCATGGCCAATCGCACAGGCACTCCCTTCATTTCGTACTGCGCAAATTTCCAACCAGGCTTGCGATTGTCATCATCATCAAATTTAACGCTTAAACCTTTAGACTTTAACGCTTCGACCAGGGGTTCAATTTTGGCTCGAAGCTCATCGAGTTGTTCGTCGCTCCTATATATAGGCACAATAGCAACTTGTATGGGGGCGAGCCTGGGAGGCAACACTAAACCTTGATCATCGCTATGAGTCATAATAAGCGCACCCATGAGCCTGGTGGACACACCCCAACTTGTAGCCCAAACCAATTCTTGTTTCCCTTCTTTATTCACGAAGTTCACGTCGAATGCCCGGGCGAAATTCTGTCCCAGAAAATGCGAAGTTCCGGCTTGTAGCGCTTTGCCGTCTTGCATCATTGCTTCAATGCAATAAGTATCAAGCGCTCCGGCAAATCGCTCGCTTTCGGTCTTACGGCCTTTAATCACCGGCATGGCCATCCATTCTTCGGCAAAGGTGGCGTAAACATCGAGCATGCGCTCCGCTTCTTCGATTGCCTCGGCCTGTGTAGCATGAGCGGTATGGCCTTCCTGCCACAAAAATTCTGTGGTGCGAAGAAACAGGCGGGTCCGCATCTCCCAACGTACCACGTTGGCCCATTGATTTATGAGAATAGGAAGGTCGCGGTAGCTTTGAATCCAACCTTTGTAGGTATTCCAAATAATCGTTTCGGATGTAGGGCGCACGATTAGTTCTTCTTCCAATTTAGCATCTTCATCAACGATGATTTCGTTGGTTACCGGATCATTCTTCAATCGGTAATGCGTAACAACGGCGCATTCTTTAGCAAAACCTTCTACGTGGCTGGCTTCCTTGCTGAAATACGACTTCGGAATGAAAATAGGGAAGTAGGCATTCACGTGGCCTGTGGCCTTAAACATATCGTCGAGCGCGCGCTGCATCTTTTCCCATATGGCGTAGCCGTGCGGTTTAATGACCATGCAACCCCTTACCTGGGAGTGTTCAGCTAAATCGGCCATCGGGACAAGCTCATTATACCAGTCGGAATAGTTATCTTGGCGGGTTGTAAGCTTATTGCTCATAAAACTTTTTATTGAATTTTGGAATGATTTTTGCCCAACCGGGGTAGGCTTTCAACTTGCAAAGAAAGCAATAGCAAGTCTCGAAAATAAACTTTTTAAATTAGCATTTCATTAAAGTAATCCGCCCGATCATGAAAAATTCCATCCCCGTTATTATCGCACTCGCAGCTCTAACGCTGCTTTCGGCGTGCTCGTCGAATGAGAATCTTGTATCGTTGAAAGAATACGACGATTTATATTATCAAGGTGATGAACGCGCTTTCGTGTCGCTCAGTGCATCTACCACTACTACCGAAGCCAACTCTATACCCGGAGCTACTGCTGCCGAGCAGAGTTACTACAGCAATGCTCCTTACGATAATAGCACTCCTACTCCCGCCGAAACAAGTGTTGACCCGAACGAAGATTATTACGACGCCGACTATGGGCGACGCCTCCAGAATTTCCACAATCCGGGTGGCGATCAGGCATATATGTACGGCGACCCTAATGGATTCAACAACGGTGGCAATTGGAATTCAAATGTCGGTATGGGCATGGGTATGGGCATGGGCATGGGTATGGGTATGGGCATGGGTATGGGTCGCGGCGGCTTCGGCCAACAAAACTTTTGGGGTGGGTCGGCTGGCTTTGGTAACAGGTTTAATAATAACCCGTGGGGAAGTCCCTTCTACGATCCGTTTTATTCGCCATTCAATAATCCGTACAATTCGGCCTTTCACCCATACGGTGGCTTTAACAATTGCTTTGGAAATGGTTTTAATAACGGTTTTAATAATGGATTTGGAAATGGTTTTAATAATGGTTTCGGAAATGGTTTTAATAATGGATTTGGTCACGGTGGCTTCAATCCTTACTTAGGGTACAATCCCTTCTGCCCCTGGGGCTTCAATAATCCCTATTTCGGCAACAATCCTTACTACGGCTCTGGCGACAATGGTAATTTCAATTCTGGCGTAACCAATACGCCCCGTTCAAATTCTACCCGCCCACCGCGCGGTGGGGTTGTAGGAGGTGGCAATGCTTCAGGTATTTCCACCCAGCCTAATTCCGACCGCACGCGTATGGAAGATGGTGTGATAAGGGATGCAAAAAGCGCAGAAACCCGCGATACACGCGCAGATTTCCGCCCGGGCGCAACTGCGCCTGCTGAGCGCTCCCGAGAGATAACGCCAACCAACCGAGAAGTATTCACCCCACGCGGAACCATGCCGACGCGCACTTCTTCCGAATACGGTAGAAACACAACTAGAAGCGCACCTGAATCGCCGCAAACAATTTCGCCTTACGCTCGTGAGCGGAGTACCCAGCGAGAGTCTCGGTCGATAAACGGTGGCTCATCCGCCCCTACACGCAGCGGCAGTAGCACGCGGTACACGCAGCCAAATCGATCGCGAAGTACGTTTGACACGCCGGCACGAAGTTCGCCGAGTTTTAGCAGCCCTTCGCGAAGCGGAGGTGGTTCGGGCGGCAGTAGCAGTCCATCTTCACCATCACCCAGCCGCCGCAGATAATCTGAGCCAGTCTCCCGATGCGAAATCACTTTTTACTTACGGCACTGTTGCTGAGCACTGCGGCTTTTGCCCAAAACGAAGGCGATGTGCAGCGATATAGCAGCCAGCCAGTAGCCGGTACAGCCCGCTTTATGGGGCTTGGAGGCGCCATGGGAGCTTTGGGTGGAGACCTTTCGGCGGTGGGCGTAAACCCGGCGGGAATTGGGATTTACCGGTTCAGCGAATTGTCTTTCACACCGAGTTTTGAGATCAATTCCATCGCATCGCAACTCAATGATCGGTCAACCACGGCCAATCAGTCGCGCCTGGTGATCAACAATGCCGGCTTTGTGCTGAGTAACGAGCTGAAGAATCCGGATTGGAAGGCGTTAAATTTCGGAATTAGCTATACGCGTATTAATACCTTCAACGATGATTTGGTCGTCAATTCGGTAAACCCTTGGAATCGAAGCCTTATGCAAGACTTTGTAAACGAAGCCAATGGAAGTACGGTCGCGGAATTAAGCACCTTTTCAGCGCTTTTAGCCTGGGAATCTTTCGTTATTGACACCATTGGAGCCACGAATTACGCCGGTAGGGTGGGTTCGGGCGAGCTAAATCAATTTCAGCGGTCGCAACGCAGCGGCCGACAGTCGGAAACCACCTTTAATTTCGGAACCAATTATAAGGATGTCCTTTACCTGGGAGCTTCACTCGGCATTCAAGGCGTGCGATATGAGCTGGAAACCGAAACTTCAGAAACTCCTACTGATCAAAGTCAAACCGATTTATCGAGTTATAAATTCACGGAAAATTTAGAAATTCAAGGCACTGGTTTCAACTTCAAAATAGGTGCAATCGTCAAGGCCGGGAAGATTCTGCGGTTTGGCGGGTCTATACAATCGCCCACCGGATTCCGATTGACCGATACCTTCCGCAATACGTTGACCAGTCAATTGCGCGATTCGAGTGAGACCATCGAAACCGATTCTGGAATAGGAACTTTTGAGTATCGAGTGCGCACCCCTTGGCGCTATATGCTGAGCGCAGCGGGTATCTTAGGAAAAAAAGCTATTGTGAGTGCGCAGTATGAGTATGTCGATTTTGCAAAAGGTGAATTGCGCTCGGCGCGTAACTCCGATGATAACGAGTTTCAAGCTATCAATGATATTATTGGCAATTTCTTTTCTGCGCAGAACGTCTATCGCCTTGGATTGGAGTATCGCTTTACAGAAAACTTCTATGCGCGTGGTGGTTTCGCCTATTTTTCGAATGTAATTGAAGTGAATGAGGGCGATAATGCCAATCTGAATAGAAGGCAAACGAGCTTAGGCCTTGGATACCGTGAAGCGGCATGGAGTTTAGATCTTACCTATCAATTGGCCACGTTCGATGAGCCGTACCTTACAAATCGATCGGCAGGGGTAGCAGTGCTGACAAACAATCTGAGTTCTATCGCGGTGACGCTGGGCTTGCGTTTATAAAAAAACTCCGCTCGAAGGCGGAGTTCTATGGTAATCAATAATTTGACAGATCTATCGCTTATTTCACCAATTTGGCGAACATCGCATCCATTTTTTCTTGTTCTTCTCGCGCTAATTCGGCATCTACAAGGATGCGACCGCTGTGCTCATCTACAATAATCTTTTGACGGGCTGCAATATCCAATTGGCGTTGCGGAGGTAGCGTAATGTATGAACCTGCAGAAGCTTCTCGGTCGATGGGCACTACGGCTAAACCGTTCTTGGAACCTTCGCGAATTCGCTTGTAGGCGGTGAGTAACCGATCATCGATATGCTTTTCGGCATCTTTCGACTTAGCCAATAAAAGATCTTCTTCTTTCTTGGTTTCATTTACGATCTCGTCGAGCTCGCCTTGCTTCGCTTCTAAATCTTTTTTGCGACCGGCCAATTCTGATTCTGTAAGCTTCAGGATTTCATCCTTGGCGTCGATTTTCGCCTTGTGCTCTTTGGTTCTTTTTTCGGCAAGTTTAATCTCCAGCTCTTGAAATTCAAGTTCCTTACTTAAGGATTCAAATTCACGGTTGTTGCGCACGTTATCCTGCTGCTCTTTATACTTCTTGATGAGTGCTTTAGAATCTGTAATAGCGTTCTTTTTGTTGGTCACTTCCGTTTCCAACTCATTCATATCATCACGCATTTTAGACAATCTGGTTTCTAAGCCTTGGATTTCATCTTCAAGATCTTCCACTTCGAGTGGAAGCTCCCCACGCACAGTGCGAATGCGATCGATATAAGAATCGATCAATTGCAAACTGTAGAGGGCTCTTAATTTTTCTTCTGGAGTTCCAGTTTTTGCTGCTGTTGCCATATGCTAAAAATAATCGATGGGATTGGTATTAACCGCGGTTAAATGGGTTGCAAAAGTAGTAAATTTTCCCTTTAAATAATCGCCTATTAAGTCGATGGTAAATCGCTCACTTTCGTAATGTCCGATATCGGCTATGACCAGGCTTTTATCGGCATCGAAGAACTCGTGGTACTTGATGTCGGCGGTGATATAAGCATCTGCTCCCGCATGTATGGCATTTTTGATCAAGAAAGCTCCGGAGCCACCGCATACCGCCACTTTCGCTATTGGCTTAGTTGGCAACACCGTATGACGAATTACTTTTAAGCCCAGTCGTTCCTTCACGTAAGCCAAAAAAAATGCCGCATCAATAGGTCTTTCAAGATTTCCGATCATACCGGCGCCTACTTCCGCAAAGGTGTTGTTGAGCGGGTTGATGTAATGCGCCACTTCTTCGTAAGGGTGCGCACTCCTAAGCGCGAGTAACACTTCGCTTCTTCTAAATGATTCGTAGATCACTTCTACCCGCGCTTCTTCTACCTTGCTAATCGACCCCACTTTTCCTTCTGTAGGATTGGCTCCTTGGTTTGGGCGAAAGCTTCCCTCGCCCACCACCGTAAAGCTGCAATGGCTGTAATTACCAATATTTCCACATCCTGCATTGAAAACTGCATTTCGGACTTTCTCCAAATCTGGAAGTGGCACGAAAAAGGCAAGATTTTCGAGTAGTTGATTTTTCGGAGCCAATATGCGCGCATTGAGAAGTCCAAGCTTATCAGCAATTCTGCGATTCACACCCGTATGCACATGGTCTAGATTCGTATGTATCGCATAAAGCGCCACCTTATTGGCGATTGCTTTTTCTACCGTGCGCTCTACGTACGAGCCACCCGTGAGCCGCTTCAAACCTTTAAAAATAATAGGATGGTGGCTCACAATGAGATTAGCGCCCTTCGCGATGGCTTCATCAATTACGGCTTCGGTGCAATCGAGCGATACGAGCGCCCCTGTGCAGATTTGGGTCTGATCGCCCGTTAATAATCCTACATTGTCATAATCTTCGGCGTAGCTCACCGGAGCCCATTCTTCCAAAGAATGAATAATATCTTTGATGCGCAACATAATCACCATTCAGCTTAGCCGGTAAAAATACGCAATGCAGATCGTTCGCATCCTTCTTCTGCCAATATCTTGGATATACGGACTCATTCTTTTCACCCGAAACCTGTTTTATAATTCGGGCTTCCCTGGCACTTACGAAGTGCCCGTAAAATCGATAGTTGTTGGAAACTTACAACTCGGAGGAACCGGTAAAACGCCCCACTTAGCATACCTTTTGGAAATTTTAAAGGATAAAAATTGCGTGGTAGTGAGCCGCGGATATGGCGGCACGAACAGGGAAACCTTGCTTGTAGATGCTTCAATGACTGCGGCGAAGGTAGGAGATGAGCCTTTGGAGATAGCTCGAAAATTCCCAAATGTCAGTATCGTTGTCGATGCGGACCGAAAAAGAGCCATACAATACATAGGTGCGCACTTACCTAAGGCAGAATTGATTCTATTTGACGACGCTCTCCAGCATCGAAAAATTAAAGCAGGCCTCAACCTACTGCTCACCACTTGGGATAAACCCTACACCCGCGACCATTACCTGCCTGCCGGAAGCCTGAGAGATCATAAGATAAGGAGTAAAGATTGCAACCTGCACATTGTAACCAAATGTCCGCGGCAGACCACAACCGAAATGCGCAGCCAATACCAAGATAAAAATGACCTTCCCTCGCCCCTTGTTTTCACCCAACTGAAATATGGCGAAGTTAGCCCTTTGTTACCCCATCAGCAGGGATTCGCAGGTCAGCCGATTATTCTGCTTTCGGCCATTGCAAAACCCATATATTTTGAAGATGCTGCCAAAGAACAGTTCCATGTTTTAAAGCATTTTAGCTATCGCGACCATCATTATTTCACCGAATCGGAGTTGGGTTCCATTGATTCTTATCGGCTTACCGCCGACGTGAATGCGGTGATTTTGACGACCGAAAAAGATGCCAGCAGATTGATGGATATGCCTTGGGTCAAAAATCATTTAAACTTTTTGGTTTATGTATGGCCTATTTCTGTGGAAGAATGTGATCTTTCACAACCCCTGAAAGCTGCGGTTTTAAACTATGTAAAAAGTTGAAAACTGCGCGATGCCTCCAAGCAATGAGTAAAGCCCAAAATCCTTGATTCACCCGCGCAGAATAAATACCTTCGCAAGCGCAACTAATGGTAGTAAATCCTTTGAATGGCCAGTTGGGAACTGAAAAAATGATAGAAGAACGCCCAGAAATTTTAGATAAGTATCAGCTCGTAGTTGGTCTTGAAGTGCACGCCCAACTTGCCACGCACTCCAAAGCCTATTCGGGCGACCGCAATGAATTCGGGAGTCTGCCTAACAGCAATACCTGCCCTGTAACTTTGGGGCATCCTGGCACGCTACCTCGTGTAAACGCCACGGTAAACGAATGGGCCATAAAGTTAGGTCTCGCATTGGAATGTGCCATTGCTCCTACTATGCACTTCGCCCGGAAGAATTATTTTTACGCCGACCTACCCAAGGGTTATCAAATAACGCAGGATCAAACGCCCATTTGCACCGGAGGAAGACTCGCAGTAAAAGACGCCAACGGACTTGAAAAAGTGATTGGTATCACGCGCATACACATGGAAGAAGACGCTGGGAAAAGCATCCACGATCAAGATCCATTCAACACCCTCGTGGATCTAAACCGCGCGGGAGTTCCTTTGGTCGAAATAGTTTCCGAGCCAGACATTCGCTCAAGCGAAGAAGCGTATAACTACCTGGCGGAAATACGACGTATAGTGCGCTACCTCGACATCTGCGATGGCAATATGGAAGAAGGGAGCATGCGCTGCGACGCAAACGTTTCGGTGATGCTTAAAGGCAGCACTACCTTCGGAAACCGGTGTGAAGTGAAGAATATGAATTCGCTTCGAAACGTGCAGCGCGCTATTGATTTCGAGATGAAGCGACAGATAGCAATTATCGAAGCTGGGGGAGTAATTGATCAGCAAACCCGAAGCTTTGACGCAGTAAATGGCACTACTTTTATGTTGCGGGGTAAGGAAGACGCCCACGACTACCGGTATTTCCCAGAACCCGATCTCCAACCAATACACCTAACCAAAGAAGCCATCGCTAAGGTAGCGCGGGCAATGCCCCCACTACCGAGCCAATTGCTTCAGAAATATGTTGGTTCGCTCAACCTTTCAGAATATGACGCTGGTAATTTGGTTGAAAATAAAGGTATCGCTCTCTACTTTGAAGAGCTCATAAAGCATACCACCAATTATAAGGCGGCGGCCAATTGGGTAATGGGCGACATTAAATCTTACATGAATCTGCAAGCGATCGATATAGCAGCTTTTCCGATCAAGGCCGAGCGCATCGCACAACTTATTGCCTTAATCGATAGCGACAAGATCAGCCATTCCATCGCATCGCAGCAATTGTTTACCGTTATGCTCCAGAATGGGGATACCGATCCGGCTGAAATTGCCGAAAATGCCAATTTGCTTCAAAAGAGCGATGATGCCTGGCTGCAAGGTCTGGCAAAACAGGCAATAGCCGCATACCCCGAAAAGGTAGATGCATACAAAGCTGGCAACAAAGCGCTTCTCGGCCTATTTATGGGCGAAGTAATGAAGCTTTCGGAGCGAAAGGCAAACCCGAAAATGACAACTGAAATTCTAAAAAAACTCCTGGAATGAAATACGTATTGATTCTATGCACAGCCCTAAGCGTTATGGCTTGCCAGTCGAATGGCCAACAAAGCGTGAAAGGAAAAATAGTAAATGGCGAAGGCAAAAAAGTGAGCCTTATCGGTTACAGCGTCAAAGGGGAGCCAGATACTTTGGGCACTGCTCTGCTCAACGCAGAGGGAGATTTTGAGATACCCGTAAAAGGTGGGCGATTGAACTTTTACAGCCTTGCCTTACAGGATAATGGCAGTTTGATTCTGGCTTTTGATAGCATTCACTCGCCCGAAGTGACTGGCGATATGGACTATATAAACCGCGACTATCAAGTATCGGGAAGTCCGGAGAGTGAGCGTATTCGCGATCTTTTTGTAACAAGCCGGGGCTTTGAGCTCCGAATGGACTCCACCATGAAGTTGATGCAATCGCCAGAATCTATCCAAAACGAAAGTGAGCGCACAACCCGCGCTGCCTATTTTAACGAATTACGCTCTAAATACCGTGAATTCTTACTCGAATTCATTGACGGAGATACGGCCAGCATTGCCAATATGTCGGCTCTTCAAAGGTTAGACCCCAATGCAGATTTATCTTATTTCATTAAAGTGCGCAATGGCTTGAAGCCGAAGTTGCAGGGCAATGTATTCTATGATGGATTAGCCAATAACATTGGTCAATTGGAAGCTAAAGCCAAGGCTTCGGAGACGACTCAAGCTGGCCGGGAAGCTTTAGATATTGTGATGCCCGACCCTAATGGCAATCAGCAATCGCTGTCTTCGCTGCGCGGAAAGTATGTGCTCATAGACTTTTGGGCAAGCTGGTGTAAGCCTTGCCGAATGGAAAACCCGAATGTAGTGCGTCTCTACAACACCTACAAAAATGATAATTTTGAAATCTTCGGTGTTTCGCTCGATCAAAATAAGGAGAAATGGGTGGAAGCCATCCAAGCCGACAATCTACCTTGGATGCATGTAAGCGACCTTCAATTTTGGAACTCCGCGGCAGCGCGATTGTACAATGTGCAAAGCATTCCTTTCACCGTCCTTGTAGATCCAGATGGTAAAATAATGGAAACTAATTTGCGCGGGCCGGCCTTGGCGGCTAAACTCGAACAAATATTCGGGCATTAATAGTTATGGCGTCCGAGCCACTTAATTACAAGGCCGCATGAGCGAAAAGTATTATTTCGCTTCTGATTTTCATCTTGGCGTTCCCAACGGTGCAGACAGCTTAGTAAGAGAGCGGAAAGTAGTGGCATGGCTAGACCAGGTAAAAATTGATGCCACTGAAATTTTCATCCTTGGCGATGTATTTGACTTTTGGTTTGAATACAAAACCGTGGTGCCACGCGGGTACACCCGGTTGCTTGGAAAAATTGCGGAAATCACCGATAGCGGAATTCCTGTTCACTGGTTCATCGGCAACCACGACATGTGGATATTCGATTACATTCCAAATGAACTCGGAGTTAAAATGCATCGCGAGCCGATCGTCCGCAACCTCTGCGGGCACCGTTGCTACATTGGCCATGGCGATGGGCTCGGTCCCGGCGATTATGGTTATAAATTCATCAAGAAAATTTTTCGTTCTCCACTTATGCACTGGGTCTTTGCCCGTTTTCATCCAAACTTTGGAATCGGCGTTGCCAATTTCTTCTCCGGGCGCAGCCGCGGGAAGAGTTACGAAGCCGACCGAAAATTTTTGGGAAAGGAAAACGAATGGCTCGCTATTTACTCCGAAGAGATTGGTAAACAGCAGCCATGCGACTTTTTCATCTACGGGCATCGACATTTACCTATGGCTTTGACGCTCGATGCCGGCGGAGTGTACTTCAATTTGGGCGACTGGATCAGCTACTTCACCTATGGAGTGCTTAGCGCATCGGGATTTGAGCTAAAAGCTGCAGGACCTATGCCCACCGTTTACTCCAATAGTTAATAAGGTCGATAAGCCGGGAAGCGTATCCGATCTCATTATCATACCAACCCACCACTTTCACCATTTTTCCGATTACGGATGTGAGTTGAGAATCATAAATACAGGAGTGGGTATTCCCGACGATATCAATACTTACCAAGGGCTTCGTGGTGTATTCAAGTCGGTGTTTCCATTCATTTTCAGCAGCCGATTTAAACGCCTGATTCACTTCTTCGACTGTGGTTTGTTTTCCGACGATGTAGGTCACATCAGTTAGCGAACCATTCGGAACGGGCACTCGGATACCTGCACCGCCGAGAAACCCATCGAGTTTCGGGTAAATCTTCGTGATAGCCTTTGCCGCTCCTGTTGTGGTGGGGATGATGCTCACCGCCGCCGCCCGCGCCCTTCGCAAATCGCGGTGGGGCCTGTCGTGCAGCGATTGATCGCTTGTATAGCTATGGACGGTGGTAATGTAGCCGCTTTCGATGCTAAAGTGCCTGTCAACTACATCAACGAGCGGTGCCGCACAATTTGTAGTGCACGATGCATTGGATAGTATCCATTCATCGCCGATAATCAGATCTTCATTTGCACCGAGTACGATTGTTTTAATCGCTTCGTCGCTACCCACAGCGCTTAGCAGAACCCGCGGAGCGCCAGATTCCAAATGGGCTTTGAGCTCATCGATGCGCTTAAACTTACCCGAACTCTCGAGTACTAAGTCCACTTGGTGTATTCTCCAGTCTATCGCCGAAATCGATCGTTCGTGACTTACCGGGATGAAATGTCCGTTTATCCTTATGCCCCCGTCGGCAATATCCACTCCATGAAGCCGCCCGTGAATACTATCGAATTCGAGCAAGTGTGCGAGGGATTCCAGATCTCCCGGGTCGTTAATGGCAACAATAATCAAATTGCTCGACGGGTTATTGATAATCAGGCGGGTAAAATTTCGACCTATTCGACCGAAACCGTTTATGCCAATACGCAAAGGTGAATTCATAGCTAAAAAAAAAAGAGCCTTCAAAGAAGGCTCTTTTCAGTGAATTAAGAAAGTTTATTTAGTTCTGATGAATTTTCCAGAAGTCATTTGGGAACCGCTCTGCACCTGCACGATATACGTTCCGGCCGAAAGCTTTCCGGCATCAAAGCGGATCTGCTTGGCCAGTCCAGATTCCAATCGTTGGTTTTGGACGGCATCAACCAGGCGTCCATCGATTGAATAAATGTAAATATCCAATTGTGAAGCATCGGCCAAATCAAATTGAATTGTTCCTTCATTTCCTGACAAGGGGTTGGGGAAAATTTTAAGTCCGGCAAGATGGGCCTTATAACCATCATTATCTGTAACAGAAGTTGGTTGGCTGAAGAGGTAATCCGTTTTGAAGATACCACGACCGTGCGAACCGGCGTAAACCACGCCACTGTTTCCAACTTTCCATTCCGGGTATTTCTGCTGACGAAGGTCAAACACAGGAACCCGGTTCATATCTCCGTTGTTCGTTTCCGTCCAAGTGACTCCTTCGTTGCCCGAGTACCACGTACCGTATTCGGTTCCTACCATAAATACTTGTGGATTATTAATATCCATTACTACAGAATAGCACGGCATACCTTGGATGCCAGGCTCAGAAGTCCAAATATTTACGAAGCTACCCGAACCTGATACGCTCGCTGCTGAATTAGAAAGCCTCACCTTATTGCTACCGCCATAACCGCCATGTGTGATTACTACACGTTGGCTAGCAGGTTGTGCACCTGGAGCAGTTCCTTGGCCTTGCGAATAATCTACTTCAATATCTGTTAGCGCCCCAGAACCAGTATGAATCGTTGTTTTGGTCAATGCGTAGGCAGCATTGCCGGCGGTTAATTCCGCATCAATCCAAGCTCCGTTTAAGCCGGAATATCGAATAACCCGTCCGTTGGAGTAGCCTACGTAGAGGTGGTCACCGTCTGGAGAAAACTCGAGACTCGAAGGCTGGGTAGATTCGCCAACTCCGATTTTAAACCACGTTGTGAGGGCATTTGTGCTCAGCGGGTTTCGAGTAAGATACACCCCATTAGAGAGCGCTGCGGCTAACATAAATTGGGGCGTTTCTTGAACGAAGGTAGTGTCGGTTACGTTATTTAGTATCAAAGTAGTTACGCTATCCACCACACGCTGATAATAACTGTATATATTCAGATCTTCTGTGAGCACTTTGGAAATTAGAAATTCACTCCCGGATGCTTCTACCGTGATCTGCGTATTTGCCGGGATTTTGCCAATAATGGTGTCGCCAGCAGCGGTGACCTCAAACCCATCATTCGGGATATATTGAATATTTGGATTGTCGAGAAGCGGAATGAAACGGACAAACTGCTCCGAAAAAGAATTATTTGGATTTTCGTGAAGCGCGATATCCGTGAAGAAGTCAGTACCACCACCACTCGACACTTCGTTTAAGTCGCCTAAAGTGCCTGCACTCGCTCCATTGTCGCTCGAGCGAAACACAGCTCCATTATAAATGGTGGTAAACATAAAGTCGGGAAATTCTTGGCTCAACTCACAGCTGAAGCCATCGCCACCAGTGACTAGACGGGCGCGGCGCGGACTAATACCTTCTAAATCCAAGAAGAGTGATCCATTATCTTGCAAACCTCCGAGCACTTGACCTGTTGGAGAAAATGCGATGGCGTAGTATTGGGTAGTAGTGTAATCTTTATTCAAATCAATCCAAGTCAACCCAAAGTTATCCGAACGAAAGATCCCACCATCACTTCCTATCCAAAGCCGATTAAGATCATCCCACTCCGCCGTGTGAATATCTGAATGCACATAAAAAGGGCTGGGCGGGCCACCTGGTGAAGTTGCAAAATTTGCATTAATATTTTCCCAAAGGCTTATGCCTGGGATGGAATTCTCGGGAACTGCATATTTGTACAAACGAATACCGCCCATAATTACTTCTCTGTTACCATTCACAATTTGGGGCACCACAGTAATCATGTTGTCATAATTTCCCTGAGCCGTCAAGCCATTGTAAAAAGGCGAAAATTGAGATGTCCCACCTTGACTGCTCGGAGCTATGACGCGCCAGGTTGTACCGGCATCGCCGCTGTAAAATATATTTTTCAAAAAGCCTGATGTGGAAGGAACGGATACATACATCTCATTCTTATTGTACCGAGCAATTTCCAAGTCCATGGCACCATTCAAGGAAGCACTGAAAGGACCGCTGTTGGCTTGGGCAAAAGTTTGACCAAAATTGGTAGAGACATAAACCCTTGGGCCAATGGTCACTATAAGATTTTGTCCATCGGCGGAGACCTCGAGATCGCCAACAGCATTGCTCAAAAGGCCCGGAGGCAGTGCGCCCAAAGTTTCGGTACCATGAATGTATGGATACAGACCAAAATTTGAACCTATCCAAAGTCTATCCGGATTGGATGGATCAGCCTTAATTTTATTGGTAAACGCCCAATTGGAATTATTATCCAAAGGAGCTGGCTTAAAATTGCTTACAAGGCTCCAAGTTTCTCCTTGATCTGTGGAAACAAAAAGACCGCCACCCAGAAACTGCGATCCACCATCGCCGGTAGGAGTGCCTTCCCTGCTATTTCCGGTACCGCAATAAATAGCGCCGTTACCCAGCATTGCTAAAGTGGACACCACTAAATTTTCTGAAAAATTTGGAAGCCTCACCCAGCTTTGACCAGCATTTGTAGTTTTGAAGAGGCCCCCTGACATACCGCCAGTTATCAAAGTCGATGGATTTCCTGGAAATGGTAAAATGGCTCTTGTGCGGCCACCTACATTATCGGGACCCATTGACGACCAATTTACATCCGCATTTTTCGCTCCGGAGCGACGAGAAAAACGCTCCACAGCATTCCGCATTTGGAGCACATCTTCCGCTTCTATTTCTCCGGTAAACACATTTGCCCGGATAGATTTATAATATTCGAAAGCACCTTCGGCATACTGCACAGCATTATACTTGCTTCTTGGGGTGTATTGGGCTTCGGTGCTGTTGAGGCAATCAAGCTGGACTAATGAAAGGGCTCCGAGAGCAACAATTCCGGTGGCGAAAGGAAGTAAAAGTTTCAGATTCATATTATGGGGTTTAATTGTCAACTGCGCAAATCCGCTTGCGCTCAGCGGCTAAAAATAAAAAATTTAATGCTTCCGACTCAAACAAAGTTCGAAAGGTATTGGATTTCTTAACAGGTCAGAAGAGGTGCTTTTCAGCATGATAGGACGATCTCACCAAAGGGCCACTCTCCACATATCTATATCCCATTTCCAAACCAAGAACCTTGTAATAGGCAAATTGTTCAGGGTGAATAAATTCTTGTACCGGAAGATGTTTGCGGGTGGGTTGCAGGTATTGTCCTAACGTTAAGACATCAACGCCTACAGCTCTCAGATCTTCCATGGTCTCGATCACCTCTTGGGTCGATTCGCCCAAACCCAACATTACGCCTGACTTTGTGCGCATCCCCCCTTTTTTTAATCGTCGGAGTACTTCCAGGCTTCGGTCGTATTTTGCTTGAATCCGTACTTGCTTGGTAAGCCGACGCACGGTTTCTAAGTTGTGAGAAACAATTTCTGGGGCTGCATCAATAATCCGCTGGAGATTTGTCCAATTTCCAGCAAAATCAGGAATCAAAGTCTCCATTGTAGTGGTAGGATTTTGATGGCGAATGGCTTTGACCGTCTGCTCCCAAATTATGCTTCCGCCATCGGGTAGATCATCCCGATCGACCGATGTGATGACGCAGTGCTTCACTCCCATAAGCTTCACAGAGCGGGCAACTTTACCGGGCTCAAAATCGTCTACCGCATCGGGGCGTCCGGTATTTACAGCACAGAAGCCACAAGAGCGTGTGCAGGTATTTCCCAAAATCATGAAGGTAGCGGTTCCTTCGCCCCAACACTCACCCATATTGGGGCAACTTCCGCTTTCACAAATGGTGTGTAGCTTATGTTCATCCACAATACCCCTGACCTTTTTAAAGGCTTCACCCGTGGGCAGCTTTACTCGCAGCCAATTCGGCTTGGGGATGCGTTCCTTCCTTTCTGGAATCTCTATCAATAATTCGCTCATGTTTTAATTTGATTTTTTACCAAACTGAAAACTCGCATAGAAGTTAAACAGCAAATTGTAGTTCTGTGCAAAGGCCATAATCTCTGCTTCGCCCAGCGGATAATAATCGGCGGTGGCGCCCACTTCAATGGCTTTTAATCCACTTCGCTCTTGGTCGAACTCAAAGTTGAACCCAAAGCCGCCATGAATACCGGGATTAATGGTAATCTCATCAAACCCCTTAAAAAATCCTGCACGCCCAAAAATTTCATCAACAGTATGCTCTGTCGGATCGTAGCGCTCCACCACTATGGCATCGTAAGGAGGCTGTGCTGGAACGCCTATTTCTAAATACACGGGCTTGGTAAAACCTAAAGAAGGCCCCACCCTCCAACTGTAACCTACAGCTACGCCCGACTTTCTGATTTTATCGAATAGGGTAACCCGTTGACCTATGGTAGGTCGAACCACTATAAAGCTGTTTATCTTCCCAAAGATGTAACTCCTGCTATCATCATAATATTGATTGAAGGTGCGCACCTCTTTGGGATGCTTCATGTTCACGATATCGAATTGCAAGATTCGGGACTTAAATGCCGTTTGGGCTTTTCCGAATGTTAAGCTGCCTCCCCAGCCCGATGTATGCAAGATTATGCCGCCGTACACCGATTTTTTGTAAACGACCGAAGCTTCATCGAAAATGGTCGCTTCACTGGTTTGCCCGAAAACACTACCGCTCCAGAAGGTAAGTACACATCCGAGCAGGCTTATAAATATGAGATGGTTGATTTTCAAAACTAACAGCTAAATTAACACACTTTTATAACTTCTGTTCATGCATACTTCACAAGTTGAATACAACGGCCAACTGCGTACAACCGCTACCCATATTCGATCGGGTAATACTTTAATCACCGACGCGCCTGTTGACAATCACGGCCGAGGCGAAGCCTTCTCGCCTACTGATCTATTAGCCACATCTTTAGCATCATGTATGATATCTATAATGGCCATTGCCGCCGAAGGCCATCAGTTTGAATTGCGACGCGTTACCGCAGATGTAGTTAAGACCATGTCGCCTAATCCGCGCAAGGTATCAAAAGTACAAGTTGATCTTTATTTTCCCGAAGGGAACTACAGCAAAAAACAACAGGAGATACTAAAAAGGGCGGCTTTATCGTGCCCGGTAAGCTTGAGTTTGCATCCAGACCTGGAGCAGGAGGTAAATTTTAAGTTTTAGCTTCTTTGTCGAGTAGCCGACCTATTTCACTGCTATTGAAGGCGGAATGCGATCGATAATCTGCCAACTTTCCATCTACCAACAAGAAAGATTGTGGCGATTCATGCTGCACATGCGTGATGAGCTCTAAGAAGTTACTAAGATGTCTTTCGGAATTAACTTCGATAAGGTAGTAAGAGATCCTGCTGTCGGGTTGAGACTCAACCCTGTTCTTGATCATAGAGCTGATCATGCAGCGATTACTGTGTTTTAATATAAGGATGGGATTTTCTTTGGGCGAATCAGCACCTCCGAACAAAGCCTGCACTGCTTCTTCGTTCGCAAATGATAGCCACTCCATGGCCATTAACTGGGCAATTTGGCGGACGGAGCTTGCTCTACTTTGCTGTAGGCTGCGCAGGCTTGCTTTTGTGAACGACAGGACGAAAGTATAATAACCCCGCCAAACAAAACACAAATCCACAATGCAACTTTCTTCATATCACTATTTTTAGATATCCAACAAATATACATGAAACGTAAGAATTGACGTTAAATTTAGCCGCATCAAAACAAAAAGTTTGCCAACGCTTCTACAAACCGATCACATCCTGTATTGAATTTCAGCCATTATATTCGGATACTTTTGGCCTTAGCTGGCATCTTGGTCGCAACACCGGGCCATAGTCAAGCTATAAACGTGCGCATAGAAAATCCCGATGGGGGTTGCCCGATCTCACCATCCAAGACCGGGGTAAGTTTTCGCGATAGCCTCTCGGCAATGCAAGCCTTGGTTACTTGGCGCAATGATCTGTTGGCGGCTGGATATATTGATGCCCGTATAGATTCCTTGCGCTGGAAAAACGATACGCTTTTGGGGATTGCAAACTGCGGCAAACTCTTCACCTTCGAGTCGCTGGAGCGGGGAAACGTACCAGAAGAATATTTCGACGCAACCCGAAACAGTATAACGCGCAACGGGAAACGAGCTTTCCGGCAATCGGATCTTGAAGAGCTCATGGCAGGTGTACTTCGAAAGGCCGAAAACCAAGGTTTTCCATTTGCCGAAATCTCGCTCGACAGCATTGAAATAAACAAAACAGGCATAAGTGCACAGCTCAACATGGCCCGAAATGATTTTACCCGTTTTGACAGCCTTATCATTAAAGGAGACTCGAAAACAAATGCCCGATTTATCCAAAACTATTTGGGGTTGAAAAAAGGAACTCCCTACGACCAAAGCCTGTACGACCGCATACCAACGCGGCTGCGAGAACTCCCTTTTCTGCGCCAGCTGAAGCCATATGAAATTGGAATGCGCCCGGGAAAAGCCGACATCTACCTTTATTTATCCGATCGAAAAGCAAGCAGTTTCGACGGTATCATAGGCATCCAGCCGGACAGAGCCACGGCCAAAACCATCATTACGGGCGATATTAAATTAAATCTTTTAAACTCCTTCAAACGCGGGGAACGCATTGAAATGCGATGGCAACGCTTACAAACCCGAACCCAACAGTTGGACTTGGCCTTTAGCTATCCCTACCTGCTTAACACCCCCGTTGGCGTTGACTTTACCTTCAACCTTTACCGACGCGACACCCTATTTAGCCAAATAGAAGCGCAAATTGGAGCACAGTACAGCCTCAGCGGAAGTAATAGAGTATTAGCTTATTTCAAAAATCTTCAAGCCAATGTGATAAGCCCGCAAGCCACCGCACTCGATTTTGTCGATTCGAAAACGAACCTTTTTGGGATCGGTTTAGATTTTAGTGACCTCGATTACCGACGAAATCCGACGAAGGGGTATTTCTTTCAATCGGATATAGCTGCTGGTAAAAAAGAAATCGAACAGGATCCAACAAGTGATGACTCCCTTTTCAATAGCCTTGTCAAAAACACAGACCTTTACAAAGGGAAATTGAATCTGGGGGTTTTTCTCCCTTTGGGCAATCGATCCACATTCCATATCCGCTCCCAATTGGCATCTATTGTAAACGAAAATCTATTTCGAAATGAAATGTATCGTATTGGTGGGTTAAAAACACTTCGCGGATTCGACGAACAATCCATCTTTGCATCAACTTATGCGATCTTCTCATTCGAATACCGTTTCATCTTGGAAGAAAACTCCAACGTATTTCTTTTTTACGACCAGGCCTGGTACGAAGACAATGCATCGTTTTCTTATGTATCCGACGCTCCTAATAGTTTTGGAGGGGGTATCAATTTCGAAACTGGCGCGGGAATATTTTCGCTTACTTATGCCCTTGGAAATCGGTTCAACCAAGGTTTTGAAATACGCAACGGAAAAGTACATTTTGGATTCACGAGCTATTTTTGATGTTTAAAAAATTCATCATCCTTCTCGCATTGCTTGGCCATGCATCGCTGGCAAAATCGCAGGAAGCGGATAGAGACGACATGGTTTCCTTTCTACGGGAATACCTTCAGGTAAAATATAAGGAAGTAAATTTCGAAACCTTTATTTATGTGGCGGCCAAATCGCAAAAACTCTACGTGGTAGCAGGGGGAAAAATTCTAAAGACCTATCTCATTTCGGCATCAAAGAAAGGAATCGGATACGCATCGGGTAGTTTTCAAACTCCAGATGGATTGCATCAGATAGCAGAAAAAGTAGGCGCTGGAGTTCCGATAAACACCGTGATTAAACACAAGGTACCAACGGGTACCGAATGGGCACCTATTCAAGAAGCGCTTGCCACAAACAAGGATATAATCACTTCCAGAATCTTGCATTTGCGGGGCTTGGAACCCAATAAAAATTCGGGGACGGGAGTAGATTCTTATTCAAGAGGCATATTTATACACGGTACGCACGAAGAAGGACTACTTGGCACCCCGGCCAGCAAAGGCTGCATCCGCATGTCGAATGCGGAAGTTATTGATCTCTTCGATCGGGTTGAAGTTGATACCTTTGTAATCATTCTCAACAATTGAATGAGGCCGGAATGACGATGATAGAAACACTTGGACTTGTACTCATAGCAACTCTTCTGGGCGCACTTGTATGCTGGTTGGTGTTGCGACCGAGACTCGAACAAAACAGAACAACGCTCGAGCAACTTCAGCAAGCGAACCAAAAAATCGCGGGTCTGTCGATGCAGGAAGATATTTGGAGAAATCAACGGGAAGAATGGACAAAAAGAGAGCGCAGTATACAGGATAAACTCACCCTCCAAACGGCAGAAACCGCGAGACTGGAAGCCGAAAAAAGATCGCTGGAAAGCACCCTTCAAAATCAGCTTAAAGAACGCGAACAACTCGAAACCAAGTTTACCAAAGAGTTTGAAAATTTGGCAAATCGGATTTTTGACGAGAAGAGCGCAAAATTCACATCACAAAATAAAATCTCGCTCGACGCTGTGCTAACTCCTCTGCGCGATCGCATTCTTGAGTTTCAGAAAAAAGTGGAAGAAACGCATACCAGCAGCCTAACCGAAACAAGCAATTTACGACTGGAATTAAAACAACTTAAAGACACGAGCCTCCGCATGACGCAGGAAGCGGAGAATCTAACAAAGGCGTTAAAAAATGACTCCAAGACCCAAGGCAATTGGGGGGAAATGATTCTTGAGACTATTCTCGAGGGCAGCGGCTTAATGAAGGGCCGAGAGTACGACGTTCAAAAATCGTTTACCACCACCGAAGGCAAGCGTTTCCAACCCGATGTAATCGTGAAGCTGCCAGAGTCGAAGTACATCATAATAGACAGCAAAGTATCGCTGACCCATTACGAGCGGCAGAATGCGGAGAACGATCAGCAACTGCGCGACCAATATTTAAAAGAACACGTCAATTCGATAAGAAACCACATCCGAAACCTGGCCGATAAGAACTATCAAGATTTGGGCGATGGGTATCAACTCGACTTTATATTGATGTTCATCCCTATCGAGCCAGCGTATATATTAGCCCTCGGCAAAGATCCAACGCTATTTGCCGAAGCGTATGAAAACCATATTATTTTGACCAGCCCTTCCACGCTCTTAGCATCGCTTCGCATTATAAAATCGACTTGGAAGCACGAAAATCAGAATAAAAATGCCATTGAAATTGCAAACCGTGGCAAACTCTTGCTCGATAAATTCATCAACTTCACCGACGATCTGAAGAAAGTCGGGGAACACCTCGATCGGTCAGAAAAAGCTTACCACCAAGCTATGGGCAAATTGAGCGAAGGCCGCGGAAGCTTAGTAAGTCAAGCTCAGCAACTGGAAGATCTGGGCGTGAAAGCCAATAAAAAATTGAGCGATAATTTTTTAATTTCCGGCGAATGAGAAGATCTTTTATCGAGCGCAGATTTTTGATCATTACCTTACTTGCAGCGTTCGTTTTAGCTGGATGCTCCAACGAGAAAGCCTTCAAACAGGAGCTCGTATCCCGATCATTTGCTGAATCGCCAAACGATCCGGAATTCCAATTCAAAGCGTTTCAATCTCTGCCCGATAGCGTTGACTTTTTATTCAGATTAAACACCGAAAGACTGCTTTACGCCCGCACCGAAACTGGAGATTTGGCTGCCGTAGTAGTCATAGAGATCAACGTTCAAAATAAAACAGCAGATGGGGCAGCCATACCTTCAAAAAGTATAAGAATTATAGATCGGGATGAAGCCCGGCTTGCAAAAACGCTGCAAGCTGCCACCCGCATGTATCTGCCCCGCGGAAGCACCTATCGGGTTGATTTTAATGTGAAAGATGTGCAGCGGCAGCAATCATACCCAAATTACACCGATTTAAACCGAATTGATAGCGACGACCGAAGTAATTTTTTGGTCATCAATGATAGTTCAGATTTGGCCATTTTTGGAGACCGCATAAGCCCAAAGCGCACCTATAAAATCCTGTCGTACGCAATAAATACGGGCACCACAAAAATTAGGGTGGACTACTACAACAGGGAATTCCCACTGCCTCCTCCCCCATTTATCGAGTACAATCCGGATTCCTTCGACTATCAACCCGATTCTATTTTCTATCTCAAGCCGAACTTAGAAAACGAACTGACACTTAAATCAGCGCGCGAAGGATTCTATCACTTTCGTATTGACACTACCTCAAAAAAAGGATTATCGCTTTTTGTGTCAGAATCCGAGTTTCCTAAGGTTACGACTGTGAAAAATATGATCGAGCCTTTCAGGTATCTGCTGAGCAACAACGAATACAAAAAGATTCACAGCAGCGATTATGATCGAGCTGAGTTTGAAAAAATTTGGGTCAATTGGGCGGGCGGCAAAGATCGTGCGAAAGCTTGTATAAAGGCATATTACAGTCGAGTGGAATATTCGAATAAATACTTTAGCAGCCACGTAGACGGCTGGAAATCAGACCGTGGCTTAGTGTACATTGTACATGGTAAGCCCAATAAGGTATACAGTACCGAGCTGGTAGAGCGCTGGATATATGGAGAAGAGAACAACCCCCTGTCTATTACCTTCAATTTCGTTACAGTAATCAATCCTTTTACCGATAACGACTTCCGATTAAATCGGGAAGACTTTTACAAACCATCATGGTACAGAGCCGTGAACGCTTGGCGCGATGGCCGAATCTACTAGCAAATGAAGAAAGAACAATACATTTTTGGAATCCACCCGCTACTCGAAGCCATAGATGCTGGTAAAACCATCGACAAGGTTTGGATTCAAAGAGGGATGAATCCTGAAACGACCCAAGGAGTGGTTTCTCAATTGAAACGGGGCGAAATTCCATTTCAATACGTACCGAAGGCCAAGCTCGATCAATTTACACGGGGTAACCATCAAGGAGTGGTAACCAGCATCTCGCCCATCGAATTCAGCAATATAGAATGGCTTTTGCCTGCCTTGTACGAAAAGGGTGAGACACCATTTCTGTTGATTCTCGATCGCATATCAGACGTTCGAAATTTCGGAGCCATTTGTCGCAGCGCTGAATGTGCTGGTGTTCATGCTATTATAATTCCCGCTAAGGGTGCGGCTCAAATTAATGCTGATTCCATAAAAACTTCGGCTGGCGCTGCATTGCGCATTCCGATTTGCAGGGTACCTTCCATCGTTCAAACCATCAACTTTCTCACCGAAAGTGGCATTGAGATCATAGCTTGTTTTGAAAATGGCGAAGAGCCTTATTTTGAAGCCGACCTGGATAAGCCTTTTGCGTTAATGATGGGATCGGAAGATGATGGGATTAGCAAGAATAATCTTCAGGGCGCCACCACCAGCATACGCATTCCTATGGCCGGAAAAACGGCTTCTCTCAACGTGTCTGTAGCGACAGGAATAATTCTCTTTGAAGCCCTAAAGCAGCGCGCACTTGCTTCATGAGATGAGCAAGAGAGACATTAATAATTATTAACAGTTATTGATATTTCGCTTTTCAAAACTTGTTGAGAGACCGCTGCCAAGGCATGTCTGAAAACCTACCTTTATAGGGCATTCACGCGCATTGTGGATTGCTTAATTTAATTATAGCCTATCCATGAGCAGGTTAATCTTTACCATTCTATTTTCTTGCGGGGTACTATATTCCAATTGGTCTTTCGCTCAAAACTCGGCGGCTCCTGAATTCTACCGCACCTATGCGCTGAAACCCGGTTCTGAAGGGGAGAAAGGTTTCGACTCGGCTACTTTCAGCCAAGATTTGGCTCCATTTGAATTTGTGGCTTATTGCGAGCGATCGGGCGAAGTATTAGTTCGTATTTCTGCCAGCTACCCTAAGCGTACGCCTGAAATAGAAGCAGAATTACGCTTGCACTTGAAGAATTGGAACCGAAATTGGCAAACCGCCGAAATAAGAATGCTTTCAATTGAACTTATCAAATCTTTCTGTCAATGAGTTCAAGTTACACCACTCAAATCAAGACCAAAACTGGAATATTTGTACTGTTAATTGCTGGATTGCTCATCCACAGCGGATCGATGCGAGCACAGGTGCTAAGTTTTGAATACGGCACGACCGCGCAAACCATGGCAGAAACCATTGCTGGCAATGGAGTGCAACTTCTCAATCCCATATTGACATGCGCAGACAGTGCATACGGCCTCTACAACATAAGCGGAATCGCAAATTTTCCAAATTCTCCCGGAGTAGTCCTTACCACTGGGCGTTTGGGCGATTTGCGCGGGCCAAATACCAGCCAAAGCACCACTACCGAATGGGACACTCCTGGCGATCCGATCATCGACATATTGGCCGGGCAAACCAGCTTCGACGGGTGCGCCTTGGAATTCGATGTGGTGCCGGTGGGCGATACGCTGCGGTTCAATTTCACTTTTGCCAGCGAAGAATACCGCGAATATGTAGGCACTCCTTTCAACGACGCCTTTGGGTTTTTCATAAGTGGCCCTGGAATAACCGGAGATCCAGGCTTGGGCAACCTTTCGAATATGGCCTTGATCCCCAACACCAATGACCCTGTGGGAATCAATACGGTAAACGATGGAAACCCAGACATTGGATTTCCCGCTGTAAACCCCGGGTTCTTTCATTTCAACCCGCTCGGTTTTAGCAACTTAATTCAATACGACGGCTGGACCCTTAATTTGGTCGCGCAAAGGGTGGTTACCCCATGCGATACTTTTCGTCTAAAGCTCGTTATCGCCGATGTAGCCGACCGCGAATGGGACAGCGCAGTGTTCATAGAAGCCATTGAGAGCAACAGCGTTGTGATCACAGCCGAAACCGAAGCGCTTATCGACAATATGGTGGAAGGCTGCAACAGTGGCACGGTCACTTTTACGCGCCAACCTGTAACCAGCCTACCGCTAGTAGTGACCTACTTTTTGCAAGGAACCGCTCAGAACGGAATCGACTATGTTCAAATAGGCGGGGATCCCGATCCCAATGAGCCTAAGTTTATAACCATCCTTCCAAACCAAGCATCGGCGTCCATTAATGTTATTCCAATCGACGATGGTATCATTGAAGGCAATGAATCTCTGCTCTTTTACGTTGGAAATCCGCTCTGTACAGGAACCATACAAGATAGCTTAGAATTTATTATTCAAGATTCCTTGGGCGTAGTTATTACCCCATCCGAATCTGTGGTTTGCCTTGGCGACAGCCTTACTTTCGCAGTTGTCACCGATGGAATAAGTTATCAATGGTCGCCTGCCACCTTTTTAAATGATGCAACACTTCTGGAACCGACCTCTTTCCCAAGTGCAAACATAACCTACAATCTAGTGGTTTTTGCTGGCGGCTGTTCATCCAGCGCCCAAGCGCTGGTAAGCGTGACGGATATATTTCTCAGCGCAACTGTATCTAACATTGCCTGCAATGGGTTGGCAAACGGGGCAATAAGCCTAAACATTTCTGGAGGAACCGGTCCTTTTGGATTTGCATGGGTTGGCCCAAATGGCTTTTCGAGTATTGATCAAAACATCGCCGATCTCTCACCGGGAAGTTATGCAGTGCTGGTAACAGATCAAACCGGATGCACCGAGTCGTTGACGGCAACAATACTACAACCTTCAGCGATAATGGCTGCAGTAGTCAGCCCTACTTTCAGCGGTGGAGCTAACGTTTCTTGCTTTCAGGCAAACGACGGACAAGCTACGGTGATCCCAAGCGGAGGTACACCACCTTACCAATTTTTGTGGAGTGATCCAAATGCACAGACGAGCCAAACAGCTGTAAACCTTGTTTCGGGAACTTACACTGTGAACGTTACCGATGCCAACAGTTGTGTAGTTATGACTTCCATCACACTCACCCAGCCTAACTTAGTAAGCGCTACGCTTGTGCAGCGAATTGATGTACTTTGCAATGGCCAAAATTCGGGAAGTATAACCATTGCTCCTAATGGTGGAACAGGCCCTTATTCTGTTTTTTGGAACACGCTGCCTCCACAATCCGGCACGACAGCTTCAAATCTGGCTGCTGGTATTTACACCGCTACCATCACCGATGTAAATGGCTGTTCGGGGGGTATTGAGATTACGATCGTACAACCGGCTCTTGCCTTATCAGGAACTATTTCCGTTTCATCTGTGGCTTGCAACGGCGAAAATACTGGAGCTGCTTCGGTGGTTGCCAATGGCGGCACGCCCCCTTACAATTATAATTGGAGTAGTTCACCTGGCGAAAATGTTACTGCCGTGAGCAATCTGTCAGCCGGACCTTACACGCTTACCGTCATAGATGCAAACAACTGTTCGCTCAGCCTGCCATACTCCATCGCGCAACCGAATGCGCTAACAGTAAACTTGATAAGTCAAGCAAATGTCGACTGCTTCGGTAACGCTACAGGTGCATTAACCGTGGGGGCGAATGGAGGCACAGGTCCTTACACATACGCTTGGAATAACAACCCGCCGACATCAGGACCAACCATATCGGGATTGCCAGCAGGAAGCTATACCGTGCTTGTAGTAGATGCGAATAGCTGCGAGTCGTCCTTGACCGTTTCTGTACTTGAGCCAGCAGAATTTGAACTTTCCACTTCTATTGATGCGAACCCTAGCTGTTTTGATAGCAGCGATGGAGCAATTACGGCAATTGTCTCGGGCGGAACTTCACCTTTTTCTTTCCAATGGAATACCGTGCCTCCAACACTATCTGCTACCCTTACGGGTGCATCGGCGGGTAGTTATATCGTTACAGCCACCGACGCGAACGGCTGTTCTAATCAGGAAACGATTAGCTTATTGGCACCTGAGCCAATAATTATAAGTATTACCGTGACCAATGTAACTTGTTTCGGCGCATCAACAGGTGTCGCGCTCGCCATAGTAACGGGTGGCACCCAACCCTACGCATACGCTTGGAATGACCCGATTGGCCAAACTACGCAAGAAGCAACCGGTCTTGGGGCTGGCGCTTATAACCTAGTGGTTACGGATGCCAACGGTTGTGTGGCGTCTATTTCAGTAGTAATTACCCAGCCCAGCTCTGCGTTAACCGCGTTGATTGACAATACTATTGACGTGCTCTGCTTCGATTTGCCCAACGGCTCTGCAACCGCCACAGCATCGGGCGGTAGTGGGTCCTATTCCTATCAGTGGGATGACCCTGCTATGCAACAAACTGCCACTGCGTCCAATCTCGCTCCCGGAAACTATAGCGTAACTATTACGGATAACAATGGTTGCCCATCTCCGGTGGTTCTAATAGTCACCATCTCCGGCCCGAATTCGGATCTGGCCATAACCGCAGCTTTATCATCATTTGGGGGTGGTTTTAATTTGGCCTGCTTCGGTGATACTGATGGGTCGATTGATGTTTCGGTGTCGGGTGGGACTGCGCCATATACCTATTTGTGGGATTTACCAGGGCTCAATACATCGGCTACTGAAGATTTGTCGAATCTGGGCTTAGGAACTTATATACTTACCGTAACCGACTCCAATGGATGCTCTAAAGACTCCTTGTTCTCAATCGCGCAACCCACCGAATTATCAGTGGAATCGGAAGTAACACCCAGCCTTTGCTTTGGTCTTCCAGAAGGTGGCATATTGCTCAGCGTCTTCGGAGGCTTCGCACCATATACGGTTCAGTGGTCAGGCCCTAACGGATTCTTAAGTAACGACCTCCTATTAACTAATTTGGAAGGAGGAGTGTACACCGCTACCATCACCGATACGAACGGTTGCTCAAGAGTGGAATCCATTACAGTACCCCAACCCGATGATCTTTTGATAAGTGTGGAGGTTCTGTCAGATTATAACGGTTTCAACACTTCTTGTTCATACAGCGCCGATGGAAGCATTACCATTTCTGCCGCGGGAGGTTTACTTCCTTATACCTATCAATGGAATACTGTAAATAATCCAAATTTCTCAGATCAAATATCGATCAGCAATCTAGCCCCAGGCGCTTATGAAATAGTGGTGATTGATGCCAACGGCTGTGTCCAAAATCTCACTATACCGTTACTTTCACCCGATACCATTGCCTTTGCCTTCGACGCAAGCATCTATCCAAATGGGTTCAATATCAGCTGCTTTGGTGCAATGGACGGAAGTATAGATGCCGCAGTAACGGGTGGAGTGCCTGCTTACTCCTTAACCTGGACAGGCACAGGCCCATTTGGCCCTGTAAGCGGCACAAGCATTTCAAACCTCGATGCAGGCGAATATTTACTCCAAGTTGTTGACCTTAATGGATGTTTGGCAGAAGAATCCATACTCCTAACACAACCAAATCCTTTCGCTTTAGCCCTATCGTCGCAATTGATCAACGGATTTAATATAAGCTGTGCCAGCGCTACCGACGGCAGCATTGACCTTGTTTTTCAAGGCGGGGCTACTCCGATAATTACCAATTGGACGGGGCCAAATGGATTTTCATCTTCTTTTGGAGATTTGTTCAATCTGGGTGCTGGAGAATACTGCGTAGAAGCGATAGATGCCAGCGGATGCATCCAATTGGCTTGCATTACCCTTACAGAGCCGCTTCCTATTTCAATTCAGCTCGACGCCGCATTTTATCTGAACGGGTTAAATCTGCTTTGCGGTGATTCGCAAGACGGCCAAATCGATGCCACCATTACGGGTGGGGTAATGCCTTTTACATACGCTTGGTTAGGTCCGTTAAACTATACGAGCCAAGATGAAGACATCGTAGGTTTATTGGAAGGAACATATTGCCTGACGGTGACAGATATGAGTGGGTGTAGCGATTCTGCATGTATAAGCCTGATTGCACCCGAACCGACAGAAATCACAGCCGCCTCGATCACAGCGCCAAGTTGCTTTGGTGCAGCCGACGGTGCTATCGATGTAAATATTATTGGTGGCGATCCAGCCTTTGTGTTTGCATGGACAGGTCCGAATGGTTTCTCTGCCAATTCCCAGAATATTGCAAGCTTGGAAGCGGGCATCTATTGTTTAGGCATAACGGATGCGGTTGGCTGCGAAGCAGAAATGTGTTTCAATCTTGCTGAGCCCGCACCCCTTCAATTAAGCCTTATCGCAGCGCAATTTGAAGGAGGCTTTGAAATAGGATGCTCTGGCGATGGTTCCGGAGCCATCAATGCCGTTGCTTCGGGTGGTTCGAGCCCATATGACTTTGCATGGATTGGGCCAAATGGTTTTTCCTCGGGTTCGTCCAATATCGAAGGCTTAATGGCTGGTGAATATTGCTTGACGCTCACGGACACCAACAATTGCCAGGTAATTCAATGCATTTTACTCGAAGAGCCTATCCCGCTCAGCGTTAATCCGCTCATTGGCCTACCCGATTGTGGAGAAGGCGAACCGGCATCTATCAATTTACAGACCGGAGGAGGCACCCAGCCTTATACCTACAATTGGAGCAATGGAGCGAGTACAGAAGAAGTTTCGGTATTGGCCGGACAGTACTCCGTCATTGTTAGCGATGCGAATGGTTGCCAATTAAATCAATCTTTCAATATACTTCTGCCATCTCAAATACAGCTCTTCTTGTCCAGCCCAACTTTCGCAGGCTTTAATATTGCGTGTAATGGCGCAAGCACAGGGATTATAAACCTACAAGTTTTTAACGCCTCTGGCAGCACTTCCTTTTCCTGGTCGGGACCGAATGGTTTCGCATCAAGCAGTCAAAATATTAACAACCTGATTGCAGGGACCTATTGCGTTACCGTTACTGACGCGCTCGGTTGTACAGGCAACCAGTGCATAACTTTAAATCAAGCCACACCGCTGGAAATAAATCTCAGCAGTACGGCCAACACTTGCAATGGGGTAATGGATGGCAGTGCTACAGCTCTAATTGCAGGTGGAGTTCCTACCTATAATATAAGCTGGTCAGGGCCAAATGGATTTACCGCAAATGGCTCGGTGATTTCAAATCTTGAAGCTGGAAATTACTGCGCCGAAGTGATAGATCAAAGCGGTTGTATCACCACTTCTTGTATCGATGTGAATAATACGGCAGCACTTGATATTAGCTTAACGAGCCCAGAAATAGGCGGCGTGAATATATCCTGTTTCGGAGCCAATTCTGGATCGATTGTATCGATTGTTGCCGGAGGCACACCTCCCTACACCTATAATTGGACTGGGCCAAACGGTTATGCAAGCACCGATGAGTCTCCAAATAATCTCTTTGCAGGTACTTATTGCTTGGTGGTTACCGATGCGAACCAATGTAACTTGCAGACTTGCATTACCTTAACCCAGGGGGCAAGTTTGGATATCTCATTTCAATCGACGGTATATCCAAATGGCTTTAATGTAAGTTGTGGCGGTATATGCGATGCCAATATAGATGTTTCCGTAACGGGTGGAGCCTTACCGCTGGGCTTTTCTTGGGTGGGCCCAGGTGGTTTTGCATCTAACCAAGATGACCTTGCTTCGGTTTGCGCTGGAAATTATCTCCTTACTATTACCGACGCAAATGGCTGCGAGCAATCTGCGACTGTTGTTTTGACTGCTCCCCCAGTGCTTATGATAGATCTTGAAAGTCCCACCTTCGGCGGTGGAAATGAGATCAATTGTTTCGGAGAATCGACAGGAACAATTCTCAGTAATCTCACTGGAGGTGTAGCACCGTTTAATTATAGCTGGACAGGCCCTGCAGGATTCACTGCGGGCACAGCCGATATTGCCAGCCTTTCCGCAGGAACCTATCAACTGGTAGCCACCGATTCATTCGGCTGCACCGTAACCGGCGAAATAACTTTAACAGAGCCCAGCGCTGCCTTAGCAGCAGTAGGGAGCATAAGTACCTTCCCTTCAGGCTCAAACATTTCCTGCACGGGAGCTAACGATGGCAGTATCGCAACGGCTGTCAACGGTGGCACAGCGCCTTACCAATACAATTGGAATGGACCAAATGGTTTTGTGAGCAACGCCGCCAATATTGACGGCTTAGCGCCTGGGGTATACACCTTAGTGGTGGAGGACGCCAATAGTTGCGTATTGACTCTAAATTTAACTTTAACAGAGCCACCGCTGGCACTTTCTGCTCAACTGGCTGTTCTGAATCCTTTACTTTGCAACGATTCCAACATGGGAAGCCTTTCCGTGACTGCTGCTGGAGGCTCGGAGCCGTACAGCATCGCGTGGACTGGAAGTAATGGTTTCAACGCCACGACCTTCCAAATTGACAATCTCACAGCTGCGACTTACTCCTACACCCTAACCGATGAAAATGGTTGTGTAGCAAGTGGCAACTTTAATCTTACTGCCCCAAATCCTATTCTCGCATCTGCTGAAATTGTTAATGCTGACTGTCAAACTGCCACAGGCGGCATAGCACTCGCGCCAACGGGCGGCACGTCGCCATATGCTTACTTGTGGAGCAATGGCCAAGAAACCCAAGAACTTTCAAACGTAAGTCCGGGAATTTATACAGTGACCATCACCGATTTTAATAATTGCACTCAGATATTCGACTTTGCCGTGGGTAGTTTTAACTCACTCGAACTCCAAGCACTCCTGACCGATTTGACTTGTAGCGGCGATAGTTCAGGCATGATAGATATAATTGTAATTACTGGCACAGAACCGATCGCTTATTTCTGGGGTGGTCCCGATGGTTTTGAATCAGAAAGCGCCAACTTAGAAAATCTCACCGCCGGGGTTTATGAGCTTACTGCCGACGATGCGAACGGATGCACCTTAACCAACCAATATGAAATCAATGAGCCAAACACGCTTGTTTTAGCCCAATTGACCAGCCCGGTTTATTCGAATGGATTTAATCTAAGCGACTTTCAAACGGGCGACGGAACGATTGATGCGCCTCAGGTAAACGGAGGAATTCCCGCATACTCCTACTCATGGACATCGACGAATGGCTACCAAAGCAACGACCCCAACGCCCAATTAAATCTTCAAGCGGGGGTTTATTTCTTGACTGTAACGGACCTAAATGGATGCGCTTCGACCGATTCAATTACGCTTACCGAACCTGTACCTGTCGAGATGCCCAACGGAATTTCTCCGAACGGAGATGGTTTTAATGATGGTTTTACGGTACGCGGTCTCGATAACTTTCCAGCAAACAAGTTGATTGTTTTCAATAGATGGGGAAATTTAGTTTACGAAGAAACCAATTATCGAAACCTCACACCTTGGACAGGTAGAAATGAGAGCGGTGAAGAATTACCAGAGGGTACGTACTTCGTGGTAATGGAGCTCACAGGACATGAAAACTTGAAAGGTTACCTCGAAATAAGGAGATAGTATGAAGGCTCGCCACACTATAATACTCGCCATTTTAATCATTATCTCAGAAGATAGGCTTGCTGCCCAGCAAGAAATATTAATAAGCCAGTACATGTTTACCGGTTTATTTCTTAATCCTGCTTATTCGGGTACTCATAACTTTGCAGAAGCCACAGGCCTGTACCGCGCGCAATGGACAGGATTCGACGGAGCTCCCACCACCCAAACATTCGGGATCGAAGGCCCTATATCAAATGAACTGATGGGCTTAGGCCTTACGTTTATGAATGACAAAATAGGTGATACCCGACAAACCGAAGTTTTCGCAAATTGGAGCTACCACTTACTTTTGGACCCTGACGGCCGAACCAAAATGAGTTTTGGGGTTCGCGCCGGCTTCTCAGACTATACTGCGAAACTAACAGATACGAAGGTTTTTGACAACGGAGACCCGATCTTTTCGCAAGACCAGTCGAATGTTTTCATCCCTAAGTTTGGAGCCGGTATATATTTCTACAATACCATGTGGTATGCCGGTCTTAGCGTTCCGACCATTTACGCCGCCGATAAAAATGTGAGATTTAATGTCAATGAGATAGGCGACAGATATTTCCAACCTCATTCCTATCTGACCGCGGGCTACGTTTTTGTATTAAATCAAAATCTCAAACTCAAGCCATCTTTTCTTTTGCGCTACCAAAATCAAGCTCCTCTGCAAGCTGATATAAACTGTAACCTATTGATCAAAAATACGTTTTGGATAGGAGCATCTTACCGAACGGGTGATGCTATTGTAGCTATTATTGAACTAAACTTGGGCACAGACTTCCGTTTGGGTTATGCGTTTGACTTTACAACAACTGAACTAAATAACTACAGCAACGGCTCACATGAAGTGATGCTGTCGTATAAGTTTGCCAAAGAAACCATTAAAACCAAATCTCCCCGATACTTTTAATTAAAACGATGTCATGAAAGTTTACCTCCCCCTAAACCACCTCGCCATCCTTTCGGCTGCGGCCATTCTTGCAGCTTGTTCAAATGGACAAATCAAATCAGGTGATCGAGATTTCGAGAACCTCAGCTTCAACAAGGCCGCTCAGAAATATGAGAAAGCCCTTAAAAAGCAGGAAGACAATATCGATCTGAAGTTGAAATTGGCCGATACGTATGGTCAATTAAACCAATCGGAAAAGGCAGAAATGTTCTATCGCCAAGTGGCAGATAGTGTTGAGCTTTCAGGCGAAGACAAACTTAAGTATGCCCAAGCCTTAATGAAAAATAACAAGTATGACGAGGCTAAAACGGTGCTCCAAGCATATTTGAATGAGTATCCTGGCGATCAATTGGCTACCGACCTTTTGGCTTCCACCAATAAGGTAGAACAATTAAAAGAAGATACAGCCGCATATTCGCTCGATGCGCTTCCGCTCGATTTCATGGTTTCTATGTTCGGAGCAATCCCATATGCCGACGGAATTGTATTTGCCGGTGAAACAGAAATAATTTCCGCAGCTTCCGCCAATCCATGGACGGGCTACTCCTTTCTCGACATGTATTTCATGAAGAAAGATAAAGAAGGAAATTGGGACGTTCCCGAGAACTTTTCGACTGAATTAAACGGGAAGTTTCATGATGGCCCAGCTGCATTTAATGGCGCTCAGGATATGATGGTTTATACGCGAAGTGCCATGAAAAATGAGCGCAAGCAATTGGTTAACGAAAAAAACGAAAACCAATTTTATCTCTATAGCAGCGGCAAAACGGATGGTAAGTGGTCTGCTCCTCAACCGATGCCTTTCAACAATGAGACGTACAGTGTTGGCCATCCTACTCTTACCAAAGATGGTAAAACCATGTATTTCGCCAGCGATTTGCCCGGGGGATATGGGAATTCGGATATTTATAAATCCACTTTCGATGGTACTTCATGGAGTGAGCCTATCAATTTAGGAAAAACCATCAATACCTCTGGCCATGAAGCTTTTCCCAACATCACAGAATCGGGCAAGCTCTATTTCGCTAGCGAAGGACACCTTACGCTTGGCGGTCTGGACGTGTTCGTTTCCGAAAATCGGGGCGGGATTTGGTCGGCTCCGGTCAATCTAGCTTATCCACTTAATTCCAGCCAAGACGATTTTGCATTGGTAATGCTCCCCGGTGATAGCACCGGTTACGTTTCTTCCAATCGATCGGGCGTTGATATGATATATGAGTGGAGAGAAGTGACTGCTTCATTTGTAGTGAGAGGCTTGGCTTCTTCAAAATCGACCGGTGCGCCGATAGATGGTGTTTCCATCAAGTTAATAAATCTTACTGATGGAGATTCTGCGGTAGTAGCTACCAAGGCCGACGGTAAATTTAATTTCAATTTAGAACCAAGCAAGAAGTACAAAGTTATAGGCTCGAAGCCTGGTTATTTCTCGGTTTCGCAAGACTTTGCGACCGGGCTTACATCCGTTGAAAAGGAGCTTCAATTAAAGTTTGATATTGACGAGATTGTGGCAAGTGAAAGCGGAACAGGTAGCGGTACTCCAAAGGATGGAAGCGCTACTGCCCCGAAAACTTATAACATCGGCGACATTTTCTATGATTACAATAGCGCAACGGTGCGACCCGACGCGGTAGGTAATCTTGATAAACTCGTAAGTATGCTCAAGGACAATCCTGCAATTGCTATTGAAATACAATCGCATTCCGATAGCCGGGGAAGCGACGGGTACAATATGAGTTTATCGAATAAGCGCGCACAATCTGTAGTAAACTACTTAACTGCTAAAGGTATAGCATCAAAACGATTAAAAGCCAAAGGTTTTGGTGAATCGCAGCCCGTAAACAAATGCGTGGATGGAGTAGAATGCGCCGAGAACGAACATCAGAAAAATCGAAGAACAGAATTTATCGTGTTGAACGATACGAAATTATAATCGCACTTCTAAGCAAAGGTGAAACCCGGCAATACTGTCGGGTTTTTTTATGCCCTCAAAGCAACAGGTCGAGAACAAGCTTCGCGGAATGATGTGCCTTTCAACTTGCTTTCAACCCAAGCAGGGAAGTTAAAGTATTCGAGAATAATTTGATCCGTTTCGTTTTGGAAATGCTTTTGCAATTCGGATTTAAACTCCAATAGCACAGACTCCTGCGATTGTCCACTGGTTCTTTTGGCTAAGCGCTTCATGAAATTGAGGATGGTAAGTTCCAGCTCAAAATCGCGTTGTCGCTTATTCAGGTAACGGGTTGTAGATTTAATGACATACTCGAGCAGCTCAAAATTGCCAAGCTCATAATGAACAACCAAGTTAAAAATACGCGCGTAGCTGTAAATATCTTGACGCAGGTTCGCCTCATTGTCATTAAGCACCCGGTTGAGCCAGTGTAAACTCTCCTTGTACCGCTGCGCGCCGAAGCAAACCAAAGCAATGGTGGTTATGAATAGTAACTCTTGTTCCTTATTTATCCTTCCCGGAGAATTTTCTAAGCGATGCTCAATCTCATCTATAATCTCAAAAGCCTTATCGAATTCACCCTGCTTTTCAAGAATTCTAAGCCTTCCGAGCGATGTCGTTTTAAAAATGGTCAGCTGAATATCGTCAGACAGAAATGCTTCTTCCATCCCAACTTTCTCAATGTAGGCAATGGTATCGGCCGCCACTTCCAATTGGCCTAAATCTATCTCCAAGGCAAGCATATTGCCAAGCGTCCGAACGTACCGTAGCGACAAATCATTTCGAATTGCCGGAGCTCGATCGAGAATTTCCTTCGCTTTTTGAAATTTAGCCAAGGCCGTAAGCTTGTCCACATTTGCAGCAGCGCAAAACCCTTGAATGTAGTAGCAGATGGTGGCGGCTCGTTTACTCAAAGCCGTATTCTTACCCACGATTAATGGATGATGTGATATTTCTTCTACCACGGCTTTGTCGAGCGGGCTTCGCACATAACCCCCCGATCGAAATACATAGTTGATCTTAGAGTAAAGTACATGGTAGGCCGCCAGATTTCGGAGCTTCTCTATGGTGTCCTGCTCTTCCTGTATTAATGCGTCGAGATCTTTAGAAAAAATACCTGCTTCGTAAGATTCTTCTAAAAGCAATTTTTCCCATGCGAGCAATTCAAAGAGGTAATAGAATTTCTCATTTTCGACGGCCATTTTCTTGGCTCGATTCAAGAACTTATTGCATTCCTTGTACAACGCCTTTTTATATAGAATCTCGATATTCTTTAATTCATGCTTGAGGATACTGCTCACGGAGCTCTCACCATAATAGGCTCGAAGGCTCTTTAGTATGAGTTTATAGAGGTGATTCTTTTCGGATGGAAGGTGCTTTATAAAATTCTCTTTGCGAAATTGCTTGCGAATTTCGTCTTCGTCGTAAACTTCCTGCTTGTCGATTGCATCGAAAATGCGGAGGTAATTTTTATCGCCCGACTGGAGAGAAGAAGAGAGTTTGAAAAAGCGCTTTTCCGATTTGGTAAGCGACTTAATTAATTCAAAGAGTTCATTCGAAGGCTTCATAGGATTACAAGGTACGGGAAATTTGATCCGTTAGATTGCTCTGTTTACAAACCTAAGGGTAAGAACCCTACCAAATTCTACATATTAGCATTCCAAGCTATGAATTTCGCTTGCTCAAGTTATGAGCCCAAATTTTTGCGGTGAAGACTCGCCCATACTAGGGCATAAAAGGAAACTTCGTGCCTGGATAATGAGCCATTTTACCAAGTTGCTCTTCGATGCGTAGAAGTTGGTTGTACTTAGCGATTCTGTCTGAACGTGAAGCGCTTCCCGTTTTAATTTGACCCGTGTTTAGAGCGACAGCCAAATCGGCGATTGTGGTATCTTCTGTTTCGCCAGAGCGGTGGCTCATTACCGAAGTGTACCGATTGCGGTGGGCTAGATCCACTGCTTCGATGGTTTCAGTGAGCGTGCCAATTTGGTTGACTTTAATTAAAATGGAATTGGCAATGCCTTGGTCGATTCCCTTTTGAAGACGTTTGGTATTGGTAACAAATAAATCGTCGCCGACTAACTGAATTTTTTTACCCAATTTATCTGTAAGGGTTTTCCATCCTTTCCAGTCATCTTCGGCCAACGCATCTTCGATACTTACTATGGGGTAACGCTTGCTCCAATCGGCGAGCATATTTACCATATCGTCAGAAGAGTAGGCTTCGCCTGTAGACGCAAGATGGTAAAGGCCATCCGCTTCCTTGTAGAATTCGCTTGATGCCACATCTAATGCGATGAAGATATCCTTTCCGGGCTTGTAACCAGCCTTTTCGATAGCCTTCATAATAGTGGAAAGTGCATCTTCATTGCTCTTCAAATCAGGAGCAAAACCGCCTTCGTCGCCTACGTTGGTTGCCATACCCATGTCTTTTAATACGGCCTTTAGATGGTGAAATACTTCGACACCCATTCGGAGCGCATCCGAAAAGCGCTCTGCGCCAATGGGCATAATCATAAACTCTTGAACGTCTACCTTATTATCCGCATGCGACCCGCCGTTGATGATATTCATCATCGGAATAGGAAGTGTATTGGCATTTACTCCGCCCACATATCGGTAAAGGGTTTGATTCGATTCTTGCGCAGCCGCCTTAGCCACTGCGAGAGAAACTCCCAAAATAGCATTAGCACCAATGACGCCTTTATTCTCCGTACCGTCAATGGTGATCATCACTCGATCGATCACATTCTGGTCGAAGATATACGCACCGTTTAATTCCTTACCGAGAATCTCCACCACGTTGTGCACTGCTCGCGTAACTCCTTTGCCAAGATATCGACCTTTATCGCCATCGCGCAACTCTACGGCTTCATGAATACCTGTAGATGCCCCGGAAGGCACAGCTGCACGCCCCATAATACCGTTTTCGGTAATTACATCTACTTCAATTGTTGGATTTCCACGTGAGTCAAGAATCTCACGGGCGTCAATACGGCTTATATACATGGGGAAGGATTAAGATGCTGTTGAATGATTTTTAACATAGGCCATCGACTCGATAAAATGGTCGAATAAATACCGGGAATCGTGCGGGCCGGGCGACGATTCCGGATGAAACTGAACGGAAAAAACAGGCCTGTTTTTCAATCGTATTCCGGCCAAGGTACCATCATTCACATGGATATGGGTCACTTCGATTTCTGCGTTTGCTCTCGCACTATCCATATCGACCACAAAGCCGTGATTTTGTGAAGTTATCTCGCCTTTCGTAGTTATTTCATTGCGCACGGGGTGATTAATTCCTCGATGCCCATTGAACATTTTCACCGTTTTCAGTCCTTGACTAAGCGCTATGATCTGATGGCCGAGGCAAATTCCAAATACAGGCTTATCGAGCGCAATGATTTCGCGGGTTAATTGATGTGCATCATTCATAACTCCGGGGTCGCCTGGGCCGTTGCTAAGCATATATCCGTCGGGGTTCCATTCTTCCATTTCTTGGATTGTAGATCGCATTGGGAATACTTTACACCGCACGCCGCGCTCAACTAAACAGCGCACAATATTCTTTTTGGCTCCATAATCGACAACAGCTACGCGTATTTCAGCATCTTTGGGCCCTATTTCATAAGCGTTCTCACAAGTCACTCGAGACGCGAGTTCCAGACCTTCCATACTTGGCACTTTAGCCAGGAGTTCTTTAAGTTTTTCGATATCCGTAATCTCGCTCGAGATTATTGCATTCATCGCTCCCTTGTTCCGAATATGTCGAATCAAAGCCCGTGTATCTACATCGCGAATGGCCACCTTTCCATCGCGCTCCAGGTAATATTGCAAAGAACGGGTTTCTCCTACCCGACTGAAAGTGTCTGAAAATTTTTTCACAACCAACCCGGCAATCATTACTTTTTCCGATTCTATTTCTTCTACATGCGTGCCATAATTTCCAATGTGCGAAGAGGCCATAACCACTATTTGCCCGAAATACGATGGATCGGTAAATATCTCTTGGTAGCCGGTCATGCCGGTATTAAAAGCTATTTCACCGGTTGTGGTTCCTACGGCGCCTGCGGCCTGACCATGAAAAACTGTTCCATCTGCAAGCAAGAGAATGGCCGGAATTTGGGGTATTTGTTCCATGCGACAAAGATCAAAAAAAAGGGGATATTGCTTTGAGCAATATCCCCTTTGTTAAATATTCGTTGATAAATTAGTCCTTCTTGGGCTCATCAGCATCGTTGGTTGCTGCATCATCCGTATTAGTATCTTCCTTTGTAGGCTCAGCTACTTCAGTGTCAGCGCTTTTTTCCGTAGTCGCTTCAGCCACATCTTCTGCGGCTTCCGCTTTTACTTCTTCCACTTTGGCTTCTGCCGCTTGTGTAGCCTTCGCTTCAGGAGTAACATCTGCGGCTTTCTTCTTGCTTCCGCGTCGGCTGCGTTTAGTTTTCGCCTTAGCATCTTGAAGGAGCAACTCGTTGAAGTCCACCAATTCGATCATACACATTTCGGCGGCGTCGCCCAAACGAGTGCCCAACCTGATAATTCGGGTATACCCGCCATCGCGATCGCCAACCTTCGGAGCAACATCTCGGAAGAGTTCGGTAACAGCTTCTTTTCTTTTCAAGGTGCTGAATACCATTCGCCGCGAATGGGTGCTGTCCATTTTGGATTTAGTGATCAAAGGCTCCACGAATTTGCGAAGCACTTTAGCTTTCGCTACAGTGGTAGTGATGCGTTTGTGTTCAATAAGCGAACAGGCCATGTTCGAAAGCATCGACTTCCGGTGACTAGTTGTTCTGCTGAGCGCGTTATTGCGATTGCCGTGTCTCATGATATGGTGTGCTTCGGATCCGAATTAATTCGAAACCTTAATTATTCTTTGTCTAATTTGTACTTGGCTACATTCATACCGAATGTTAAACCTTTCGTTTCAATCAAATCTTCCAACTCCGTAAGCGACTTCTTACCGAAATTTCGGAATTTCAAAAGATCATTCTTATTAAAAGAAACTAAATCTCCCAGCGTGTCAATATCCGCTGCTTTCAAACAGTTGAGGGCTCGAACCGAAAGGTCCATGTCCACCAATTTAGTTTTTAAAAGCTGGCGCATGTGGAGCGACGTTTCATCAAATTCTTCGGTCTCAGCCTTTTCTTCATGGTCGAGCGTAATGCGCTCGTCAGAGAATAGCATAAAGTGATGAATCAAAATTTTCGCTGCTTCCTGAAGAGAATCTTTTGGAGCGATAGAACCGTCGGTGGTCACGTCCATAATGAGCTTCTCATAGTCGGTCTTTTGCTCAACCCTGAAGTTCTCAATGCTGTAATTCACTTTGCGAATAGGGGTGAAAATAGAGTCGATGAAGATGGTACCAATTGGCGCATTGGCCAATTTGTTTTCTTCAGAAGGGCGATAACCGCGGCCTTTACCGATGGTCATTTCGATGTCGAGAGTCATCTTCTTATCCATGTGGCAAATCACCATATCGGGATTTAGCACTTGAAAAGCAGAGGTAAACTTGCCGATATCGCCGGCTGTGAAAGCTTCCGTATTAGAAAGGTGAATATTCACTTTTTCTGATTCGGCGCTATCGATTTGTCGTTTAAAGCGAACTTGCTTTAAGTTGAGCACTATTTCGGTTACGTCTTCAACTACGCCTTTGATGGTCGAAAACTCATGATCTACTCCATCAATGCGTACCGACGTAATTGCAAAACCTTCTAAAGAAGAAAGTAAGATTCGACGAAGCGCATTTCCAACTGTAATACCGTAACCGGGCTCCAAGGGGCGGAATTCAAATTTGCCCTGGTTGGCGTCAGATTCTATCATGACAACCTTGTCCGGTTTCTGAAATTCTAATATGGCCATTTAAGTTTAACTTAAGTGATAAAAATTATTTAGAGTATAATTCGACGATCAACTGTTCCTTGATATTTTCAGGAATCTGATCGCGTGTTGGGTTTTGGATGAAAGTACCGGTCAAGTTTGAACGATCAAATTCAATCCAATCCATCTTCTTGCTCGCGCCACCAGCCAACGAATTGCTGATAACTTCGAGCGATTTCGAGCGCTCACGCACACCTACTTTGTCGCCGGGGCGAAGGCTGTACGAAGGAATATTCACTATATCACCATTCACGGTAATATGGCGGTGGCCTACCAGTTGGCGTGCGCCACTACGTGTGGGCGATACACCCATACGAAAAACCACGTTGTCTAGGCGGCTTTCGCAAAATTGAAGAAGCAACTCACCTGTGATACCAACGCGGCGCGAAGCCTTGTCGAACATTTTAGCAAATTGGCGCTCCAAAATACCGTAGGTATATTTGGCTTTTTGCTTTTCAGCAAGCTGAATAGCATATTCCGACTGTTTCGCACGCCGCTTGTTTGGTCCGTGAAATCCAGGAGGATAGTTTTTACGCTCAAGGGCTTTATCGGGTCCGAAGATGGGCTCTTTGAACCGGCGGGCAATCTTTGATTTGGGGCCTCTATATCGTGCCATGTTTGCTTAAATATTTGGTCGTTATCGACGCTAGTGTTAGACTCTTCTGCGTTTAGGTGGGCGGCAACCGTTGTGTGGCATCGGGGTAACATCCACGATTTCCGTAACTTCAATGCCGCTGTTGTGAATAGAACGGATTGCCGACTCTCGGCCGGCTCCCGGACCTTTTACAAACACCTTCACTTTGCGAAGGCCTGCTTCGTGAGCTACCTTGGCGCAATCTTCCGCTGCAACCTGGGCGGCATAAGGTGTATTTTTCTTAGACCCACGGAAACCTTGTTTTCCGGCTGTTGACCAGCTGATCACCTGACCTGCACCGTTGGTCAATGAAATGATAATGTTGTTGAAAGATGCTTGGATATGGGCTTCGCCCACTGCATCGACCTTCACATTTCTTTTCTTTTTTACGTTCGTTTTAGCCATCTCGACAATTTATTAATCCTCTCGGACTCTCTATTATTTAGTTACCTTTTTCTTATTGGCAACAGTTTTGCGTTTTCCTTTGCGGGTACGCGAATTATTTTTCGTGCGCTGACCGCGAAGGGGCAACCCAGAACGGTGACGTACACCTCGGTAGCAACCAATGTCCATCAAACGCTTAATATTCGTTTGAATCTCAGATCGCAAGGCACCTTCTACCTTAAACTCTTCGGTGATTGCAGTTCGGATTTTTGACAATTCATCATCATTCCAATCCTGCACCTTCGTATCGCGACTGATACTTGCTTTATCAAGGATTTGAGCAGCCCGTGAGTTCCCAATTCCGTAGATGTAAGTGAGGCCTATTACGCCTCGTTTGTTTTTTGGTAGGTCAATACCTGCTATACGCGCCATTGTCTGTGCTTTATCTTAACCTTGTCGTTGCTTGAACTTCGGGTTCTTTTTGTTAATAACATATAATCGCCCTTTTCTTCGAACGATCTTGCATTCTGCCGAACGCTTCTTAATGCTTGTTTTCGTTTTCATGTGATTCTTCTTCTTTTAACCGTTACATGGACTCCCCTGCCAAGCTTTTTAGAGCTATTCGTTAGGTCTATGTTCGCGATCCGTATTACTTGTATCTGAACGATATTCTTCCTTTTGACAAATCGTATGGCGACATTTCAACCTTTACCTTATCGCCGGGAAGGATTTTGATGTAGTGCATCCGCATCTTCCCCGAGATATGTGCAACGATAACGTGGCCATTTTCCAATTCCACTTTAAACATTGCATTCGACAGGGCTTCTACAATCGTACCATCCTGCTCAATAGAGGCTTGTTTAGCCATACTTTTCTGTTCTTCTTCTTGGTGTTAACCGGCCATACCGAAGGAAGCTGATCGACCGGCAATTTTTCCGGTTTTCATCAATCCATCGTAATGGCGCATTAATAAATAACTTTCAATCTGCTGGAGTGTGTCGAGCACTACACCAACCATAATCAACAGCGACGTGCCGCCGAAGAAAATAGAGAAGGCTTGCTTAACCCCTGCTTGCATTGCAAAAACAGGAAGAATAGCAATCAATCCCAAAAATATCGCTCCTGGAAGCGTGATGCGCGAAAGCACATTGTCCAAGAAATCGGCGGTAGATTTACCAGGCTTTACACCGGGAATAAAACCACCATTTCGCTTTAAATCATCGGCCATCTGGTTCGGATTTACGGTGATGGCAGTATAGAAGTACGTGAAAGCCACCACCATAATAAAGAATACCAGGTTGTACCAAAGGCCTGCAAAATTAGCTAATTCTACCAATATACCGCTCTGCGCACCGCTATATTCTGCAAAATAAAGCGGAACGAACATAATCGCCTGTGCAAAGATGATCGGCATTACCCCGGCGCTGTTGACTTTCAATGGGATATATTGCCGCGCTCCTTCGCTATATTGCCGGTTTCCCATTTGTTGTTTCGGAAACTGAATAGGGACACGCCGAACGGCCTGGACCAATGCTACCGTGGCCGCAATGACCAACAGCAAAGCAACCAGCTCAATTAAAAGTATTACCAGACCACCACCACCGGGCCCTGTTGCAGCCACTACTTCTTGGAAGAAAGCTCCCGGAAGACCGGCAATAATCCCAATCATAATCAGAAGGGAGATACCGTTGCCAATGCCACGGTCGGTAATGCGCTCGCCCAACCACATTACGAAAAGTGTACCGGCAGTAAGAATTACAATAGTGGTGAACCACCAGAATGGGTTGTCATATAACCGTGCAGACTCAGGCACCGAAGATACGATGTAGCCAGGGGCTTGAAAAGCCGTGATTACAATAGTCAGGAACCGCGTGTATTGGTTGATCTTCTTACGACCGCTCTCTCCTTCCTTCTGCATCTTTTGAACCACAGGAACTGCAATTCCCAAGAGCTGCATAATGATGGAAGCCGAAATATAAGGCATGATACCTAGGCTGAATATGGAAGCCCGATTGAATGCCCCACCAGTAAAAAGGTCAAGCAAGCCAGCAAGGCCGCTACTTTCAGCATTAGCTGCAGCGAGTGCCGCAGAGTTGATTCCTGGCAATACGATGTAGGAGCCAATGCGGAACACCAACAATAAACCGAGGGTGGTCAGCAACCGTGAGCGTAGCTCTTCGATGCTCCAAATATTCTTAAGGGTCTTAAAAAAGTTCTTCATGCCGCGGGCGGGATCTTTTCTGCTTTATAATTGTGTTGCTTCGCCTCCTTTGCCTTCGATAGCCGTTTTGGCTGTAGCCGAAAAGGCATGGGCAGTAACTTTAACTTTTGCGCTCAGCTGGCCTCGACCAAGAATCTTGATCAAATCGGACTTGCTGCAAAGCCCATTATCGACAAATACTTCTGGACTGAAGGTGTCGATCTTCTTATCGGTTGCTAAACGCTCAATTACGTCAAGGTTCACACCTTTATAGCTCACGCGACCGTGATTTGTAAAACCAAATTTCGGAACACGTCGCTGAAGGGGCATTTGCCCGCCTTCAAATCCACGTTTCTTGCTGTAACCGCTTCGCGATTTAGCTCCTTTATGTCCACGACCGGCGGTATCGCCCGCGCCTGAACCTTCGCCGCGTCCGAGACGCTTTTTGGTTTTTGTTGAGCCGGAGGCCGGCTTAAGATTACTGAGATCCATTTCTCCTTCGATATTTACAATTACTTGTCTTCTACTTTGAGTAGATGTTTAATTTTTCGGATCATCCCAAGAATTTCGGGAGATGCGGTTTTCTCAACAGGGCGATTGAGTTTCTTAAGGCCTAGAGCTTCAAGCGTTGCTTTCTGATCTTTGGGCTTGCGGATTGCGCTTCGCACCTGTGTTACAATAATTTGTTTTGCCATGACTTAAATTCAATTGGGCATTAGCCGTTAAAAACGCGATACATTTTAATACCGCGTTGCTGAGCCACTGCTCGAGCATCGCGCATTTGGGTTAGAGCATCGATGGTAGCTTTTACCACATTGTGGGGGTTCGACGATCCCTGCGATTTTGCAAGCACATCATGCACACCCACACTCTCGAGCACGGCGCGCATTGCACCACCGGCTATTACGCCAGTTCCGTTTGAAGCGGGGCGTAAAAGTACCCGTGCACCTGAAAACTTACCGTACTGATCATGCGGCACCGTACCGTTAACAATCGGAACTTTGATCAAATTTTTCTTAGCGTCGTCGATACCTTTTGCGATCGCCGTAGTAACTTCTTTGGCTTTACCCAAGCCGTGACCTACTACGCCGTTTTCGTTTCCAACTACCACGATAGCCGAGAAACTAAAGGTACGTCCACCTTTGGTAACCTTGGTTACACGGTTGATGGCGACCAATTTGTCTTTGAGCTCGATCTCGCTCGACTTTACGCGTTTTATGTTTGCTTTTGCCATTTTCTTCTTAGAATATTAATCCGCCTTCGCGTGCTGCTTCGGCTAATGATTTTACTCGGCCGTGGTAGAGATACCCGTTTCGATCGAATACAACTTGTGTAATGCCGCCGGCTACTGCTTTCTCGGCAAGATCTTTACCGATCAGCTTAGCCTGCTCCACTTTATTGATCTTTTGGGCATCGTCGTTCTTCAGCGAACCGCTGGAGATAAGCGTCTTACCGGCGGTATCGTCGATAATCTGGGCATAGATCTGCGTATTGCTTCGATATACACTAAGCCGCGGACGTTCCGCTGTACCAAACATGTCCTTCCGGATACTGCGTTTGATGCGCGCTCGGCGCTCTGATTTCTTGTTAGCCATCTTACTTATTTTTTACCGGCCGACTTACCGGCTTTTCTTCTTACTTGCTCACCTACAAAGCGAATACCTTTTCCTTTGTATGGCTCGGGTTTACGGAAGGAGCGAATCTTCGCCGCTACCATTCCAATCAATTGCTTATCGTGCGATTCAAGCGTGATAATTGGGTTTTGCCCTTTCGCTTGGTCGGCTGAGATTTTAATTTCGTTGGGCACTTCGAGCACGATGGCGTGCGAATATCCCAAGGACAATTCTACTTGTTGACCCGTAGTTTTTGCGCGGTAACCTACACCCACGAGTTCTTGTTTCAAAATGTAGCCTTCGCTTACACCTTTCACCATATTATTAACCAATGCCCGGTAAAGACCGTGTTTAGCACGGGTTTCTTTTTCTTCGTTTTTTCGAAAAATGCGGAAGATACCGTCTTCCATTTGCATATCGAATGCGCCTGAAATTTCTTGGGTCAACTCGCCTTTCGGGCCTTTAACTGATACCGAACCCTCGCTAATGGTGATGGTAACACCACTTGGGACATTGATCAGAGCCTTTCCTATACGTGACATAATTCTTTGTCTTTTAATCTTAATTAATATACTTGGCAGAGTATTTCGCCACCGATATTTTGAACCCGCGCCTCTTTATCGGTCATTAAACCTTTAGAAGTAGAAAGTATGGAGACGCCCAAGCCGTTTAAAACGCGTGGAATGTCTTTCGACCCTGTGTACTGACGCAGACCGGGACTGGAAACACGCTCCAATTTCTTGATTGCTGGAATCTTCGTTACCGGGTGGTACTTTAAGGCGATTTTAATAGTGCCTTGCACCGCATTGTCGTCAAACTTATAGTTTAGGATATAACCTTTATCCATGAGGATTTTGGTCATCTCTTTCTTAATGTTTGATGCTGGAATTTCAACTACACGTTTGCGAGCCATGATGGCATTGCGCACGCGGGTTAAATAATCTGAAATTGGGTCGGAGTACATGATCTTTACCTTTAAATATTACCAACTGGCTTTTTTAACACCTGGAATCTTACCGTCGAGAGCCATTTCGCGGAAAGTAACACGCGAAAGTCCAAACTGACGCATATATCCACGCGGACGACCAGTAAGGAGACAACGATTGTGCAAACGCACTTTCGATGAATTCTTAGGAAGCTTTTGGAGTGCGTCCCAATCTCCTGCTTTCTTCAAAGCTGCTCGTTTATCCGCATAGTGGTCTACCATTCTCTGGCGTTTGCGCTCGCGGGCCTTCATTGATTCTTTAGCCATTTCTGTGCGTTCTTATTTTTTGGTGAAAGGAAACCCGAACTCTTTCAAGAGCGCTTTTGCTTCTTCGTCGTTGCCGGCCGAAGTTACAAACGTGATATCCATTCCATTGATTTTGTTAACCTTTTCAATATTGATTTCCGGAAACACGATCTGCTCCTTCACACCCATGGTGAAATTGCCTCGACCGTCGAAACCTGTAACCTTCACTCCGCGGAAGTCGCGGGTACGTGGAAGCGCCACTGTAATAAGTCTATCAAGAAACTCATACATACGGTCTCCTCGCAGCGTAACACGAGCTCCAATTGGCATGCCCTTACGCAATTTGAAGTTAGAGATATCCTTTCGCGAGTAAGTTGGCACAGCCTTTTGGCCGGCAATGGTAGACATCTCACCGATGGCGGTATCAACCAATTTCTTATCGGCCACGGCGTCGCCCAAACCTTGGTTGAGGCAAATCTTTTGGAGGCGTGGTACTTCCATGGAAGATTTGTAGCCAAACTCCTTCTGGAGTGATGGAACTACTTCTTCCGAATATTTTGTTTTTAATCGAGGCGTGTACATGGCTTAGATTTCTTCTCCGGTTTTTTTAAGGAAACGAACTGATTTTCCTTCGCTGTTTTTCTTGTAACCCACGCGGCTTCCTTTGCCGGTTTTAGCATCGACCAGCTGTAGGTTGGATACGTGAATTGGCGCTTCCTTTTTAGTGATTCCACCTTGGGGATTCGCAGCGCTAGGCTTAGCGTGCTTCGATACTAAGTTAAGTCCTTCTACGATAGCTCGCGACTTCTCGCGATCCACCGACACGACGCGACCTTTCTCTCCTTTGGCATTGCCACTGAGAACTATTACCGAATCGTCTTTTTTAATGTGCGTTTTCATTTCTTCTCTCTTTGGAGCATTATAGTACTTCGGGTGCGAGGGAAACAATTTTCATAAATTGCTTGTCGCGCAGTTCGCGGGCAACTGGGCCGAAAATACGAGTACCTCGCATTTCACCGGCATTGTTGAGCAAAACCACGGCATTGTCGTCAAAGCGGATATACGATCCATCGGCTCGGCGCACTTCTTTCGTGGTGCGCACTACCACAGCTTTTGAAACAATACCTTTCTTCACGTTGCCGGAAGGCATGGCGTCTTTAACAGAAACCACAATCTTATCGCCGATCGATGCATATCTGCGGCGAGTGCCTCCGAGGACACGGATACAGAGCACTTCTTTTGCTCCACTATTATCGGCAACTTTTAGCCGGCTTTCCTGCTGAATCATCTTAGTATCTTATTTAGCTCGTTCAATAATTTCTACAAGCCTCCAGTTCTTCTTCTTGCTCAGTGGACGAGTTTCCATAATGCGCACGGTATCCCCGATGTTGCAATCATTCTTCTCGTCGTGCGCAGTAAATTTGGAAGTGTTCTTTACAAACTTTCCGTAAAGGGGGTGCTTCACTTTACGCTCTACCACTACGGTGATAGACTTCTGCATTTTATTGCTGGTCACTACCCCAACGCGCTGCTTGCGCAAATTTCTTTCTGTGGTGGTCTCTTCTACTGACATGTTTTCCGTGTTTGCCATTACTTAGCCAATTCTCTTTTTCGCATTTCCGTTTTCAAGCGGGCAATTTCTCGACGCTTGAAGCGCAACAGCAGTGGATTTTCGAATGCAGCAACCGTATGATTCATCCGCATTTTTGCGTAGTTCTCTACTTCGATTTCCATCTTCTCTTTCACTTCTGGAGTGGTGAGATCTTTGATTTCTTTAGCTTTCATAATGCTTATGATTCAACGTAATCGCGACGAACAACAAATTTGGTTTTCACTGGCAGCTTTTGAGCTGCAAGACGCATCGCTTCTTGAGCTACTGCCAACGTTACACCATCGCACTCGAACAACATTCGACCTGGACGCACTGGTGCAACCCAGTGGCTAGGGGCACCCTTACCTTTACCCATCCGTACTTCGGCTGGTTTTGCGGTAATGGGTTTGTCTGGAAATATACGAATCCACACTTTTCCTTCCCGTTTCATATAACGTGTAACAGCTATACGAGCGGCTTCAATCTGACGGGCGGTAATAAAACCTTCGTCTAATGTTTTAATACCGAAAGAACCGAAAGAGACCAGTGCACCGCGGGTAGCAATACCCTTGATACGCCCTTTCTGCATCTTTCTGTACTTGGTTTTTTTAGGTTGTAACATTGCTGTATGTTCTTAAACTACTGAAATTATGATCTCCTGCGATTTCCACCTGCACCACCTTCACGGCTGCGGTCTCCACCAGCACCACCGCCGCGTGGCTTGCGAGGACCTGACGGACGCTCACGGTCTCCACCGCGATCTCCGCCTTTCATGGCCATTGGTGTTTTGCCGGTCTCTATATTGGGCGATAAATCTCTCTTACCGTAAACTTCACCTTTGCAAATCCAAACTTTCACTCCTAAGCGACCCATTTTAGTGTGAGCTTCCGACAGCGCATAATCGATATCGGCGCGGAAAGTATGGAGCGGTGTACGACCTTCTTTATACCCTTCTGTACGTGCCATTTCAGCGCCATTCAAACGACCTGAAACTACCACCTTAATTCCTTCTGCACCCATACGCATGGTAGAGGCTATGGACATTTTAACTGCGCGCCGGAAAGAAACACGGCCTTCAATCTGGCGTGCGATACCGTCGGCCACCAAGCGAGCATCAAGCTCTGGGCGTTTGATCTCGAATATGTTGATCTGAACGTCCTTATTGGTCAATTTTTTAAGCTCTTCTTTGAGCTTATCGACTTCCGTGCCTCCGCGGCCAATAATTACACCTGGGCGAGCAGTTTTGATGGTAACGGTCACAAGCTTAAGTGTGCGCTCGATAATAATAGCGGCTACCCCGGCTTTAATAAGGCGCACTTTCAGGTACTGACGGATTTTATCGTCTTCAACGATTTTATCTGCGTAATGTCGTCCACCGAACCAGTTTGAATCCCAGCCTCGGATGAACCCTAATCGATTACCTATCGGATTGGTCTTTTGTCCCATAATTACTTGGCGCTATCTAATATTATTGTTACGTGGTTTGAGCGCTTGCGAATGCGGTGAGCTCTACCTTGCGGAGCTGGTCGTAAACGCTTCAGCATTCGACCACCATCTACAAAAATTTCTTTTATGACCAATCCTGCTTGATCGGCTTCTTGTCCTTCATTTTTTGCTTGCCAGTTGGCCAAAGCAGAAAGGACCAGTTTTTCTACACGACGTGCAGCATCCTGAGGCATGAATTTGAGCATATTTAATGCCTTCAATACTTCTTGGCCACGCACTACGTCGACCACCAAACGCATTTTGCGTGGAGATGTAGGCACATTGTTCAGCTTAGCGAAGGCGATTTTCTTTCGCTCTTCTTTGCGCTTATCAGCTGCTATTTTCTTTCTTAAACCCATGATTGGTGAGATTTATGAACCCGAGGGAACTTTACTTCTTCTTATCTTTTCGATTACCAGCATGGCCGCGGAAAGTACGGGTTGGAGAAAACTCACCGAGTTTGTGTCCTACCATATTTTCCGTAACGTAAACCGGAATAAATTTATTTCCATTGTGCACCGCTATGGTGAGACCCACAAAATCGGGAGTTATTGTGCTGGCACGCGACCAGGTTTTGATAACCGATTTCTTGGCATTCGCCTGGGCGTCTTCCACACGCGCATTAAGCTTGTAGTGAACGAACGGGGGTTTTTTGAGTGATCTGCTCATTTCTCAATTATTTCTTTTTGCGTTCGATGATGTACTTATTCGATGCTTTCTTCTTGTGACGAGTTTTAAACCCTTTAGCAGGAATACCTTTGCGTGAGCGTGGCAATCCACCGGAGTTTCGACCTTCACCACCACCCATCGGGTGATCTACTGGATTCATTACTACCCCACGAACCCGAGGACGACGTCCTTTCCATCGCGATCGACCGGCCTTACCAGAACGCTCAAGCGAGTGCTCCGAGTTACTCACCGTGCCAATGGTAGCCATACATTCCACAAGTATCATTCGCGACTCGCCAGAAGGCATACGCAAAATAGCGTACTTACCATCGCGGGCATTGAGCTGCGCAAAGGTACCTGCTCCGCGAGCCATGATACCACCTTGTCCTGGTCGCATTTCAATATTGTGAATAATAGTACCGAGTGGAATGTCTTTCAGGGGAAGGGCATTGCCCACTTCGGGTGATTCGCCTGTACCGCTGCGCAATACTTTACCTACTTCCAAACCTTGGGGAGCAAGGATATATCGTTTCTCGCCATCGGTATATTTTACCAGAGCAATGCGCGAAGTGCGGTTTGGATCGTATTCGATAGTTTCTACTACGGCATCCATTCCATGCTTATCGCGTTTGAAGTCGATAATGCGGTAGCGTCGTTTGTGCCCACCACCTACATAGCGCATGGTCATACGCCCTTGATTGTTTCGACCACCTGTCTTGGAGATAACCTCTAAGAGCGATTTCTCCGGAACATTGGTAGTAATCTCGGCAAAGGTGCTGGCAATCTTATGTCGTTGTCCGGGGCTGGTCGGACGAAGTTTTCTTACGGCCATGATTAGATATTATTATATAGGTCAATGGTTTCGCCATCGGCCAATGAAACAATAGCCTTTTTAAAGGCATTCGCGCGACCGCTGACAACACCCGTTTTTGTGAAACGGCTCTTGGTTTTTCCAGCATAGCGAATGGTCCAAATCTTCTCGACGTTCACACCGTAGCTTTTCTCTATGGCGCTCTTAATCTCGATCTTATTGGCTTCCCGATGTACAATAAACCCATATCGGTTCAATCGCTCCGAAATGTCGTTCATTTTCTCTGTAACTATCGGCTTTATAACAACCTGGCTCATTGTGCAAATCTGTTTAAAGTGCTTTCAATAATTGGAATAGCGCTTTCCGAAAGTACCAGGCTCTTGTGTCGAAGAATGTCGTAGGTGCATAAATCACCTGCGAAAACAACCTTGTGACCCTGACAGTTTCGGGCCGACAAAGATAGTATATTATCTTGCGCACCCAAGACCAAAAGCGGTTTTTGATCAGCTACTTTCAGCGCATTCATAATCTTCAGGTATTCACTGGTTTTGGGAGCTTGAAGTTGGATATCTTCTACCACCGTGATCATGTTGCCTTGCGCTTTGTAGGTAAGAGCCGACTTGCGAGCAAGGACTTTTACTTTCTTGTTCAAGCGGAAGCTATAGTCGCGCGGTTGCGGACCAAAGACCCGTCCACCACCCTTGAAGAGTGGGTTCTTGATGCTACCGGCCCGAGCTCCACCCGTACCTTTTTGCTTTTTGATTTTTCGGGTACTCCCTGAAATCTCGTTTCGTTCCTTCGACTTGTGCGTACCCTGGCGATTGTTGGCGCCATACTGTTTCACATCGAGGTAGATAGCGTGGTCATTTGGCTCGATACCGAAGATATCGGCGTTCAAAGTAACCTTCTTGGTCTCCTTTCCGGAGCTGTTGAATACTGCTAATTCCATGACTTATTTTTCCAAGATTATGATTGAACCTTTGGGTCCTGGCACCGAACCTTTCAATACGATTAGCGATTGCTCAGGAAGTATTTTCACCACTTCGATATTCTCGATGGTTACCCGACCATTGCCCATCTGACCGGCCATACGCATACCTTTGAAGACCCGCGATGGGAAAGACGATGCGCCCAAAGATCCGGGAGCTCTGGCACGGTCATGCTGACCGTGTGTGCTTTGGCCTACCCCAGCAAATCCGTGGCGTTTTACAACACCTTGGAAACCTTTTCCTTTGGAAGTGCCGACTACACTCAAGAAGTCGCCTTCAGTAAAGATGTCAACTCCAACCTGATCGCCTAGTTTAACGTCGATTTCAAAATTTTTGAATTCAACTAAACGCGACTTAGGTGTAGTCTTAGCCTTTTTGAAATGCCCTTTCATTGGAGCGGGAGTATTTTTCTCCTTCCGTTCGCCGAAGCCCAACTGGATAGCGCTGTAGCCATCCTTGTCTTCGGTCTTTACTTGCGTTACTACGCAAGGACCAGCTTGTACAATCGTACAGGGGATATTCTTTCCGTCTGCATTGAATGTACTGGTCATTCCGATTTTTTTACCTAATAATCCTGGCATTTTCTGTGTTTATGATCGTTAGCCGACGGTGATCTGTCAGACTTTAATTTCTACTTCTACCCCACTTGGTAATTCGAGCCGCATGAGCGCATCCACCGTCTTCGATGAAGAGCTGTAGATGTCGAGCAAACGCTTGTAGGCGCTTAGTTCGAACTGCTCACGCGCTTTCTTATTAACGTGTGGCGAACGGAGCACCGTGTAGATGCGTTTGTCGGTGGGAAGTGGAATAGGTCCACTCACTACCGCTCCGGTGGTTTTTACTGTTTTGATGATCTTCTCTGCCGACTTGTCGACTAGATTGTGATCATAACTTTGCAACTTGATGCGAATTTTCTGACTCATCGTTATGAATACCCTTTTTTTACGCTTCTACTTTTTTACCTTTTGCTTTTGCCACTACTTCCTCCGACACATTGCGTGGCGCTTCCTGGTAGTGCGAGAACTCCATAGTTGATGTAGCACGACCTGAAGTAATAGTTCGAAGTTGAGTAACGTATCCGAACATTTCGGAAAGCGGAACTTTTGCCTTCACTACTTTCACGCCGGCACGATCGCCCATGCCTTCCATTACGCCGCGACGACGGTTTAGATCGCCTACAACGTCTCCCATGTTTTCTTCGGGAGTAAGAACTTCTAATTTCATAATTGGCTCAAGGAGCACCGGGTTGGCTTTTGGCAGCGCAGTACGATAAGCCAACTTGGCCGCTAATTCGAATGACAACTGGTCTGAATCGACCGCGTGAAACGAACCGTCCTTCAACGTTACTTTCAGAGAGTCGAGCGGATAACCGGCCAATACACCATTGGACATGGCCTCTTTGAAACCTTTCTCAATTGAAGGAACAAATTCACGAGGCACATTACCACCTTTAATATCGTTGACAAAGATCAGACCTGGATTCTCAGGATCACCGGGACCTATCGTAACAAAAATGTCGGCAAACTTACCACGGCCACCTGTTTGTTTCTTATACACTTCGCGGTGATCTACTGTACCGTTGATGGTCTCTTTATAGGCTACTTGCGGAGCACCTTGGTTTACTTCTACTTTGAACTCGCGACGCAGACGGTCGCAAATTATATCAAGGTGAAGCTCGCCCATGCCGCTGATAATGGTCTGGCCGGTGTCTTCGTCGGTTTTCACTTTAAAGGTCGGATCTTCTTCCGAGAGCTTCTGTAGGCCGATACTCAATCGATCTATGTCAGCTTGGGTTTTGGGCTCAATGGCCAATCCGATTACTGGGTCTGGGAAGTCCATCGACTCCAGAACAATCGGTTTCTTCTCATCGCAAAGCGTGTCACCTGTGCGGATATCTTTAAAACCAACGAGGGCGGCAATGTCGCCAGCAGCCAGGCTTTCAATCTGGTTCTGCTTATTGGCGTGCATTTGGAAAATACGCGATATGCGTTCCTTGCGGTCGGTGCGGGTATTGAGCACATAAGAACCCGACTCCAAAATACCAGAATAAGCTCTGGTAAAGCAAAGGCGACCTACGAATGGATCCGTTGCAATTTTAAATGCCAAGGCTGCAAATGGCTCGTCGACACTTGGTTTGCGGCGCTCTTCGTTGCCGGTATCCGGGTTGGTACCTATGATAGACTCTACGTCGAGTGGCGATGGAAGTAATTCCATAACCATGTCGAGCATAGCTTGTACTCCTTTGTTTTTAAAAGCTGAACCGCACATCATCGGAACTACCTTGCCTGAGCAAGTAGCTTCGCGAAGAGCATCGAGAACCTCGCGCTCGGTAAGCGACTCTGGGTCTTCGAAGTACTTTTCCATTAATGTATCGTTGAATTCGGCAACCGCTTCAAGCAATTTCTCGCGGTATTCGATCGCTTCATCAAGAATATCAGCTGGGATTGGAACTTCACGGAAGGTCATACCCAAATCATCTTCATTCCAAACTACACCGCGGAAGTTGATCAGATCGACCACTCCGAGGAAATTGTCTTCGCTTCCTATTGGAATTTGAAGCGGTAGCGCATGGCTGCCGAGCATCTCTTTAACCTGCTTCACCACATTGAGGAAGTCGGCGCCAGAGCGATCCATTTTATTCACAAAACCGATGCGGGGAACATTGTAATTATTAGCCAATCGCCAGTTTGTTTCCGACTGCGGCTCCACGCCATCTACGGCGCTAAAAAGAAAAACAAGTCCATCGAGTACGCGAAGCGAACGGTTTACCTCAACGGTAAAATCAACGTGGCCTGGAGTATCGATAATGTTAACGTGATACTTATGATCGCGATATGTCCAGTTGAGAGTAGTTGCGGCCGAAGTGATGGTAATCCCTCGCTCCTGCTCTTGTTCCATCCAATCCATGGTAGCTGCACCGTCGTGTACTTCACCGATCTTGTGGCTTACCCCTCCGTAATACAGAATTCGCTCTGTAGTGGTAGTTTTACCAGCATCGATGTGGGCAGCGATACCTATATTTCTCGTGTATTTTAAATCTCTTCTGACCATGATAAATTGCGTTGTGCGTTTTCCGTTTTTAAGTTCGGTTTAGAATCTAAAGTGAGAGAAAGCACGGTTTGCTTCAGCCATACGGTGGGTATCTTCTTTCTTTTTAAAAGCAGAACCTTCTTCTTTGGCGGCAGCGATAATTTCATTTGCAAGGCGTTGGCTCATAGTCTTCTCGTTGCGCTTGCGCGAGTAACCTATTAACCATTGCATTGCCATAGCCATTTTGCGGTTTTCGCGCACAGGCTGGGGTATTTGGAAAGTGGCACCCCCTACTCGGCGGCTGCGCACTTCTACGGCTGGGGTAACGTTGGTCAAAGCGCGTTTCCACACTTCAAGACCTGTTTCTTCACCCTTTCCATCTACGATTTCAATGGCATCGTAGAATATATTGTAAGCCAGATTTTTCTTTCCGGCCATCATCATATTGTTAACGAATTTCGTAACCAAGACTTCGTTAAACTTCGGGTCTGGCAGAATGATGCGTTTTTTTGCTGTTTTCCTTCTCATGATTCGAGTGCTCTGGAATTATTTTTTCTTAGGGCGTTTTGTGCCGTATTTAGATCGGCGCTGCGTACGGCCATTAACACCGGCCGTATCGAGTGCTCCACGTACGATGTGGTAACGCACCCCTGGTAAATCTTTCACACGACCGCCACGCACCAGCACGATGCTGTGCTCTTGTAGGTTATGACCTTCACCACCGATGTAGGCATTCACCTCTTTTTGATTGGTTAGGCGCACACGAGCTACCTTACGCATTGCAGAGTTTGGCTTCTTCGGTGTGGTGGTATATACACGCACACAAACCCCGCGTCGTTGCGGGCAGGAAGCCAAGGCAGCCGATTTGCTCGACTTCTCAATGGTTACTCTTCCTTTGCGTACTAATTGTTGAATAGTTGGCATAATGTTTTGGACTCTAATTCAGTTTTTTCGCGCGTTAAAAACACCCCAGTTCTCTAAATTGGGGGTGCAAATGTACAAGAATAAATGAATAAACCAACCTGTGTGAATATTAATTTTATCCAGATTAAAGTCAACAGGGGTAACGGTTTGAACGAAAGGCAAATTTCGAATCGGAGAAGTAATCCAGCACCGTTGAAAGTTGCGAAAAACGCTCGCATAACTTGAGTTTGATCTTGTTGACTGAGCTGGCGTATACCGGATAAGCCCAATTTGGCGGTTTCGGCTACACATGCCAAGTGTTCTGCAATCCCGACTTTACATAGCAGAAATTATATCTCCGATGCATCGACCGGGGTTGTAAATAGCACTCAAACGTCGCTGTCACCGCCATTGGGCGGCCACGAGCCAAGACAGAAAACTTCTAGAAAACGCATTTAGGCCAGCTTAGACTTGCACCAAGCCGTATTTGATGGCAAATAAGGCAAGGCCAACGCGCGATTTTAAATCGAGCTTGGTAAATAGCGAATCGCGGTAGCCATCCACGCTGCGGTGGCTTACGCTCATTTTATCTGCTATTTCTCGGTAGGTGAGCTCTGTGCATGCGTAATTTAAGAAGGAGATTTCGCGTTCCGTTAAGGATTCGACCAACTCATGCGCATCTTCCGATTTTTTTGTGCCGAAAGATTCTATGAGTCGACTGGAAACGAATTCTGAATAATAATAGCCATGAGCCAAAACTGCTTTTATCGCGGCATCGAGCTCTTCGGCTGGCGACTCCTTTAATACATAGCTTTTTGCCCCGGAACGAATCATACGGATAAGCGAAACGTCGGAATTGAGCATGCTCAGCGCAATTACTTTTACATTGGGGCAAGCTTTCCGTAGTTCAGAGGTGGCTTCGTAGCCATCCATTACCGGCATGTTGATGTCCATCAGCACGAGATCGACTGGATTTGCGATGCAATAATCCAACGCTTGCTTCCCATCCTCACATTCTTCGACCAAGGTATAGCCCTTGCTTGCCAACAAATTTTTGACCCCGGCTCGTACAATGGGGTGATCGTCGGCTATGACTATTCTCGGTTCACTCATATTCTTCAATAGGGATGGTTAGTTCAATAGCTGTACCCTTATTCGGCATGGAAGATATGTGTAATTTACCACCTGCGAGCTCAACTCTTCGAGAAAGGCTGCTCATACCAATGCTTTTGCGGCTCTCCCAGTCGGCGGGCAAACCTCTGCCATTATCAGAAATGCTAATTTTGGCGGTGGTTCCATTGCGCTGCACCGCGATCTTTAATTCCTTGGCATCGGCATGCTTAATGGCATTGCTAATAGTTTCTTGAATGCATCGGAAGATCATGATCTCCGTATTTTTAGAAAATATGCGCTCGAGCGAATCGCCCGAAACGGAGCAATGCAACTTGCGGGCGCGGCATACCATTTCGACTTCCCGCTCTACCGCCGATTGCAAACCTTCGTGCAGAATAAAATCGCCATTGAGACTCTTGCTGATATCACGGAGATCGCCTAATGCTCTGCGCAACAAGTCGCTCGAAGTTGCCACCTGCTCTTTGTAATTTACAGAATCGACCACACCGAGCATCAGGGTGGCGGCTATGATTGATTGTCCGACATTATCGTGCAACTCTTCAGAAACCGTTCGAAGTAATTGCTCGTTGGTTTCTAAGCGTGTTTTGAGAATCTCTTCGGTGTAATGCTTTTCGAGTTCGAGCTTATCGGCTTTAAATTTTAACTGACGACGCTGATAAACCGCGAAAAAGGAGATAAAAAATGCTACAAGCATGGCGATAAATGCGGTCGCAACGATGGACGCATAAACAATATCATTTTCATTCAGATTCAACAGTGTGCTTGGATCGATAGGCGACTAAGATAGACATCCAGCAGAAAAAATAGAAAATAACTACTGATATGGTATCCAATTCTACGCTTCGCAAAAACATATTGCTTTTCAATAAAACGGAAGCCATTACATACACAGAACTCACCAAATGATAAAAGAAGAAACTACTGACCAACCAAAAATCGGGTTGTCGGGAAAGCGGAGTCTCCTTGGGTGACGTTAAGAGAAAGCTATAGTAAAGCAGGCATAAAGCAACCACCGAAAGGTTAAAGGGAGGGAAGACCAACCAAATTTTAGAAATTCCAAGAAGTGCATTCATCATTAAATACGTGATGATGAGTAGGCCAATTAAACCAACTGCAATGAAAACCTTTTTCGAAAACGATGTTTCTGCCAGTTGGTAAAAAATATAGAAGATCAATCCATACACGAAAGGAAATGACCACGTATAGATCGCCAAATTGGAGCCATAATTTACCAATGACCACAGAGCAACAACTTGAAGTATCCCCACCGAGAGCAAATAGATACCGGCCCACTGAAATGGCTTACTAAACACACTCCAGCACAGCAGAACAAATAACCCTGCCGAAATAGAGAGTATATAAACAAGGTAAATCAAGGTAAAATGATGATTGCCGTGGTTACTCCTTCCAAGCACCCAAAGTTATTCCAATATTGGTCGGACAGTTATCCGGACAAACATGGACATAATCATAAATATGGGTGGCTTGATTTAAAGTCGGTGGAAAAACAATTTTCACTCCCGTACCATCCTTTTCGAGCGCAGCAAAGATCATGGTAAACGAATTGTCTGGATGCATAGCTGGAAAGGCGGCAATACCGGCAAAGTTAGGAGCACTCACCAATGCTTTCAGATCATCGAGCATTTCGACGTCTAACAGTACGCAAGCCACTTTCTTCATGACTCCGCCCACCAATACTTCCAGTGAACCGGCACTGGCCGACATCTGCGGATTGGGATCGGTATCAGAGAAACCATGATACTTACGAAATAAACTTCGCGCTTCGTCGGCTGCGATAAATTGGGGTTTTTGAGTGGGCATAGCTATTGGTTTTAGATTATAAGTGCATGATAGCAGCTCACATTTGAGCTTTTAGAATAAAAGAATTCCCAAATAAATGATTCATTTGGCAGATAGCAAAGCGGGCGGAGCGAAAATGGGTGTTAAAACGGGAAGCGCCGGGTGTTTTCACGGTAGGGAGTTAAGCCCTTGCCGATCGAAATCGGCGTTTGTACTAATTGGATTGCGGTAAGCTTCGACTTTAAACCAGGCTTTCACGTTGCGGTTCAGCTGCGTCAGCGAGCTGCTCTATAGCATCTGGAGCAGAACGATATGCCAAGAGGATACAAAACCATAGAAAAAGGTAAAAAAGGAGCACCATTATTTCGTTGAAATTGACTCCGTGCTTTAAGCGCAATACAGTATTTCAACAAGTCGCGTTTTGGTGCTATAAACTCCGTAGTTAATACCTAAAACCCGGCTGTTGGCACTTCGGCAAATACAGCACTACCCTCATACTTTCCAAGAATAGCAAGACTTTGCCCTGGACACCGTTTGAGCACCTTTTCGTATTCAGCCGAGAACTCTATGTGCTGTTTTTAGAAAGTAGCCAATCGGTGGCCGAGCGGAGTCGAGGAAGGAATGGGGAGTGCGGAATGGGTAGTATGAACTTCCGGTGGCCGGGCGGAGTCGAAGCAGGAATGGGGAATCGGGAGTTCAGATTTATTTACCTTTTACTTTGGCGGGGCGAATATTGGCCACGACGATGGCCAAAATTTCATTGGTTTCAGAACGGGATTTTTCCAGTTTGTCCTTCATGGATTCATCGTGCCTTAGTTCCATGCGCATTTCAATCCAATCAATGGTCTCATCCGCTTCCTCTTCAACAATAGTCAGCTTGTGTATAAAATCGGCCGGTGATTTCGCCCGTGAAACTGCCCGGTAATTCGCACCTGCACTGGTACTGCTTCGGATTTATCTGTTTTTGAATGACCCAATATGCCAATGTATTTGGCAAAAGCGAATATAGGTGAATAATTTCCAAACCGGTTTGTCTCGTCCGTGTTTGGATATCAGACATCATTGAACAAAGTTTTTAATTAAAAAAACAAATTCACAATTCCGCCTCGACTCCGCTCGGCCACCGGTAGTTCAGACAAAACTCCCAACCCCCAATGCATGCACTCCCAACTCCAGACCCACCATAGGCTTTATGGGGAACGGCTTGTGCCGCATTCAAAACCCCCAATGCATGCACTCCCAACTCCAGACCCAACTCTTTAAGAAATTGGATAACTGGTAATCAATTAATTTACAATCGCTTATTGGATGAATGTCACATCTGTTCCTACAAGGGATCCAATCCCTTGAATTTCAATTTGAACATTCACTGTACCTGTGAAGAATCCTGGTGTTAGAGTCATTATAGAAGACACTGCCGCAAATTCAGTACCTGTGTCGATGTTTGAATAGAATGCAAATCCCTGCATGGTTTGGTTGAGCCCTGTGGGAACCGGAGAATTCGATAAAAACACAAAGCCATCTAAATTTGATTCGTTATTTGAAGCATTAAAAGTGTATTCTGACATACTTCCACTTCCTGCATTCTCAAATACAAAACCATTGACAAGAGAAATCACTTCTCCATTACTTATTAGCGTGATACTTGTAGAAGAAATGCTTAAAGTATCAACAGCAATATTTTCAAACCAGACTTCAAGATCGGTTTCTGAATTGGTGTTTTTAAAATGTCCGGACACGACCAGGCTTTCCGCATTATAATTAAAAGATAAAATCTCAGAACCCGTAAATGTAATGGCGATTCCATTGACAGTTGCCGTAACTTCTTCAGTGTTTGAACTGATTGTACTCAATTTGAAAGTCAATTGATCGTTATCCAAAGATTGAAATTCCAGCACCATTAAGTCATTTGAAAACACAACGGCCGAATCCTGAAAATTCAAATACTCATTATTTGCATGAAAAGCAGTCATTTCACCCGACTCAGGTTCAGAAATCTCAATAATTTCAAGTTGATTGTAAGTGCCTTCTCCAACAATTGTGATTGAATTATTCCCTATACGCCCAAAGGTAATATTGAAGGCGGCATTAAAAGTTTTGGTAGATTGATTGTAATCTGATATAGTAAGTTGACCTGTAAGACTTTCGAAGCCGATAAACTCATTGTTGACCGTGGTGTAGTAATTGGCAGAATTACCAGAACCCACCACCAGTGCGTACTCAGCATTCCCAAGAAATTCGTTCAATTGAAAATTTAAGAAGTTGCCATCATCTTTAGATTTGATAATAAAATCTCCATAGGAGAGGTACCTCGAAACGTTGTCATTGGTTGAAAAATCATTGCCATTAATTGTAGCAGAAGCTGTTCCTGCGACAAGCTGATTGGTATCGTCGATTGTAGAAGGTTTGTCATCGTCTTTACATGATGTGAGCGAAAAAAGTACGAGGAGTAGTCCAAGGAAGGTTTGTTTCATAACATAAAATTATCCGACAAAAATAAGATTATAATAACAGTGAACAAGGTAGTATGGCAAATATTAAAAACATGATTTCCATGAAGATCGTCCTGTTTTGCATTTGAGTTGGGCACCAATCGCAAACCGAACGAGGCACCAGTGAACTATTCGTCGACGTAGCGACCAGCCAGCAAGTATCATCCCGCAAATGTGGTAACTAGCTGTCCCACCCTTAATCAAAAATCCACAATCTCCTACCGCTTAATAATGGCACGGCCTGCAACCACACCCAACGCTCAAATCGTCACATCGCAAATCATACCCACTACCCACTACCCACTACTCACTACTAAATCAAAAATCGTAAATCAAAAATCCCAAATGGCTAAATCTGAACAATCTTATTCTTAATCGCAAACAGACAAAGTCCCACACGCGACTTCACCCCCAACTTGTGAAAGAGTCCGTCGCGATACCCGTCAACGCTTCGATGGCTCACGCACATTTTATCAGC
>JBBQFC010000007.1:0-78550 GCA_038321615.1 Flavobacteriales bacterium | reverse complement strand
ATGAATCCGAAAGGCCGCCACGCGAAGAATAAAGCTCGACTTACGAATTACGAAAAGATGATGGGCGAAGGCTCAGCCGAAAAAGAAGCACGTCTCGCTTTGGCCATTCCAAACGGTCAGCGACTGGGAAGCGAAGTAATCGAAGCGGTAGATGTGGCCAAGGGTTACGGCGACCGATTGCTTTATGAACATTTGAACTTTAAACTTCCGCCAGCAGGTATTGTAGGGGTTATCGGTCCAAATGGTGCCGGAAAGACTACACTTTTCCGGATGATTATGGGAGAAGAAACTCCCGATCAAGGGAATTTTAAGGTGGGAGATACTGTTCAAATCGGATATGTAGATCAGCGCCATAAAGACATCGACGCCAACAAAACAGTTTGGGAAGTGATCTCTGGTGGCACGGAGTTCATTGAGATTGGTGGCACGAAAATCAATTCTCGGGCTTATGTTTCCAAGTTTAACTTCAATGGGCCTGATCAGAATAAGAAAATCAACGTACTCTCTGGTGGTGAACGAAACAGGCTCCATTTGGCCATGACGCTCAAAACAGAAGCCAACGTGCTGCTACTCGATGAGCCGACCAATGATATCGATGTAAACACACTCCGGGCTTTGGAAGAAGGAATTATGGACTTTGCGGGCTGCGCGGTAGTAATCTCCCACGACCGTTGGTTCCTCGATCGCATTTGTACGCACATCCTTGCTTTCGAAGGCGACAGTGAAGTTTATTATTTCGAAGGTACTTATAGTGAGTATGAAGAGAATAAGAAGAAGCGACTGGGCGACGTTGGTCCGAAACGCATCAAGTACCGAAAGCTGGTAAGGGGCTAAAGCCTCTGGCATTTATCGTATCTGAAGTCATCACCACGCTTTCGGCGCTCAGCATGGAATGAATCCCGATGGTATTAATAATGTGGGACGATCCAGCAGGGGCCTGGATTTAAAAAAACGAACAAGGGCGTGCTGCTAAGCACGCCCTTGTTCGTTTTTTTACTCTATTGGTTTTTATTCTATTGGTTAAGATTTTAAGCCTTAGGCATTAGTATGCTTTTTCGTTCTTTGCAAACGATTGAATAACGGTAAGAAATACAATTTTCAAATCGAGCAAGAAGCTCCAGTTTTCGAGATACCAAATATCGGCTTTAACACGTTTTACCATGGACTCCGTTTCTTTAGTCTCACCGCGTAGCCCGTTAATCTGAGCCCAACCAGTAATTCCTGGAGCAGCGAATTGACGAACCATGTAGTCGTTAATCACTTTTGAATATTCTTCCGTATGCTTCAGCATGTGAGGGCGCGGCCCTACAATGGACATGTCGCCCATTAGCACATTTAAAAATTGGGGCAACTCGTCAAGATTGGTTTTTCGCATGAAAGCTCCTACGGCAGTTATCCTGCTGTCGCCTCTCACGGCCTGTTTGGTGTCGGATAATTCATTGATGTACATACTTCTGAATTTCAAACAAAAGAATGGCTTATTGTCCTTGCCCGTGCGCAACTGTCGGAAGAAAATCGGACCGCGCGAATCAATTTTTATGGCGATTGCAATAAGCGGGAATAGCCAGCTAAAAAGAAAGACAACCGTTAAGAGACTGAAAGTATAGTCAAATGCATCTTTTACAATCTGATTGACTTTTATCTCAAGCGGTTCTTTCAGCTTAGAAACGATTGGGAGAGCGCCATAAAATTCAATGAGCATGTCCTTATTCATAAGCTCGCTCAATTCGGGTACAAAGCGGAAGCGAACCATATTGGAATCTGCTTGCTCCATTAAGTCTTTCACAGTAGCGATCTGACCTGATGGAAGCGTACTGAAAATTTCAGATACATCATTGCTTGCGCAATATCTCACGCTTTCATCCAAGGTACCTAAGAACTTGAAGTTACCAATAGATGGACAAGCTTCGTCGCAGAAAAAACCTTCTACAATAAAACCACTGTTGTGATCACTAAAATATTCACAAAGCTCCTTGGCAGCAGGGCCACATCCCAGAATTACCACTTTCTTGTAGTCAATCCAAAACCGACGCTGCGACTTGCGCACAAAGAGAAATACCACCTTGGCAGAAAGCATTGCCACCGCGAAAATTACTAACGTTTTAAGCAGCTGAAGATCCGTAATTAAAATTTCAGGCATGAGAAAGTGGAGTCCGAAAGAAGCCACTGCGAAAATAACTAGTGTCCAAATCGACTTGTTGAGATACGGAACAGCATCCGTCTTGAGAATTTTATTGTAAAGTTCCGTTTGGGTAGTGCTGAAAAACCAAATTAGGTTGGCGAGCAACATATATAGCTTCAAGCCTATGACAGGACCTTCAGACCCTTCAGGAATTACAAAATAATAAGCCGTTATTAGTGAAACGTTGAGGATTAAGTAATCCAAAAACGAATTAAAGAGCTTAAAAAAGCGTGCGTATTTGTACTCCATAATGACATCCTATTTAATCGATTGGTTATGTTCATCTTCAATCTCAAAGAGCTTCTCTTTAATCTCGGTTAAGGAAAAGAAGCTACTTGTTTAATATCAGTCGCGATAGTTTCGATGAATTAGGACAAACATACGACGAAATCCTTTATAAGTCAATTAAATTTAGTTTAACGGAACAAATCTTTCATGTTACCAGGTTCCGAGAATAGTGTTTTTGGTACACTTTCAATTGTTTATCGGCTTGAAAAGGTGGGTATTCTTGAATTTATTGAAATGTACAGCGTACATTAATGATTGTGGTGCGCAATCCTATTTTCTGCCTTTTAGGCTCTGCATCAATTAAGTGTTAGCTGCTTTTGCCCAAATTGCACTGATAAAAAAGAGGAAAGCTTGTCGATAAGCATCAAAAATTAACACCGTTAACTTACTGTCTCAGTTCTAAGCTGCTTTCAAACCAAGAACGAATGCAAATTTAACGGAGATAAGTCGATTGAAACCCCGATAGGATCACGGTTTGATCCAGGTAACGCATCGTGTAAGACAAGGCTCCTTTTTTGATTTCGGCGACCAGAGGAGTGCCCGCCACGATCAGACCTATTGCTTCAAAAAGCTGTTGTTTGTCTTCGGCGTCAACTCCGTACGCCAAGTTGTAATCCTTAATTAGGTTACGCAAACCAGTTCCTTCGTTGGCAGTGACTATTGCAACGCCACCAACGGCCAGGATATTGGTAAGTTTTGATGGGAGCATAAGGTCGCTCGCACTTTCTTTTTGGATGACCAGATGCACATCAGCGGCATTCAGGAAGGCGTTGAAATGTGCTAAGGGTTGCAGCGGAAGAAAGAGAAGGTTTTTTAGTTTACGATCATGCACCTGTTGTTCTAATACCGTTTTATAAGGCCCCGAACCGCAGATGACGAAAAGTAGGTTATGATCACTTTCAAAGTGAGCAGCCGCCTCTATGATTGATTCCAAACCTTGCTTTTGTCCAATGGCACCGCTATAAAGCACTACTTTTTGGTCTGCCTGAAAGCCGAATTGAGCTTTGCAGGCTATTCGATCATCCAGTGGGAAGATTTTCGACGTATCCGACCAATTCGGTAATAGGTCAACCTTAATATTTGCCTTGGAATGGATCTTCGCTGCCATTTCAGGAGAGATCGTAAATACCGCATCGGCCTTTTGGAGAATGAATTTTTCAATTCCGAACAGCACTTTTAGGAGTCCTTCAGATCTGATTATTTTCAAATCGCGCGCGGCATCAATCTGCAAGTCTTGAATGTGATAATAGAATTTGCATCTCTTCCATGCTTTATACATCAATGCCGGCAGCCCCACGAGAAAAGAAGGAGCCACAGCCATTACGGCATCTATTTTCTTTTGAAATAAGAGACCAATCAATGGAAAGAAAGAACTGAGCAAGAAGCTGAAATCCAGCAGTATGCGTTTCCCACCAGAAGGGATACCTGGCACATAGATCGGACAGCGAATAATTTCAACACGTCCGCCTGAAGCGAAATTTTCTGTTTCGCGCAGGTACCAAAACCGGTTTTTCCGATAGGGTTCCTGCACCTGCCAATGTGGATAATAAGGAAAGGTCGTCAGCACAGTGCAATAATGCCCTTGTTCGGCTAGCCAATTTACTATCTCTCCACTGTACTTCCCAATGCCGGTCCGCTCAGGCGTAAAATTATATCCGATTAAAAGGAAGCTTTTCTTCAAGATAGGGTGGATTCGCCGATGCTTTGTTCAGGCTTTTTTTCGGGCATTCATTACTCGTCTATATGATTTTTGAAGCACCAAATCGCTCAAACCTGCACCCAAACATTCCATGGACCATCGCAGCGAATGTAAATCCGCCTTTCTAATAAATATTCTAAAGGCTTTAGCGGAAACCTTGAGATCGCGCAGTGGCTTATGGCGGGTATAGTAGTACTTCAAAGATTCTTGAATCAATCTATTTACTTTAGGATCCGAAGATTGGTACGTATCCCATTTGTTTCGAAAGACCCGGTGCGTGGCCTTATATTTCTTGTTATGAGCCAAATTGCCCGGATGCCGCCGCTTGATGTAGAAGTAATCGGGGATGTAATGCACTTCTGCTAGCAAAGCCATCTTGCAGTACATATCGGTATCTTCTTGCGAAGCGAGCTCAAATCCATTGGTTTTAAGATACACTGACCTTCTGTAGACGCAAAAGGGACCTTGAGCGGTGCTAGAGAAAAAAGCGACAAATGGAGTTGCATGGATCGATTTTGGAATATCGTGGGGTAACCCCAACTTGGTTGGCGCAAATCTGCTCCTGTGTCCTTTGCCGATATAGCTTCCATCCTTATCAATTTCATCAAACTGGCATGCCACCATCCCTACCTTCGGATGAGTAATGAGGTAACCAGTCATCTTTTCTAGAAAAGCCGGGTGTAAGGCATCGTCGCCATCGAGAAAATGCAAAAATTCATGGGTATCGGAAAGTTTTGAAAAGCCCAGATTCCTTCCGGCCGCAGGCCCTTCGTTTAATTTCTTGAAAGCTATGAACCGAGCATCGCCTTCGACCAATCTTTGCATCACTTCAAAAGTGGTGTCGGTACTTCCGTTATCGATAAGTACAGCCGTCCAATCTTCGCGCGTTTGATCGCGTAACGACTGAATTGCTAGCCCAATATGGTCTTCGTTATTATACGTTATAATTACTACTCCTACGCTCATTCCGCTATTTTTTATGCCGATAAAAGGTCGATAATATTTTCGTTTTAATCAAGCTCGGGTAGTTAAAACTATGAACGGTTCGCTTAACTTGCCCAACTTTTTAACTACAAGTCGTCGTTTTCTGCTTGCATCTCGCTTATTCTGCAATAGATTTGGTTGAAATAGGACATCTTCATCAAGGCAAAAGAAAAACCAATCTTTCCATCTCGAAAACCACCCATCAAGAAGTAACTGCCCAAAAAGAATACCGGCCCAATCCAGACCGATCGCATCAGTCGATACTTCAATTTTTGCTTCCAAGTCCACGATTGTTGAAGGTTTTTGTCGCTCGATATTTTAAGAAACCGCGCTGCCTCCCACGCAGCGTAGTCATCGTGCTTGGCCACGTAGCTCTCGATGCCTCGAAAATCGCGGTGGTCTATTTTCGATGTTAGGACGCCCTGTGTGCCTTGTAACACTGGGTGCTCATGAATTTCCATATCGAGCTTACTCCATCTTTCTTCATCAATCCGTTCGTACAGACCGGCGCCAACTTTAAAAAGGGCCAATTTCTTTAATGGATATCCACCTTTGAGTCGCTTGCCCATAAAGTATATGGCGTAGTGCAGCCAATAGCCGGTATGGGATTCACCGTTGAGCTTTCGGTTTATTTCCGATTTAAATTCGGCGGTGATGTATTCGTCGGCATCCAAAAAAAGCACCCACTGGGTAGAAGGCGAGTGATTGATTAGAAACCAATTTCGTTTTTTGGGGTATTGACCATCCCATTTGAAATGTAGAACCTTCGCTCCAAAGTCCCGAGCAATCTCGGTAGTATTATCCTTACTACCAGAGTCTATAACCACAATTTCACTCGCAAAGTCGTTGCCGATTGCCGCTAAACAACCCGGCAGATTCTTTGATTCATTTAAGGCAGGAATGACTACGGTGATCGTTGGCGACTGTGTAGACATGGCCTCAATTGGACTTTACTTTTTCGCGTTCGCTGGCCGACATCCGTTCTTTGATAGGGGTACATGGAAAGCCCGAACAAACCATCCATTCGGGCATATCATCGACTACTACCGATCGCGCACCGATTACTGCTCCCTCAGCAATAGTTACACCGGGATGTACAAAAGCTTCTGCCGCCACCCATACATAATCGCCGATGCTAATTGGCTTGGATACCAGTGGAAAACCCGGTGCACGGTAGTCGTGAGTTCCGGCACAAATATGGGCTCCTTGTGAAACCACGGCTTTAATACCAATAGAAATAAGAGCTTGTGAATAAAGGCGCACTCCATCGGCAACACCACACGCTGCAGCCAATCTTAAATTCCAGGGCGCCCAAATTTTAACGCCTGGGTAGATATGTGCACCGCGGCCTACTGAAGCTCCAAATAACCGGAGAATTCCCCGCCGCCAGCCGTGAAATGGCCTGGGAGAGAACCTGAAAAGTGTGAGATAAGCCAGTTGCCATACCACTCTTGCCAAACGATTTTGGAGCGTAAAAGACGCTCCTACATGGGTATCGCGGTTGATCATTTTTTTAGAACGCCACTACTAGTCGTTGGAAATAAAGTGTTTACAAAGTACTGTGCGATGCTGCGAATGTAAAACTTTTGCATGAATAGCGTTTTAGCGTTTTGACGCATTTTCGACTTCTCTTCGTCGGAACAAGTCAACCATTTTTCCAAAGCTTGTTTGATGCCTTGTTCATCGTCAGTTCCTACAATGCCGGCTTCTCCAGCTTCGAGCTCTCGCCAAATGTTTACTTTATCCGTAATGATAGCAGGCGCCCCACAAGCTAAGGCTTCGGCTACCGCAATACCAAAATTTTCTTGGTGGCTGGGCAGTATGAAAGCTTCGCAGCCGTAGAACGCGCCCCATTTTTTGCCACCGCTCAGCATGCCTGCAAAGTGCACCCGATCCTTTAAAAATTCGCTATTGTTCACAATTGTCTTTATCGCCGCACCGTAAGGGGTTTCCATACCAGGCCCGGCTACCACCAAGTGGGGAAGTTTATCGCGCCACTTTTCATCTTTCGACAATGCTCGATAGGCATCGATCAACATTGAAAGTCCTTTTTTCGGGTGGATCCTACTGAGAAAGAGCAGATAATTTTTTCCTGCGGCTATTCCCCAGGTTTTTCTAATTTCTTCTACTTGCTCTGCGGATAGCAGGGGGGGGGCTTCAATTCCGTAACCAATATTATAGGTGTTTCGAGGCCGATATCCAAGGAAAGTCTTTTTCGCCAAATTCATCTCTTCTTCACACGTAAAGAAGATGCCACTTGCTTCATTGATAACCCTTTTTTCAATAAGCTGCCAATAAATGCTGTTCCGCAAGGCTTTGAGCCTTCGTTCTGGGGCGCGTTGGAAGTAGGGGTCGAGCATGCCATGGGGCATGACGAACCAATTTGGGGTTGCCTTTCCGCTTCGTTTTAATTCTCTGATTGCTTTCATTGTGGCAAACGAGGGGTACAACCACAGGCCATGAACTATTACCGCATTGAAGCGATTTATATTTTCTACCAACCAATCTGCTAAAGCAGGGGTGTATGCCCAAGGATTTGGCTTGGTCCCAATGGCATGGATCGTAAAGGGATCTTCTCCTAAATAAGCGGCATCGGGGAGATCTGTGCACACCACTTCCGTAATTAGCCCCAAATCCATGGTGGCTTTGGCACTATACCTTATCCCTTGGCAAGGACCGCCCGATTTGGGATCCATACTCGCTATTACGCGCAATACCTTCATACTGCGCTATTATTTCGAAGTATCTCATCGGCGGCTGCAGCTACAGTAGAAGGTAAAATCTGAAGTATCATGCGGTTTTCAACGTTTTTGAAGCGATCTCTTTTAGATTCATCACAGGGATGGTCTGGAAAAATCATTTTATTGTTTTCGCCCCTCGGAAACCACTGTCGAGGCTTGTTAATGCAGGAGAATATGCCCACACTGGGTGCACCCACGCAGGCTGCCAAATGCAAAGGACCACTGTCGTGGCCGATGAAAAGTTTCGCCTGAGCCAAAACCGCGGCTGAAACGCGCGGATTCGTTTTTCCACATAGATTTAAACCCGCGCCTTTCCAAACATCCAGACATCGTTCGGCAAATTGGCTTTCTTCTTCCACACCCACTATCACGAGTGCATAATGCTCATATTTTTTCTGCAAAAGTTCTAAAAGTTGCAGCCAATTATCCGGCCCCCAATCCTTAATAGGCATCTTGGTTCCGGCGTTGATTGCAAGCATAGCAGGATGGTTGTGGAAGGTGCCCAATACTTCTGCGGCTCGGTATTTTTCACTTTCTGTCAGGCGCAAATTCCAGTATTTGTCTGCCTGTACATCCATGAAGCCTAGCTTGCTGAGTTTTTTCGTCAATCGCTTTGCTTCCCACTCCATTTCACCCGTGCTGGGATCGATTTTGATCTTGAAATCTTCGATTTTTTGGTCGAATCCGATGAAGGTTTTGGCTCCGGCCAGCGCAAAAAATCGCTTATCGCGTTTATCCGCCGAAGGCGATCGGAGTGCAGTAATATTGATTACGGTGTCGATTTTCAACAGGCGTATTTCGCGCAGAAGGCGGGCTAATTTTATTGGGTTTCGGGTTCCTACGGGATAGGTAAGAACTTTGTGGTAGAATAGATTTTCTCCAAGTACAGCCTGCAATGGAGCCGCTTTCGATGCCACCGGTTTATTGGTAAGCAATGTAATTTTTGCGTGGGGATAGTACTCCAAAATCCGGTTGAAGCACGGCAAGGCCATAACAGTGTCGCCAAGGCTTCCCAATCGATAAACGAGCAGTCTACACACGGCTTGCGGCTAAGTTGATTTCTTGCTTGACTGCTTCTGTTAAAGTCGGCTCTTTGAGCGCTGCAATTAATAATCCCATAACTACTGTACTGAATCCAAGGGTTGTAGGTTGCGCCCATTGTCCTTGTGGGAAGATGAGTAGTGCGACACTGAGGAGCATCCAGGGTAAGATATTGCCAGCACGCATTTTATTGTAGCTTTCAAGGGCAAGTTTAAAACTTAAATGCAATCGGATACCTATCACGGAAATTCCTAGCAATGCTCCCATTTCACCTACGAGTCGACCCCATTCGCCTTCCGAAACCATAAATGTTCTGCCTCCAGACAAAATTGCACTAGCCGCATTTGTCCCCATTCCCAAACCCACCCCAAAAAAGGGTATTTCATCTGCTTCAGTGATTGCTTTTATCATTCCGCCAAGGTATCGATCGCCTAGAGTACCTTCTATTCCACCTTCACTGTCAGCGGCATTCTCGAATCTTTTTAGAAATACTTCAGTCGCTGTGCTGAAAAAGTCCAAATTTGAAACCACTCCCAGTAAAAGCAGAACCCCGAATCCGCCCACCAATATTTGTAAAAAATGCTTCGGCTTATTCAAAACTGCTGCAAGTAAAAAAACTATAACGATTGCTACGGTAAACGTCAAACCTCGACTTATTGAAAGCGGAATTGCCACTATGAGGGCTCCTGTAGATGCAAGCAATAAAGCCTTATTAATACTGCCGGGCTTCAACCAAAAAAAACATACAAAGCTTGCAACAAAGCTGAAAAACAAGGTAGTGCCGTTGGTAAAAGAAAAAGTGCCGGGTGGTCTAAAATAACCCATCGCACCGCTAAATCCGGCTCCCCCTATATCGCCTCCCACTCCCCGATTTACCCAAGCCGATTGCGGGCTATAAAATTGCATTGCTATGAGAATCGCCATCGGAATGGATAGCAAGGCTACAACTTTCCCAAATTTTAGGACATCTTCTCTATTTAAGACACTGCCCATTAGAAAAATGAAAGGGAAATGAATAAGCAGAATTCTAGCACCATAAAGAGCCACAGATAGATTACCGTGCCCAAGGAACAATGCAGTGATAAATGCGATAATCCCAATTACGGTCATGAAAATTGCATAATAAACTGTAGGGAAGAGATTTCGAGACCACGCATATATTATCAGCATGATTGCAATAGGATCTCGCACTATCAGCAAAGGACCAGACAACCCAGGGAGCACCCATTTGCGCAAAGCCCCTTCAAAAATTAAAAGCAGGAAATAGCACCAGATACCCAACTTGATAGTCTGAATCGCACTTGTATGGTGATGGCCGTCGATAGATCCTATCCCAAGCCTTTCGTTGGCTCTGGCTTCGGTATTTCGGCCTGCGGATGCCATTATATTGGACGGCTAGTTTTGGCTTTTAACGAAATCTTTAAGCTTGAAGCAATTTGTTCTCCATATTCGTCCCATGTCAATTTTGCGGCCATCTCTTTCGCCTTCTGCCCCATTATCTTTATACTTTTCCGATTATCAAGAAACCAAGTAATCCTTTCGGCAATATGCTCTGGGGACCGGATCGGAATTAAAAATCCTGTTTCTCCTTCTATCACTAAATCTTCACCACCAGTATTTGGCGTGATAATAATTGGTAACCCTTGGCTCATGGCTTCCTGCATCACCAAAGCTCTACCTTCTGCAATTGACGGCAGGCAAAACACATCGCACGAACGCATAAGCTCGAGCACTTCATGATGCGGACGACTTTTCTCGAAAGTAAAATTATCAAGTTGGTGTCTATAGAAATCCATAGATAAAATTGGTGTCCCTAGTACAACCAGCTCGACATCTAGTCTGTTAAGTTTACGAATAGCTTCGAACAGGTCACCCAATCCTTTTCTCTGGCCCATTGATCCGACAAATAACACACGTAAACGTTCGCGTTGCGGTTGCACCCCCGTGACTGTGTCAGGCAAGGTTTGCTTTGGAGATCCAAATGGAGACATGATTTGAATCTTGCTTTTGGCCCAAGTAGGGATGGAATCTAAAACAAATTTGCCTGGTCCTACCACTATATCGGCAAGCTCCATTTCGTATGCTTTGCGATCGAGCTTTTCTTGTGAGTCGGATATGCCGCCCCCTAACGTGGGCGCCCATTCGGGAAGCCTTTCCATTTCGACATTCAGCAGACTCCTGACCCGCTCGAAATAGGCTATAGGGAGGTCGTAGATACATGTTAAGCCTAGCCTTTTGGCCACTTTGAACGTTGCAAGCGCCCCATCTTCGTAACAATACACCGCAGAGACATTATCACCAGGTTTTAATGAATGAAGTGAATTAGCCACAGCTAAATCGAAACCGGCATATACCTTTTGCAAACTGAACATCCCCTTTTCATGCTTTGTCAAATACTTTATTCCCATCTTAGAGCAGCCCAGGCGCGCCATTTCTCTGTAAGGATGAGATGTAATTTGTTTTTGATGCACATTAAATTGCCGCCGTAAAAACTCCTTCTGAATCGCCTTTGGCAGGAATTTAGTCAGAACTGAGTTTTTTCTAGCTGAAATTGTGGTGTGAAATTGACTCAACATCTCGGCACGAATAAGAGCATCCAGAACCGCTCGCACATTCGCATTGCCTGTGGGATGTGAGAGATGTATCAAGTGAGATTTTTGTTCCAAAGCCCTATACTATTGGGAATGCTGAGCATTCTGTTTTAAATACGCCAAATAGGCTTTTGATATTTGTCGGTAGCGGATATAGCTTGCCCTATTCACCCGACGTATATTTTTTCGCTCTTCACCAAGCAGGGCAAAAAATGCTCTGAGCGCAGGAAGTGCTCCCGTATTTTCTTTTTCCCGACCAACCAGTTTTTTCCACATCTTCCTTCCGAGTACAGGTATCAAGTAAATTGTTGGAACACGACGGTACGAAAAAATCAAATCGTTGACCACAAAGGAATGGTTTTGCTCGACGATATTTCGAGAAAGCGAAGTGTATTCGTGCCATACGTGCACGCCAGGCAGGAAAGAAATATGGTAGCCTAGATCTATGAGTCTGATGCCCAAGTCTTTCTCTTCATGGCCATATCTCAGCGGAAATGGCACGTAATAGCCAGCTTCGCGCACAGCTGACAGGCGCAGCAAATGGCCGCAGCCGATGAAAATATTCGTTGGTATGGCTGATGTTCGAGCAACTTTTTGAAATCTGCGGGTATCGGGTTGTAGAATGTCGAAAGCTATTGCAGCCAATTTAGAGTCGGTTTTCATAAGTTCTACAGCAAGCGCTATTTCATCGCCTTCCAAAAACCAGGCATCATCGTCTAGACTCACGAAGAAGTCCGAGTCGGACTCTTGCATCATAATATTGCGCGCACCCAAAAGTCCTATACTTTTGGGCTGATCAATCCATCGAACTTGTGGAAATGAAGATTTGAGCATGGCGGTATCATCGGTGGAGCCGTCATCAAACAGCACAATTTCCTTGTTGGCGTAGCTTTGATCGAGCGCAGATTGTATAGCCTTCGGCAAAATAGCAGCTCGATTTTTCGTTGTTATGCCGATGGTAACTTTCATAGTTTTTCAAATCCGCGATCCGTCTCAGGATGCTTGGCAGAGAAAAAAGATTGAATCATGGTTTTCAATTCGAACTCAAAGAAAGGAAATATCTGTTTGACGGAATTTTTATCCACGAAACTTGTTTGTTGCTTCTTCGATAACTTTTAGATAACGCGACGAAACCGCTTTTGGAGTATGATGCGTTAAATGTTCCTGTGCTTCATCCATATATTCATTTCTACGCGTTTCATCTCCAATTAGTTCAAGTATAAGTTGCACCAATTCTTCTCTATTTTGCGATGGAAAAACGGCGCCGGCTTTTCCGGCTGCTTCTGGCAGGCCACCCGTATCGGATACGATGGGTATGCAACCACAAGCCATGCCTTCGAGCACCACATTTCCAAATGCCTCGGTGGTCTTTGTCGGAACAATTAAATACGTCTGTTGATTCAGAATTTCGACGATTTCATCTCCTATTTTTTCACCTAGAAAATTAATTTCGGCTTTTCCGACCGATTTGGCAGCTCTCCTTCGCAAGTCAGCTTCTTCCGGCCCCGCCCCAATTATATTTAAGGTAACCGATTGAGCTAATTTCTCAGCCACGAGCATAATTGCTTCAATGGCCAGATCGCAACCCTTGTCGGAGACCAACCGCCCAAGAAAGGCAAAATTCAAGGGACCTCTTTTTGAATCTCTTTTTTCGAATAATTCATCTCGATATGGATTGCCAATAACCAATGCATCTTTCCAGTTGCGTCGTCGCACAGCATCACTAACGGCTATTACATCTTGTGCCCGACCCAACCACCAAAATTTGACTGCGTGATGCCAAATCTTTCCGCCTGCTGCTCCACCAATGTCCATCCGGATGGCTGTGATTCGCGGTTTTCGAATTAATAAATTGGGCAGACTTAATCTTAGGCAAATATTATTCTCAAAGATAGCATCTGCCCAGCGATGCAAGGCGACTAGCTTCCGGTAAGACGGATTTCGCACCACCTCAAAATTCCAATTTTTCTCTGCTATGCTTTCAGTCCAGGTGGTAAGGGTCACTTCGTGGCCAGCCTTTGCAAAGTATGTAGCCAAGATTTCAGAGTTGACTTCAATACCGCCTGCGAAGGGATAAAAACGGTGGGTCAAGAATAAGATTTGCAATTTTTTCAATTTAAAGGGGTTCAATCAACGAAGAGCAGATTTAATTCTTTTACTATTGAGTCAATTCTCGGCTCTTTAAGATAAGGCTCATATTCGTTATTAAGATTGATTAGATCATGAAAGCATTGATCTGGCCGGTAATCTATCCATTTAGCAATTTCAGCCTGATTGACCGATAGGGGTATCCAAAGTTTAAGACCATGTTCTAAAAGGGCAATTGTTGAGCCACTTTTTCCAATTAAATGTGGTCTCACACGCGTGATGCCAAAATCCGTATTTTGGAATAATGCACTCAAATTTTCAGCGCTCATAATTCCGACATGTTCAATGTCAGCAAGGATATCTGTCCCGAAGCTCTTCAAATAGGCGATGAATTTCTCACCTTCCGGCCCTAAATTGCCGGCAAAAATGATTTTGAATGGAGCCATTTTTCCTACAAGCCTGGTTATGGATTTCATAAAATTTTCCCAATCAACCAAAGGTGGAGCTATTCCGAAATAAACGCCTGTAAAAATCTTATCTCGCAAAGGGAAATAAAGGTGCTGATATTCGACAATAGGTATGTTTCCAAATAAACCTAAAATTTCGGCTTCGATGCCAATTTGTCTTAATCGCGACTGGTACCAGCTATTTGAAGTATGAATTATTGCAGGCTTAAGCAAAGAGATAAGCCGCTTTGCAACCCATATTTGCACCACCCTTACGAAGTTGTTTTTCAAACTTAACCGACCTCCCAAATGACTTTCATGGAGCATAATGTGTATTTCACTCTTGCCAACAATGTTTTTGAGCATGGATGGCAGATGGAAGGGGATGCCTTGGGTATGAAAAGCGTATGGAACGTATTGAAGGCTGACCCAATCTGAATTCTGCCCTTCTATGAAATTTTTAGCTGCGATTACGCGCGCATCTTTTGCCATACTCCAAGGCAAACGGCAGCAGTTTATTCCTTCGGTTGTGTTTAAAATGGCATTTACCGTTCGATCAATATGTGCATCGTATAATGCAAGCAAGGAGATCGATAATCCTTTTTCGGCTAAAGCATTGCCCAAGCGCAATACGTAGTCGCCAACACCGTCTTTGCCCGGTTCGAGGCTACCGCAGATGAAAGTTATTCTAATGTTCTTTTTCAAAGCATGCGAGTCAAGGCAAAAATGATTGCAAACTTACTATCTCAAATCGAACAAGGCTTCGCGAAGCTATGAAGTTTTAATTTGCTTTCTGGAGCATCAGTTTCGATTATAAAACCTGCTGATGAACGCCGCCAGTTTAGTCCAACGCTGCATTCTTCGGATTTTGGCCTTCGGAAAAACCGGAATGGGGTCGTTCACAAATTCCCAGTATAATTTGTCCACCATCCTTGGTGAATGACCCTTTAGAGCCCTACCGATAGGGCTATTATTCCATGGCTTCGGTTGACCTAATGCATGTGGAAGGATTGCACGCCCAGTTTCAAAAGCCATAGCTTCTTTACCCATTATGCTCGACTTGCCGTCAAAAGCCTCCACGGCTGCATTGAGCGCATCTTGATCCGTTTTGCTAAAAGGCGCGAAAGGCCCTGTGGCCTCGTGAGGCAAAGCGGAGCCTTTGAGCGACGACCTGTTTAGCCCTCCAATGGCTTCAGCCATAAATTCTTGTATGGTTTTCCAAATTTCTAGAAAAGCTATTGAATCTTTCCGAAGCCCTACGAAACCGCCATTAACGTAAGTGGCGCTTTTGAATTTTAAGGTTAATCCCATTTTGGCGAAATACTTTCGCCAGCCTTCACGCTTCGGATGAAATTCCGCAATTGGCGAATTTACATCTTCGCATAATGCAACCCCGCTATCCAACCATTGTCGAATGTCACGGAAACCGGCGGTCACAACTATATCCGGATCCACATAAATTAAATATTCGGAATTTAAAGCAGCTCCAGCCCATAATTCGAGCATGAAATCGGGCTTATAGTTAGTGAAATGGTAGTCTGTTTGGAGTATTATAAAATACAAGTCGATTTGGGCTGAGACTTGCAGCTTACGCGCACTGCCGAATCTTTCGAGTTGAACAAGTGTGCTGGATTCTGCCCAATAAGGAATAGGCCCCCGGTAGCCCGCATAAATAGGGCCTTGAAAGCCCTGCTGTGCTAAGGAATTAACTAATCCAGCAAGACCTTTGTGGTAATCGCCTTCAAAAAGTGTACAGATCGCTATATCAGAAAGGTTCAAGGGGCGTTGGATGTTATATTCGCAAATTTAATCAGATGCACTAAAGGATTGTGAGCTAAAAGTGTTCAGCTTAAAAATTAGAAAGGCTGAGTTCAGCAAAAATTGCGCGGAAACTACGTATATGTTGAAGAGGAGCACGCCAACCAACGTCGAAACGTTTAGAAGAATTGCTCCGGATACAATAGCCAATATGCTTACAGGTATAGATAGACCTGGGTGAATGGCCCAGCCCCGGTGGGTAGTAAGGGTAAATGTGGCACCGCTCATAAGGGCGATACTGCTGGCGGAAACGCTTAGCGCGAGTTCGTAGTTTAGACTGCTGTATTCCGGTCCTAAAACCCATAATATTTGATCGCTAAAAACATAAACCAAGCTCACCAGAACCACGGTGATCGTTAATAAAGCGGATATTATAAGGAGATATCTTTTGGTAAGTAAACCTTTTATTTCCGGAAGCCGAGCATACCGTGGATAGACCAATGTAGCAAACAACGTGTTAATAACTGAAAGCATAATTGCTATTCTCCCTAGAGCGCCGATTTGAGCCACGGCTTCGGTGTTTCCGAAGAAGGAAATTAGCCATACACTGATTTGTCCAGATACACAATAGTAAATTGCTCCAGGCATGAGCCTCTTCATCATTTTTAGAATGCTTTGACGCACAGCTTTGTCAGACTTCTGGCTCCAATCGGCCGTAGATGCTGATAGCATGCGCAGGCGTATATTGGCGTAAATGCGAGGCAAACCTGCGCTGAGAATTGCAATAAAGGCCCACGGTAATAGAATTAGGCTGAAAATAAGAAGAAAGCGGCTAATGCTTTCCACAACCAAGTTGCGCTGAAGCGGCTTAATATCCTGACGAAGCTTAAAGGGCATCATGAAAATGGCACCAGATAACGCCGCATAAAACGCGGGTATAAGAGAGAGGAGAATTAATATAGCATAACCCCAACCAGCTCCTTGATGGACCAAAAGGTATATAAGTACAGGCGCGGCTATTATAAGACTACCTACTGCGAATTTTCGTCGCAGTTCTAATCCCGTGTTTAGAACAACCCCCAGTCGCTCTTTATCTTGATACACTCTGCCAGCCTGTGCCATAACTCCTGCTGCAATTCCTCCATCGGCCAGGACTACCATAGTGCCAAGCATGGTATTAGCAAGGGTGTAATAGGCGTATTGATCCGTTGACAGCAGCCGAATAACTATTATGCCGCTCAATAAACCGATGGCTTGAATGAGAAGTTGGGCAGCACCAGTTATTCCAGTCAACTTCGAAAAAGCAATTGCACTTTTCCAATCGAAGTTTGTTGGCAAAAAGCGTTCGAATTGCTTTTTCATTGATGCTATTCCTTTCTGAACGACCACTTAATGTTGCCGTAAATCATGTCAGCATTAATGCATGCCCCGTTTAGAAGCACCACCTTCATTGATCGATGATAAATGTTAGTACCCATAAGAATAACCACCACTATTCGCCTTCTTAGAATCATTGAGCACCAAGAAAGCGTTATTCAATTTCTTGTGGTCGTAAAGGTCGTTGATGATAGAAAAGCGGTTCTTGTTCGTGTAGTTGTAGCGCACTATATAGATGGATAGATCCACATGTTCGCTCAAATTTAGCGCGTCGGCTACTTTACCAACCGGGGGGGTGTCAAGTATTACGTAGTCGTACTCGGAGCTTAATTTTTCGATCAACTGTGCGGTGCTATCTTGAAGTAAAATTTCTGAAGGATTCGGGGGCAGCGTTCCTGCAGATATCAAGAATAGATTTTTGTTAGTCTCAGCTTGGAATATCACATGTTCTATTTTCGGAATGTCGCCAATCAGAAAATCGGTAATTCCCTTGCGTTTCTCTATCTGTAAGGATTGAAGCAAGTTGGGCCTGCGGAGATCAAACTCAATTAAAACTACTTTTTTGCCCGTTTCGGCCAAACTATGTGCCAGATTGATGGAAAAGAATGTTTTACCGTCACCGCTTTCACTGGAAGTGACCAGCAATACCTGATTTTTTTTCTTTAGCACTGCGAAGTGTAAATTCGAGCGCAATAGCCGGAATAACTCGGCTATCGGGGTGCGTTGGTTGTTGCCCGTTACCACTATTTCCTGTTCTGGATTATGACAAATTTCTCCGAGTATTGGCATGGGGGTAAGCCGCTCAACTTCGCTTCTATAGAGCACCTTATTCATAAACATGTGGCGCGCATACACCACCAAAAAAGCTAAGAAGAGCCCCAATATCGACGCATATGCGATGGTGTTCGTTTTATTTGGTGCTACTTTTCCTTTAGAAATGGGGGGATCGACAATCCGGGTGTTCGAAACGGTGGCAGCAAGCGATAGCGCCGACTCCTCTTTCTTTTGGAGTAAATAGAGGTACAGGGCTTGCTTGATTTCTTGTTGACGTGTGATCTCAATAAGCTGTCTCTCCATTACCGGTACTTGTTGAATTTGATTTCCAACCATACCTGATTTTGCGAGTAAATTTCTACGGGTTATGGTGAGACTGGTTTTAATATTTTTGAGATTTTCGATAATATTTACCCGAAGTCTGCTCAGCTGCTCATTAATGTTTATAACCAGCGGATTATTAGGTTGGTTGGTGCGTAGAATACGCTCTCTATCGAGTTGAAGCGCGTTAAAGTTTGAAATCAAGCCGGTGAGGGTTTGATCGGAAATGGTAAGGGTGCTCGGCACTATTTGGTACTGGTCACCGCTTTGCGCTTGGACGTATTCTTCAATGCTTCTTAATACTGCAAGTTGAATGGTGATTTGTTCTAGCTCTTTCCGATTGGCACTTGCTGTGTTTACATATTCCTGCGCTTGAGAAGTTACATCGGTAATCTCGCGATCCTGCTTGAAAGTCTCCACGTTCTGCTCGACCTTATTCAGCTCCTGTGTCAGGAAGTCCAAGCGGTCGTCAATAAAATCAACTGTTTTTCGGGCTATTTGATTTTTGTCGTTCACATTTGCTGCTTCGTAAGCCACAATGACTTGACGCAAAATATCTACGGCTTTCCTTTCACTTGGATCTACAATGGAAATAGCAAGCACACTCGCCTTATTGTTCACTGGTTTTACAGCCACCCGATCTGCCAAGGCTTTTGCGAGGGCTTTTTTATCTCCAAACCGCACCCTGATGGGTTTATTATTTGCCGTTAAAGTGAAATCCGAATTTGCTACGATGGTGAATTTGCCATAAGATTTTTCAATTTCCTCTCCAAAGTTGTAAACCGTTCGCCCATCATCGCGAAGTTCGAAGCTTCGATCGTCTTTGAAGAAAATTTCAAATGATTTGCCAAATGCGGCCTCTTGTAATTCGTTCATTACAATATTTATAGGCACTTCATCGCCGTAGATTTCCACATCACGGATATTCCCTTCTATAACGTAGCGCGTATCAAGTTGCAAGGCCGTTACTACTTCTTCCATTAGGCTCTGCGACTTCAGAATCAGCATCTCATTATCGATGCTTCGGTTGGAGTTCAGGAGTTCTAAATCGGCAAATGCCGTATTTTCTGAGATTCCTCCACCGCTGTCTTCCCCTTTGAAAAGGAGGGTGGTAGTGGCCATATACTGTGGCGTAGCATAGCGCAGGTAGACTAATGCGATAGCCACTGTGACGGCCAGTCCAACCGCGAAATAATGCCAATGACGGACGTAGCGTATCGCTAAGGCCTGAATGTCTTTCTTGTCGGGTTTTTGTTCAAACATTGGGATCGATTATCGATTTACGGCGACAACAAGTGTGACGATAGTGATTGCGGAGAGCGTGATACCGAGTAAATATTGCAAATTGGCTCGCTGAAAACTGGCTTGAGCGGCTTTGGCCTTATCGGCTTCGACATATACCACATCGTTCTGCTGAAGATAATAGTTGGGGGAGTTTACCAAATTCTTATCGTTGAGATCAATTCGTATGAACTTGCGAATACCATCTTTTTCACGAATGATAAGTACATTGTCTTTTCGACCCAGCGGGTTGATATCACCGGCCAGACTGAGTGCTTCGAGAATATTAATTGTTTCGGTTAGGACGGAAATTGTAGATGCTCTCTTCACTTCCCCAATGAGTGTGATTTCAAAATTGAGAAAGCGAATATTTACCGTACAATCCTTAATGTAGTTTCGGTTTAATCTATTCTGGATGGTATCCTGAGCTGCATCTTTTGTAAGTCCTCCGAGGTGAATTAATCCCATAACCGGAAAATTTATATTGCCTTCCCGATCGACCAAATACCCTTGAATAGTAACATTTTTTTGACCTTCGGCAACATTACTCCCAAGTGTTCCAAGCACCCCTTGATTGAAGAGCATATTCGATTCCACGCTCAGGCTATTCACCGTAATGCTCAGCAGGTCGTCGGGTTGAATGGTGGGAATCAAGATATTATTTATGGGCATCTCGACGTTTAGATCGGCCGCTTCCATATTCTTGAAATAGATGATGTCGCGATTGGGCTTGCAGCTTGATAGGGCCACCAGCGCACCGAAAAGCAAGAAATAATAAGACTTTATACTCATAGTTTAAGGGGCTATGCAAAGTAACAACTTATATCACACACATCCAGCGCGTTATTAGAAGTTGCAATCTGATAGGCTATCATACGCGAAAAATCAAAAAAGTTATTGTTTCGTAGCGGATTACTTAGTTTAAAAAAGATATTTTTACCCAGCTATGAAAACACCTTATCTCTTTTTACTTACTTTTTGCTTGCCTTTGTTGGTCGTTAGCCAAAGCATGCAGCTCGTTACCGGTTTATCGCCTGCTTTATCAGAATCTTCTGGCTTATCGTTTATCGGCGATAAGCTATTCACCCATGGCGATTCTGGCAATGATGCGGTGCTATTTGAAATTGATACCCTTACGGGCAATCCGTCGAGGACGATTGCCATTACAGGTGCAACCAACATCGATTGGGAAGATATTCAGGTATCCGGCGATTACCTCTACATTGGCGACATTGGTAATAACGACGGAACCCGCACGAATCTTCGATTTTACCGTGTTTTACTTACCGACATCCTGGAACCGGAAAACGATGCGGCAGCTGCAGAAGCGATACCTTATTTTTACAACGACCAAACTGATTTTCCCTCCCAGCCGTTTGCAACACAGTTTGACGCCGAGGCATTTATAGCAGTGGGCCAAGAGATTTACATTTTCACGAAGAATTGGGATAATGAGGAAACCAATGTTTATTACATGGGCTCATTAGTTGGCCCGCAAGAAGCTGTGCGCATTGGCAGCTTCGATTCACAAGGACTCGTAACTGGTGCCTGGTATGATTTTAACGAGGATAGAGCCCATTTGGTAGGTTATACTTTACTTCTTCAGTCTTTTACCATCGCAATAGATATCGACGCTGATTTTTCTAATGGTATTTTTAATCCCACCCGTACTTCAGCTTCCGTACCCAATAACTACTCTACACAGATCGAAGCGATTACTTCTACAGGCGATGGAAAGTATTTCGTGACCGCCGAGCAAAGTGTATTTTTTGATCCTTCTGGAATGTATCGTTTCTCCGATGTCGTGGTCGGTGTAAATAACCCAAAAGAACTGGTTGGACGAATTTTCCCAAATCCAGCCATTGGAATGGTTCATCTCGACTTTCAAAATTTTCATCGAGCCGAAATCTTCGATAGCAGTGGCCGATTAATTTATCATGTAAATCAGCCTCAGGTCAATTTAAGTCAATGGGAATCTGGGGTTTACATCGTAAAGGTTTTCGACAAGAACCAAGTGCTAGTTACCAATAGCCGAATCGCAGTATATTGAAGCCTTTATTATGGATCGTTCAAATGGATAGTTGCTGTGGTTAAGTCCATTATAAAAGGATTGCTCGGACTTTTGGCCATTCGGCTTGTTGACCCGATCGAAGTTTATTTCGATCGTCCAACTAACACTTTCTACCCCATTGTCTCCAAGTCGGGTTGCTCTTCGATCAAGGTCCGCCTTATCCGAATTTACAAACCAGACTTTGAAAGCAGATTTCCAGAAATTCACCGCATAGATCCATCTCCGATTACGGAAGGAAACTTAATGCGCCTATCGTTTTCTTGTTTTCCGGCTTTCCGCAATTTCGCACAAGGCAAGAAAATGGTTTTGGTCATTCGCGAGCCTTATGAGCGGTTTTTCTCATGTTATATAGATGTGAATAAGGGAAAGAACACGATGTACCAATACCCATCCGGACTGAATACAATCGTTAAAGTAGAGCCAGATATGGAGTTACCGATCTTTTTGAAATTTGTAAGCCGCACCCCCGATTATTTATCTGATCGCCATTTTCGATCGCAAAGCTATTTTTTGAAAGGTGGGGTCGAGAACCTTTGTCAATCAGTAGAAATTCTTGATCTGGGCAGTTATCTCGCTGAGGGTAGGGGTGATAGTGTTGCTCCTAAATTGAATGTGAATTCGGAACGAATGAACGAGTACCAGCTTTCGCTCTTAAAAGGAAGTGATCGATTTAAGAACCGTTATCGGGCCGATATTGAGCTCTATCGGCGTTTGTAGCTTCCACCAATTAGATGAACTTACTGCTCATTTGGAAAAGGGAAATCTTTCGATTCAATATGCTCTTGCGCAATGATCGCTTTGAGCTGTTCTACTATTTCGGGATTTGCACCTGAAAGGTCATCTTGCTCGCCTAGATCTGTGCGTAAATTGTAAAGCGCTAGCTCCCCTTCCGGATTCTGAGCGGTGTATGTGATTATTGCCTTCCAATCGCCCATTCGCACTGCTTTGGCAGGAGTTCCCGGGGTGAATTCCCAATAGAGAAATTCGTGTTCAGGTGCGGGTTTGCCTAAGAATAAAGGTTTAAAAGAAAGACCATCGCCGGCGGTGGGGGCAATGCCGGCCAAATCGCAAAACGTAGCTAGCATATCCCACTGCGCTGAGAGGTGATCGCTCTGAGATCCTGCTTCAATAGTGCCAGGCCAATTGGCTACGAACGGCACTCGAATGCCGCCTTCGCTGAGATCGCGCTTTGTGCCGCGCAGTTTACCGTTGCTATCGAAAAAGTTGGGGTCACCACCACCTTCATTGGAAGGCCCATTGTCTGACGAGAAAATGATAATCGTGTTTTCGGCTATTCCGAGTGCTTCCACCCTTGCCATTATTTCGCCAACCTGCTTGTCGAGATGGCTCACCATAGCTGCGTATGCTGCACGCGGCTCAGTTTGCCCGCCGTAGGATCCATTTTTGCGTTTCATCGGGTCGGGCTGGCCGGGATAGGGACTTTCCTTGCCAAAAATCCCACTGAATTCAGCAATTTCGTCAGATGGTGCGGCTAGTTCCGCATGGGGTAGAGTAGAAGCGTAGAACATAAAGAAGGGCTTCTCGGCGTGCTTATCGACAAAATCGAGTGCGGCTTCCTGAATTACAATTGGGCTGTACGTTCCCGTTTGCGCTCCGTTATTGGCGGATAAATCAACCTTTTGATCGTTGCTCCAGAGGTAATCGGGATAGTACGCATGAGCACGGCGCTGACAGTTGTAGCCGAAAAAGACATCGAAGCCCATGGCCATCGGATCCGAAACCGACCCTGGGTAGCCGAGTCCCCATTTCCCGAAAAGGCCTGTGGAATAACCCGCTTTTTTCATCAGGGCTATCAAATTTGGCTCTGATTTTAAAAGTGGCGCTTGCCCTTCTGGCTGTACTTCCCGATTTCCGCGAACCGATACATGCCCTGTATGAAGCCCCGTAAGGATCGTAGCTCGCGATGGAGCGCATACGGTGCTCCCGGCGTAGTGGTCGGTGAAGAGTATCCCGCCGGCAGCAAGAGCATCTATGTTAGGGGTTGGAATTTTCGTTTGTCCGTAGCAACCCAAGTCACCGTAGCCGAGATCGTCGGCAAGGATGTAGATGATGTTGGGTTTGGATGTGGAGGCATTCTGAGCTTCGGCGTCCACAAAAGCGCAAGCAAAAGCTATTAAGAGAAATCTATTCAATATCATGTGCAGCGAAGTTAAGGCAAAGCAATACCAGTTAGCAAGCAACTAAGGTGCCGAAAAGGACTTGGAAAAATCTCTTAAGTAAGCAACACTTGGCAAATTTGATCGTCAATCATTAGAAAATCAGAAGCCAACCTATTATTTGATTTCCAACTTTTAACCGAGCCCTATGAAAACCACTACGACCTATACTATAGCTTTTTGCACTTTTTTATTTTTCTGTGCACATATCCATGCGCAGCCTACTAACTGTGTCGCTGGTTCGGAATGAACCTTTAATCCGCCTATACCAACGAGCGGATTCTACAACGGCGGCACTACAGTCGAAGTCTGTGTTCAAATCACAGATTATTGTAGTCCCGGCGCGGGTTGGTTATGGATGATGGAATTGCATTTTCCAGAACCTTGGGATGTTTCGAGCATACAATCTCTTAGCGCCCCTCAGGCCTGTGCCAACGGTGGAGTTTGGCTTTTTTCCCCTGGTATTATCTGCGCTGGTGAGACCTACGGCCCCAATTATGCCTACGATGTGAATTCCCTCGACCCACAAGATGGCGATCCGTGTAATAATTTAGGAGATCCTTGTTTCGGCGCAGCTGCTCATTGGCAGTTTTGTTTTCAGATTACACTTGGGAATGGCGGGTCTGATATAGCTGCCTTGCAGGGTGCTAATATTACACCTTCTTTACTCATGATTTCCGATAAAGCTAATGGGATCGGTGATTTCCCTATTCCCAATCCGTGCGATACCCTGAACTTCACTTCACCCAGCCAAGCTATTTTCTTCAACGGCTGCGACGCCAATCCGGGCGATGGACCTGAAAATTTGCCGGTCTGCGGCATAGAGCCTTAATGCCTATTCGATGCGCTTGGGGGCAACCCAGATAGCGGTGGGTATTGGTCAGGCCCCGAAGGCTGGCTGGTAGACGATTGTGGAACATTTAACCCGCTTACAGATCCTTATGGCGAATATGTTTACACCGTTACAGGCTCCGAAGGCTGCACTTTTTCCAACCGGGTTATGGTTCAGCCTATCGATCTGGGTCTTCAACCAAGTATCGCCTACTGTCAATCGCCTTCCATAGCACTGGCAGCTTTATTGGTTGATCAAAGTCCCTTGTGTCCGGGCAATTGGTTTTTTCCCGATGGCAGCGGCCCAGTGGCCGAAGGCGTAATTAATCCATCTACCGATCCCGCTGGTATTTATGCGTTCCGCTTTAGTGATGGATTTCAATGTGCTGCCTTATTCACAATGCAAGTTCGCCTGTCAAATGAAGGCTTGTCTGGAGAAACCACTACAGTTGATTATTGCCCAAGTAGTGGAAATTTCTGCCCTTTGAGTAATATGGGCGGCGACCCTGCTCTTGGTGGTAGTTGGATTTTGAACGACGCCGATGGCAATTTTTCAGGCTTTTTCCCGATTTCAGCGGTCTGTATCTCTGGTCAACAACTGTCAAGCGCCCTGGGACAATCCATCGGCAATGGGTTTTCGTTGGTTTATCTTATCGTAGCACCCCCTTGCGCTCCGAGTATCGATACGCTTTACGTTAATTACATTACTCCTGTTAACGATTTCTGCACTTCCGTGAACGGGCTGGCTGGCATCAATGGCAATTGCGGCCCCACAATGGCATCGCTTGAAATTTATATCGAAGGTTCAGCAATTCCCTATCAGACTTTTTCATTGATCATCGATGGAGATGGTGGTTTCCAATTGGGACTTGACTTACCCTTTGAATCCACCATGGTTTTAAAGGCAGACGGCTATCTTTCGGCTGCCATTGCTGCGGTAAATCTGGAATCGGGGACAAACGACATAAATTTTGGAAGCCTTCTTGGGGGGGATATTAATGGTGATAACGTGGTAAATATTCTGGACGTATCCTTGCTTAACAGCTCGTACGGACTTGCTTTGAACGACGACAATTTTAACCCCCTGGCCGATTTAAACTGCGATGGAATTGTCGGTTTAACCGACGTTTCTATGCTCAATGTGGGGTATGGATTAATTGGAGAATAAGGCTGTTTACTCGAACAGAACTTGCCATTCGTAGCAAAGAGCTTTCTTAGGCTCCAAATTCCGTATTTGTTTGGATGCTTAGTCCAAAGGTCATCAAAATCCGTCCCGGTCTATTCTATTTGTACAATGAATTGGGCATCTTTGGGCGGATTGTTCTAAGTTTGCCTACATCCGTATATTTGCGCTCCAATCGCTTTCAAAAATGCGGTTGAAGCCACATCAATTCACCGCATGAAACCCAGTACCCCGAAGGGCACCCGCGATTTTTTACCTGGCGTGGTGCAACGTCGCAATTACATTTTTAATGCCATCCGAACCGTTTTTGAGAAATACGGCTACCAGCCAATCGAAACCCCGGCGATGGAAAATCTTGAAACCCTTACGGGCAAATACGGGGACGAAGGAGATCGGTTGATTTTTAAAGTCTTAGCGAGGGGCGAAAAGCTTGATAAAGCTCTGCAGTCCAGCGATCTAAATTCTTTGGCCGAAGAAGCGCTTCGCTATGACCTCACAGTCCCCTTCGCGCGTTTCGTGGTGCAGCACCAAAATGACCTTGCTTTTCCGTTTCGGCGTTATCAAATCCAACCAGTTTGGCGAGCCGACCGGCCTCAGAAAGGACGCTATCGGGAGTTTTATCAATGCGATGCCGATGTGGTTGGAACCGATTCACTCCGATGCGAAGTGGAGTATGTGCAGATCTTCGACGAGGTTTTCTCGAAACTTGGGCTGCCAGTTGAAATTCGGATAAACAACCGAAAACTTTTAACAGCGCTCGCTAAATATGTGGGCGAAGCCGATCGAATTATCCCACTCACCATCGCCATCGACAAGTTAGATAAAATGTCTGTCGATCAGGTTTTGGCCGATTTGAATGAGCAGGGCTTCTCCGCAGCAGCGACAGAAAAACTACGCCAGGTTCTCGAAATCGCCAAATTGGATATTGACAGTGCATCGCTTCTTTCTCAGGTGGATAAACTCATGGGCGATATTCCCGAGGCCAAGCTCGGATTGGAAGAACTCCAGTTCATTTTCCAAAAGGTGAAAGTCCTTGGCTTAGGGTCTGCAAAATTGCGCTTCGATCTCAGCCTGGCGCGGGGTCTGAACTACTACACTGGCGCCATTTTCGAAGTCCTCCCGCTTACCGAAGCCCAAGTAGGCAGTATTTGTGGAGGGGGTCGGTATGACGATCTCACGGGTATTTTTGGAATGAAGGGAATGTCGGGAGTGGGAATATCATTTGGTGCCGATCGAATTTACGACCTCTTGGAAGCCATCGGCAAATTTCCAAATACCGATACCGAAAGCACCCAAATTTTATTCCTCAATTTTGGCGAAGCCGAGGCGGATTTTGCCCACGAAATAGCTAGTCAGTTAAGGCTATCGGGAGTGAAAGCAGAGCTTTATCCCGACGCCGCCAAACTCAAGAAACAAATGAAATACGCAGACGATAAACAGATACCCCATGTGGTAATTATCGGCGAAAACGAACTTAAAAACAAAATGGTGAGCGTGAAAAATATGCTAACGGGCGAGCAAGTGAAGTTGGATTTAAACGGACTCCTTGCAAAGTTTGGAGCATTATGAAGCACCTTATTACCAAGGATTGGATTTCGCTAACGGCACTTGCCGGTTTCGAGCAAGCTGGAAACACAGTGGAGCTCAGCGATGATGCGCGCCGCTCGATTAATGAGTGTCGCAGCTATCTCGACAACAAATTAAAGTCGGAAGAAAAACCGATCTACGGAATTAATACGGGTTTCGGCTCGCTTTGCGATACGTTGATAGGTCGAGAAAGTCTGGAGCAACTGCAGCGCAATTTAGTGATGTCGCATGCTTGCGGCACGGGCGAAGAAGTTCCCGCCGAAATAGTGCGCCTCATGCTTTTCCTTAAAATACAAGGGCTTTCCTACGGATTTAGCGGCGTACATATCGACACAGTCGAGCGGCTCATCTGGCATTATAATCACGATGTATTGCCCGTAGTTTATCAGCAAGGAAGCCTGGGAGCTTCGGGCGATTTGGCTCCACTGGCGCATCTGGCACTGCCGCTAATCGGCCTGGGCGAAGTTCGTGTAAAGGGTGAGAAGATGGCTTCCGCCGATGTACTTTCTAAAAATGGTTTAAAGGCATTAACCCTTAAATCGAAGGAAGGACTCGCCCTGCTCAACGGCACCCAGTTCATGAGCGCTTATGGCACAGCGATCTGTTTGGAAGGTCAGCGCCTTTTAAAAATTTCCGATCTCGTAGCAGCCTGCTCAATAGAAGCTTACGACGCATTGCGCGATCCCTTTCGAGCTGAAGTTCACGCAGTAAGGCCGCATGCAGGGCAGGGGGAAGTTGCTGCGCGGATCAGAAATATTTTGGCTGATAGTAATCGATTTGCCGCTCCCAAAAAGCAAGTCCAGGATCCATACAGCTTTCGTTGCATTCCGCAGGTGCACGGCGCTTCGGTAGGAGCGCTTCGACATATAGCCGAGATTTTTGAAACAGAAATTAATTCCGTTACTGACAATCCAACGCTCTTTCCAAAAGATGATGCGATTATTTCTGCTGGCAATTTTCACGGCCAACCCCTTGCAATGGCTTTGGATTATGCCTGCATTGCCTTGGCCGAATTGGGCAGTATAGCCGAGCGAAGAGTTTATAAACTTATTGCCGGCCACCGCGGGCTTCCCGCATTCTTGGTAGCAGAGCCCGGATTGAATTCTGGGTTTATGATTCCTCAATACACGGCTGCGAGTATTGTGAGCCAAAATAAGCAGCTATGCACACCCGCATCTGTCGATACAATCGATAGCTCAAATGGGCAAGAAGACCACGTGAGCATGGGCGCCAATGCAGCCACCAAGGCTTGGAAGGTTTTGAAGAATACGGAGAATGTTATTGCTATAGAATTGCTCAACGCTATGCAGGCACTCGAACTTCGCGGGGTAGTTGGAGTGGCTTCGATTGTTGTTGCCTTGCACGGAGCTTTTCGGCAATCCACATCTTTTGTGTCCGAAGATGTCGAAATGCATGTGCGGATGCGCTCGGCTCTGCATTTTGTTCAATCGCTTCCGATAGATCGTTACGTTCGAGAATGACCGATAAAGAATTACCTGTTTATCAGCGAACGCGATTTCTCCACGTTATCTGCGTGCTTAGCGCCGCCCATGCCATTTACGGGGTTGTTACCGGATTAGCCACCGCTTTTTCTCCGCCATCGGTCGATGACCAATCGCTAAATACCCTGCTAGAGCAACTCAATAAGTTTGAAATGCCCTTTCCGGAATTAAAGGAGCAGGTGGAGAAATTTTATGTAAATCTCATGCTCGATATGGGAAATTACGCCACCGCGAGCTTCCTATTTTATGCCATACAGCTCATAGGTGTTATCATGCTGTTTCAGCTCAATAGGATCGGATTTACGCTCTATTTTCTAGCCCAAATTGGCTTGGCGGCCAATCCGGTCATTTTCGGAGGATGGAATTTATTTGGTCAAATTATGCTCGGTGCTGCATTGATTTGGAATGGCATCTGGATTATTATGTACGCTACTCAATTGAAGTATTTTCCAAAGTGAAAGTTTTTTTGTTCTCTGGTCTGGGTGCCGACGAGCGCGTGTTTAGCCGCTTTCGCGGAAATGATAGGGTGGAGTTTATCGCCCTTACTTGGATTGATGTAGGTAAGAGCAAAACGCTTGGCGATTACGCCGAATTGTTGATTGAACACTACCACTTGGCCGAGTATGCTGAAAAGGAACCTATTGCAGTAGGCGGCGTTTCCATGGGCGGCATGATTGCTCAGGAAATTGCCGCTCGAATTCCGGTGAGTAGCATGGTTTTAATCTCCACAGTCAGATCGCGCTCGGAGATACCTTACGTTTTAAAGGCTGCTCACGCCGTGCACATAGGTCCGCTTTTGCGAAAGCCTTTTCTGAAATTTATAGCTGCCGCCGGCGATAGGCTCACACGAAAATCGGGGAAGGGGCGTAACCTATTCTACGAAATGCTACAAAACAGCGATGCGCGGCTACTTCACTTTGGAGCTACGGCCATACTAGCCTGGCATCCGCCAATTTGCGATATTCCATCCATCCGTTTCCACGGCAATCGCGATTTGGTATTTCCACATTCGTCCATTCCCAATTGCCATATCGTCGAAGGCGGAAATCATTTTATGGTATTCGAAAAGGGCGAGCGTATAAGTAAGCTCATCGCAGAGCACCTAGCGGAAATCTAAAGTTTGCTTTCAAGATCTAGATATTCAATCATCTGATTGAGAATATTTTACGACGTGTAATTTTCTGGAAGTTTGCCTAATTTGTTAAATTTCATCCGCTACAGCCGAAAGTAACAGCCCAAATTAATTCCCGCATTCCAGAGATAAGCGGTAATCGGGGTGCCGATACACGTTTTTTCAAGGCCATAACGAAAGGTCGGTTCAGCCCGAAAGCTAACCCTTTGGCTTAAAGCGTAATCTGCGCCTAAACTAATAAGCGCCGATAAGTTGAATGATTCTGCTTCTTCTAATTGGCTGGAATAAACAACTTCTTCGCTTTCGTCATAAGAAAGTTTTATTGTGGTGCTTTCATCTGCCAGAAAATTAGCCACCAGACCGGCACTTGCAATCATCCTTAATTTGCGCTTACCGACAAAGGCATTTAGCTTCAAAGGCAAATCCAAATTGGTGATAATTGAATATAAAGTATGTATGACCATGCCGGTCAACTGGAGAATCGCTCACTCCTCCAATGTCATCTCCGTAATACCGGTCCACTTCACCCGATTTACACCTTTTATTAGAATATTGAATTCCGGTTTCAACATACAAGAAGCGGTTTAACTAAGCCGGTGGTGTTACCTCTTTCAGCGCGCTCATCATCCCTAAAAGAAATATAGAGTGCATTTAAATAGGAATCGACAATTTCAAGGGTTCTAAATGCCAAATGGGGAGAGAAGTTCATACCCAATTGAAATCGGCTAAAATTAGGACTTCCGTAATCCGCTTCGCTTTAGGCGCAAAGGCCGCCGGTGACTAGCACTTATAGCGACAACAATATTTTTTTCATGCGTGGAGCTCTTATTTTAGCCAATGTAACCAAAGTAAAAAAAATAGATGGTTAGCTCATTTGGACGAATGAAAGTATGGCTTGAGCAAAAAATATACGAGTGTCAAGCCAGATTTTTCTGATTTCCAATGATTTCTTGGAAAAATTGAACCGGCCCTCTTCATCCGCAAAAAATGCCGCTCGTCCATTTGTTTTATAACGTGAAAATACTTTGATCAATTTTGCCGCGCTAAACAAATTTTGATTTCGCAGCTTTTCGCACTATAAACCAACCAATCATGCGGCTATTAACTATACTTTTTCTTTTAGCGGCTTCGCTCGCTCAAGCTCAAAACAAGGTAACCCTCAGCGGCTACATTAAAGACGTTGAAACCGGCGAAGGACTTATCGGAGCTGCCGTGTATGTAGATGAAATTAAGAGTGGTGCAGTCAGCAATTTCTATGGGTTTTATTCTATTTCGCTTACTCCCGGAGTTTACAACATTACTATCACCTATTTGGGTTATCAAGCTGTGATGAAGCAGTTAGACCTTCGCGCCAATATTACCGAAAACCTGGAAATGGAGCCCGACCGTAAATTGCTCCAGGCGGTGGAAATTACCGCCGAAAAAGCCAATCAGAAAGTAACGAGCTTGGAAACGGGTGTGGAGCGTATGGATATAAAAAGTATTAAAGCGATTCCACAGTTTATGGGCGAGGTCGATATTATCAGGAGTTTACTATTGCTACCCGGTGTTTCTACAGTTGGCGAAGGTGCTACTGGATTTAATGTTCGCGGCGGAAACATTGACCAAAACTTAATTTTACTCGACGAAGCAACCGTATTTAATTCTTCCCACCTTTTTGGTTTTTTCTCAGTCTTCAATGCCGATGCGGTAAAAGATTTGACACTCTACAAAGGCGGAGTTCCGGCGCGTTACGGAGGCAGGCTTTCGAGTGTGCTCGATGTAAGGCAGAAAGAAGGCAATAGCAAGGAATTTGGTGGCACAGTTGGTATTGGTCTTATTTCTAGTCGATTAATGCTTGAAGGACCAATTATAAAAGACCGCATGTCCTTTATGATTGCCGGCCGCCGCTCTTACGGCGATATTTTTGCCCCCTTGGTAAATCCCGATTTAAAAGGCAATCAGCTGTTCTTTTACGACATCAATGCAAAGCTCAATTATAAAATAAACGACCGCGACAGGCTGTTCTTTTCGGCATACTCTGGTGCCGACCGATTTAAATTTGGCGAAGAGTTCGAAAGCTTCTGGGGTAATACTACCGCTACGCTGCGCTGGAATCACCTCTTCGGCCCCCGTCTTTTTTCCAATTTTTCAGCAATTTACAGCGATTATTCCTACTCGCTTGGTGTGCCATCCGGCAATCAAGCGTTCGACTGGGATGCCAGCATCCGCAATACTGATTTAAAGGCCAATTTCTCCTATTTTCTCGACCCAAAAAATACCATCGAATACGGAGCCCAGGGCACCTTCTACCGGTTTGCACCTGGGGTTGCCGAAGGCGGTTCAGACGATTCCTTCTTCAATAAAATTGAAATTGAAAAAGAGCGCGCTGTAGAACTATCAGCCTATATTAGCAATGAGCAAAAAGTAAGCGATCAGTTTTCCATCATGTATGGCATTCGATACAGCCATTTCTTAAATGTGGGGCCGCGCAACGTCTTTATTTACGAAAACGGTATACCTACTTCCGATTTGGCAATTATCGATACGGTGAGCTACAGCAATGGTGAAGTAATCGCAGATTTTGGCGGATTTGAGCCGCGACTAGCACTTAATTACACTTTTTCGGAGCGCACATCTATGAAGCTCAGCTATAACCGGATGCGCCAATACTTGCAATTGGTCTCAAACACCACGGCTGCCACACCAATTGATGTATGGGTGCCTGCTGGCAAATACGTCAATCCAGCTATCGCCGATCAAATATCAGTGGGTTATTTTCGAAACTTTAAAGAGAATGTTTACCAGGCTTCGGTGGAAGTTTATTACAAGAATTACCAAGACTTACTGGACTATAAAAACAATGCCGAACTTCTGCTAAATGACAATATCGAAACAGAACTCTTACAAGGAAAAGGGAGAGCTTACGGGCTCGAACTTAAAATAGAAAAAGTAAAAGGCCAATTTACAGGATGGATTAGCTACACCTTGGCGCGAACTGAAATCCAAGTAGATGGGATAAATCTCGATGAATATTACCCATCGAACTATGATAAAACTCACGATATGAGCGTAGTGGGTCAATACACTTTGAATGATAAATGGCAGTTTGGGGGTTCGTTTGCCTACATGACGGGTCGTCCCATTACTTATCCCGACTCCCGCTACGTGTATGAAGGTATAACGGTGCCGAACTATGTAAATAGAAATGGCGGGCGGACACCAGACTATCATCGACTCGATCTTTCGGCCACTCTCACCAGCCAGAAAAAATCGGAAAAGGTATTTTTCTTCTTTAAGCGGCCAGAAATGTGGGAGAACTCATGGACGTTCTCGCTTTATAATGTTTATGCTCGCCGAAATCCTTACAGCATCTATTTTCAACAAAGCGAAGATAATCCCCAGATTACCGAGGCTTATCGACTCAGCATATTCGGCTCAATTATCCCCGGTATTACTTGGAACTTAAATTTCTAATCGTCATGAAAACTTATCTAAAACTGAACCCGTTCCTTTTCGCAGCCCTTTTCGGAATGGGATTGTCGAGCTGTACCGATAAAATTGAACTAGACCTTCCGGAAGGAGAAAGATACCTGGTTGTGGAAGGATGGATTACAAACCAGGATCGTCCGCATCAGGTCAAATTGACTTACACCTCTGCTTATTTTAGCGATGCACCTGCTCCGGTAGCCTCAGGTGCAGAAGTTATTATTGCGGACGATTTAGGCAACGAAAATCTCCTGGAAGAAACGCAGCCTGGAATTTACACCCTTCCTGTAGGTGGGGAAATAGGCCGAACTTACAATTTGCGAATAGCCTTGGCCGACGGTACTCTTTACGAGTCGACCCCTGAGAAATTACTTCAACCCGTGCCAATCGACACCGCGTACTGGGCACTTTCCGACGATGAACCAAATGAAGAGGATGGTGAAGAACCCGATGATATTTACGAAGTATTGATCGATACCAATGAGCCGCCGGGCCTGGGCGATTATTACCAATGGCGAACTTTCCTTAACGGGGTGGAGTTTAGAGAGCCATTCGATATTTTCACTATTTCCGATGAGTTTGTCGACGGCAATCCGATACTCGGCTTTAATATTGCATCGAAGCTCTTCAGTGCCAACGATACAGTGACCATAGTTCAAGAGCGAATTTCTCGCCCGGCTTATGAATTTCTGGCAGCCGTTCAAACGCTGACAGCCTTCGTGGGCTCACCCTTCGATTCTCCGCCTGCTCCCATCGATGGAAACGTGCGAAACCTCTCGAACCCCAAACGAAATGCGCTAGGTTTTTTTGGTGTTTCAGCTACGGATGAAGCAACGACTATTGTTGGGGTTGAGTGAAGCGTCTGTTACTCTCTGAGGCTACTTTATCCAACCTTAGCAGCGCAAACGGATACGAGTCGCGTTTAATTTAAATCAGATTCGCCGGTCAGGGCGTATTGCACCAAGTTTGCTCCCATGCGCAAGGCTTGAGTGCGGGTAGTTTCTGGGTCGCCATGCACTGCCGGGTCTTCCCAACCATCGCCGAGGTCGCTTTCAAAGCTGTAAAAAAGAAGCAATCTGCCTTCATGGAATATCCCGAAACCTCGTGGGGGTTGTTCGTCGTGTTCATGTACTTTCGGAAGCCCTTTCGGAAAATCGAATTTCTGATGATATACCGGGTGATCGAACGGCACTTCCACCCATTCCTTATCGGGAAAAACAGCTTCAATCTGGGTGCGCACGTAAGGATCCATTCCATAATTATCGTCGATGTGAAGAAAGCCCCCTGCGAGAAGGTAAGTCCGAAGATTTTGTCGGTCGTTGGCGTTAAACACCACATTGCCGTGCCCGGTCATATGCACAAAAGGGTAATCAAAAATTTCCGCACTTCCAGCATCTACAAACTGGGTCTCGCCAATTCGCATTTTAAGTTCTTTCTCGCAGAATGCTGCCAAATTGGGCACTGACGTGGGATTTGCATACCAATCGCCGCCGCCGCGATACTGCAATACTGCGAGCGAAAAGGATGGTTTGGTCTGTGCCTGAATTTGAAAACCGAGATAAAGAAAGGCCAAAATGAAAAGTGCTGACTTTTGAATCATAGCCCAAATTTAGTTTAATACTCCGCGGCGCGCCCCTGGTATTGACAAATTTTAGCGGAAAGCTGCGGCCAATGTAATTGCGTAAAGTGCGGCCGTCTCCGTTCGGAGCCGATTCGGACCTAAATCAATGCTTTGGTATCCCGCATTTAATGCGGCTTGCACTTCTTCGGGGTGGAAGTCGCCTTCGGGGCCTATGAGCACGGCTTTTGAGCCTACGCTGATTGAGCTCCAGGCTTCCCGCAAGCTCAACTTCGAGCCGTCGTCAAGGCAGTGGGCGATAAATCCAAAATCGAATTTCTCTTTCAAGAAGTCAGAAAAAGTCATCATGGCTTCCACTTTTGGAATAAAAGCTCGCTTACTTTGTTTACACGCCGCATGTATAATACGCTCAGCGCGATCCAGCTTTATTCGAGGTCGTTCACCGCGCATGGTTGTGATCGGTACAATGCGGTCCACCCCAATTTCAGTTGCCTTTTCAAGCAGCCATTCCAATCGAGAAGGATTTTTTGGTGGTGCAATAGCTAGTATGATCGGACTTTTGGGTTCCAGCAGAGTATTTTGGTCTGTAATTTCGAGTGAAACATCTTGACCGTTGATCTGCAGCCGACCTTCGAAAGTGGTTCCGTGTCCATTGCACAAGCTTACTTTATCGCCCGATTTGAGTCGCAGTACTCTGGTGGCGTGTTCGGATTCTTCGGGGCTTAAGGTCCCTTGTTTTACGTTGAATTGTGGATCGAGAAAATGATGCATAAAAAAAACCCCGCTGAGTAGGTGGGTCAGCGGGGTTAAAGATACGGCAAGCAGGATTATACCCGCTGACCTATTCGCGGTGATGCTTCGCGAATCTCTTCGCTCACTCCCGATTCGAATTTTTTGAAATTAGCTATGAATTTTTCTGCGAGGAAATTAGCCTTACGATCGTAAGCATCCTTATCGGCCCAGGTAGTGCGTGGGTTTAGTTTTTCGCTGGGTACATCAGGACAAGTTGTAGGCATTGCCAAACCAAATACGTCGTGGGTTTCGTAAGGCACACCGTCCAGTTCGCCCGCTATGGCCGAATTGATCATGGCTCGGGTAAACCGGAGTTTAATGCGGTTTCCTACACCATACTCGCCTCCCGTCCAGCCGGTATTGATCAACCATATATTAGCTCCGCTTTCACGCAATTTACTGGCCAACATTTCGGCGTACCTGCCTGGGTGCAACGGCATAAAGGGCGCTCCGAAGCACGCCGAAAATGCAGCTTGCGGTTCGGTAACTCCTGCTTCTGTACCCGCAACTTTGGCGGTATAGCCCGATATAAAGTAATAAGAAGCCTGAGCTGGTGTTAATTTTGAAATAGGAGGTAATACTCCATATGCATCGGCAGTAAGGAAAAATACATTTTTCGGAATGCCACCACGTGATGGGCTTACGGCATTGTCAATGTGTTGGATCGGATAGCTTACGCGCGTATTCTCTGTAAGCGATTTGTCCGTATAATCAGGCTCCGAAGAATCTTCTATAAAGCCTATATTTTCAAGTAGCGCGCCAAACCTAATTGCGCCAAATATTTGTGGCTCCTGCTCTTCGGTAAGGTTGATTGTTTTGGCATAGCAGCCTCCTTCGAAATTGAAAATTCCATCAGTCGACCATCCATGCTCATCGTCGCCGATTAAGCGGCGATTTGGATCTGATGAAAGGGTGGTTTTCCCAGTGCCCGAAAGGCCAAAAAACACTGCTGTATCGCCTTCTTCGCCCACATTTGCAGAGCAATGCATGGAAAGAACATCGTGATTGTGCGGGAGAATAAAATTCAACACGCTGAAAATCCCTTTTTTGATCTCCCCGGTGTACCCGCTGCCACCAATAATGGCCATCTTGCGCGAGAAATTTAAAATTGCGAAGTTGGATTGTCGTGTTCCATCAATTTCAGGTACAGCCATAAATCCGGGTGCACATACTACGGTCCACTCCGGCTCATTGGCCAATATTTCCTCTTTCGGCAAACGAAGGAACATATTGTCGGCAAACAGATTGCTCCATGGCAACTCGGTGATTACACGCAAGCGCTTCCGGTAGGTAGGATGATCACACACAGCTGCATCCTTTACATACACGTCTCTACCGGTTAGGTAGGCGCACATTCTATTGTAAAGCGCGTCGAATTTATCGCTTTCGAAGGGTATATTGATATCGCCCCACCATACAGCTTCTTCAGTTATTTTGTCTCTTACGATGAATCGATCTTTCGGAGAGCGCCCAGTAAATTTACCAGTTTCGATAGCCAGCGCCCCCGTTTGGGTTAAGGTGCCCATGCCGAGTAAAAGGGTCTCTTCAATTAATTCGGCAGGACTAAAATTCCAATATGCACTGCTCACTTCGCCCAGGCCTATGGCGTTTAAATCATGATTGTGGGGCACAATTCCGTAATGCGTCATACTTCTAAAAACTTAAAATGAAGCATCAAAGGTAAGTGTTTTTGATGCGAGATGTAAGAGTCTGTGCAGGGTTGATTGACCGGACTAAAGCAATCTAAAATAATGATTGTGAACGTTTTAAATGAGATTATTTTCTTCCGTCGAAAGTGTCAATCAAACACTTGCTTTGCAGATTTTTGGGATTATTTGGGTTTTGGCTGAAATGGGTCTTTTAAATCCTGGTAGCTTGGGGCGGAATAAAGATCAGTTCAAACCCGCATTAGCCCTGCCATTTTTTGGCGAAAAGAAAAGAACAGAAATACCGAGCCAAATCCAGCCGCCGATTAAAAAAAGTCCGCCGATAGGGGTGATAGGACCTAAAATTGAAGCTGCGGCTTGAATTCCCAAAACGTCGCGAAGGGCCAGTAAGTAAATGGAAAAGCTGAAGGCTATAATTCCAATTAGAAATGACAAGGTGATTTGCACCCGTCGCTTTTTACCAATCACCGGATCGGGCAAGAATTGGATAAATAATATGGCGAAACAATGCCAAACCTGATAGCGCACGGCTGTTTCAAACGAATTGATTTGCTCCACAGTGCATACTTCTCTCAAGGCATGTGCGCCCAAAGCGCCCATTGCAACGGCGAAGGCCAACAAGAAGGAAGCGGTTGCGATCCAAGATTTTTGCATGGCCCAAAAATACAAAAGCCGCTTCGGGCGGAAGCGGCTTTTGAGCGAAATTATCGAAATCGTTTAATTCTTCTTGAGATTCTCCATTTCCTTGTTAAAGGTTTCCTTAAATTTCTCGTAGTCGTAGTCAATACGCAAACGCTCATCGCTACCGAGTCGGCTGTTTAGCTTCCCAAGTAACTCTTGTCCGCTCAATTCGAGAGCCACGTAGTATTTGTAATTGCCATTGGCCGTAACTTTCACAGCCTTTTGGCAAATAGTTTTGGTGCCCTTTAATTCTTGGTCGATTACCTCGCGTGTAAGGCCTTCAAAGCGCTCTTCTACTTCTTCGCGGTTATTGAATTCGCGCGAATTAACATAGTTGTCAATTGTACCTTTTATGGTGGTATTGACTGCAGAAGCTAGGTCGGCGCGGGCATTGCTCAAGGCTTTTTTCTTAGCGGTAGCTTGATCCATACTTTCGCCTAAGCCGTTGGCACGAAAGAATTCGTCGTCGCTAAAGAATTCAGGTCCCGAGCAGTATTCGTTTATCAGCACTTCGCCTTCTGGCGCTTGTACTTCTTTGTTTTTTTTGCAGGCCGTGCCAACGGTAGCAAGGGCTACTAGGAAAAGGGTAGTTCGGGTAAAGATTCGTGCAGATGCTTTCATGATTTTGTTAGTGTTTGATTTACGGATATTCAGAAATTGTGCCAAAAGTTTAACTGGTTTAAAATAAGTCGTTTACGAGCTTTCTCATGAACTCAGATTCAATGTTTCGCTCGAGATTTTGATAGGCTTTTAATCCAGCTCTTTCAAAGTTTAAATCTACGCCTTTCACGTTCGACTGGCTGAATTGGAATCGTTTTTCTCCCGTGGTTCGTTCTTCGACATTTATGGTGTAGGTAAGCAAAGCTGTATAAAAGCCTTGATCTTGACCGCCACTATTCGTATTTGAATCCATCGAAATCACCAGGTCGGCTTCGTTTTGGCGATTCACGAAACGTACATTTTGACGGCTCAAACTGTTGGAAACGGCTGCAGAAAGTGGGTTATTCGACATGGGTTTGCCCAAGTTCAATTCCTTACTGCTGATGTAAATTGCCGGAGGCTCGTAAACAATGGCAATTTGGTTTTCGGAGCCACGCATGCTGGTTGTAAGTTTCCGCAAGAAGGGGTCGGTTTGAAAAGCTTCAAACAGTCGTTCGGTATCTATTTGAACCTTCAGATTTCGATCGCCTGCTTTTGGATCAACGCCATTCACCAAAACGTCGGTTCGCCCGTCAGTATTGGTTATATAGCGATTGCGCACCCTTCCGTAAGCACCAAAATATTCGCATAGAACCGGTACGGCTTCATATGGCATTCCATTCGCCGTGGAGCTTACTTTTACTGAAAATTTGTTCGAATACTTGTTCCTTATATTCAAAATCACCGACTCATCGCTTTGAATACGTGCATCGGAAAGTAAATTCTTCAAGCCGCTGAATAGCGCATTGTCCAATAGAATCCGAGACTGCTTATAATCTACGGCGTTCTCTTCGCTCCAAAAACCTTCGATCGCCTGAAGCCCGCGAAGGTAATAATCTACTGCTATGGCATATTGACCTTGCGATTCAGCGGTTTCGGCGCGAGCCAGAAAATCAATGGCCAGAGCCTGCGCCGTTTTCTTCTTCGCATCAAGCCGCGCTGCATAGTCGTCTTTGTTCAAGCGATAATACACCCAATATGCGCTTTCGTCTTCCCATGCATCGACCGCCTCGAAATCTTCGAGATTCAAATTGCTTTGTGTTCGGATAGTTTCTTGGTATTCCTGCTGGATTTTGTAATCCTTTTCCAAGGTGTAAAGCAAGGAGTTTGCGTTTACTTGCACCTTTATTTCTGAAGCTAAATCGCTGAGGGCATTGTCCTTGGCGGTACGCTGGTAGGAAGTGCCCGCCGTTTTTTGAGCTAACCCAATTCCGGTGTAATAAGCCGAGCTGATGGGCCGATTATTTACCCAGGTTGGTGGAGGTGAAAAGGCCGATTCCGCGATTTCCTTTTTATTTCCGCAGGCCGCAAAAGTGAATAAGCTGATAAGCAGCAGCAGCAGCCCCTTCATAATTTTTGAATTTCCGCGGTTAATTCTGCACTCAAATCATCGGCAAAAGCTTTGCACGCTTCATTGGTTAGTTGTTCGATCGTTTTGATTTCTCTGTTCGAGCGGATTAGTTCCTGGAGCCGTTGTCGGTCGCGATTCGAAGTCAAAATGCCGTTTTCATTAGCGGGAAAAAGTCGAGTTACTTCTCCGTCGTAAGTGGCGTAATACACATTGGAAGTTTCCCTTTTCTCAACTACTCTTGAGAAAATGACGGCTCCCGTTTCGAGCGATATTGCTTTGTATTGGAAGGTCATCGACACTTCGTTGTTATTGAAATACTCTCGATATGTAACTGGTCTATACCGCGTTTCGAAATAATTTCTGTCTTCTGCGCTATTGTAAAGCTTTACCTGATAGGATTCAAATCCGGACTTCTCGTTGTATTGTAAGCGGCCGGGTTTAGTGGAATGGCTAATGATTTGGCCGCTTACGATAGCCTTGGCACCCAGTAAATTGCCCACCTGCACGGCGGTGTTCTGGTCAACGTTGCCGCTGAGGCTAAGACGTTGTTCTTTTAAGATCAAGTCAGTATTGTCGCGCTCAATAACTTTTAAAAAGGGGTCGTTGGTAGCTGTTAGATCGCTTACCACAAAGGCTTGCACCCTTTTCTCAAGGCCGCGTTGATTCGTACTATTGGAAAAGGATGCAATAGCAACAGGAAATTGTCCGCGCTCCAGGCATTCTGCTCGCAGTCGCGCCACATCTTTATAATCGGGTGCTTCGGCATAAATTCGGTTAAAGTCAACGTAAGCCTGCCGAAAGAGCCGGCGATCTAACAAGTCGACGGCAGCTAGGTATCTTGGCTCATTGATGGCGATGCGCACCATGTCTTTTACATCCTTGTAGCCGGGTTCTAGCTTCATGATTTCTGCGAAAGTACGCTCTGCTTGAGAGAATTGTCGATTGCCCATTTCGTCGACCCCCTTATCGTAGAGTTTCTTGACCACTAACTCTTTCGCTTCGTTAAAGTCTCGGGCTAAATAATCGGGAGCATTTAGATTTACGCCTGTGGATGCTACTTTTTCACGGTACTGCATTGCGTCAAGGTAGGCGTACACAGCATCTTCATGCGCCTCGGCCATACGCTTTTTCGTAAAGTTGGCGAGCTTGCCATCGAGCACACGTTGTCCTGCTTTAGCGAGTCCTATTCGTGCATCCACGTTGGTATTGTTGCGGAGTAGTGCGTTGTAGTAAAAGTCCGCGGCATCGGTGTAGAGTCCGGCATCCATTAATTGGTCGCCTTTTTTCCCAAGCGATTTAGAACCAGTGCATCCCGCAGCGAAGAGAGCAATAATAACCACCAGCAAGCCCATAGTCAGGCTGCCGGTGATTATTGTTGACCATATTTTATTACTGCTTTTCAATGTAATTATTGAGGTCGTCGATAGATGACTCAAATGTAAACGCATCATTCAGTTTCCAAAAGTTTTGTTTGTCGGAGCAACGGTCGTATGCCGCCTTCGCGAAAGTAAGTTTACTTTCTTCGAAACTGAACAGGCTCATTACATCCTTTATTTGATCAGTACTCATGCAACTGCTTTTAAGCACCTGCTTTGCCGTGGTCATCTTACTGTCTTCAAATGATTTTGAAGTAATCGATGTTTTTGCGTCTGCAAAATCTCTTCCAGCCATCGGGCTGCAGGTAGGTACTTCTCTTATTGTGGACTCAGTAGCCTGCACCGGTTCGATGTGTCGCACAGCTGGAGCAGTTCTCGTAGGCTGTGGTTCTGATACCGTAGTGGTAACTGTTGTAGTTTCAGTGCTGTGTACCGTGGTAGAAGAGCCGAAACCTCCGTCCATAATTTTTACATCAATACCCACTTTCATATCGCCCACACCAATGTCCATTTTCATTTGCTCACCGTCTGCTGCAGTCGTGGTGGTAGTAGTAACGGTGGTAGTTTGGGCTACTGGTTGTTGCACGGTTTCTATTTCCCTTGTTTGCGCTGTGCGCTGTGCACTTGGGGCAGGAGCAGGAGTTGCTGCGTCTGCTGCATCTACTGCAACTGGTGCAGGTGCCGAACCAATAGCTACCGGCTCTCCAAACGGACGCAGCACATAGCCTTTCTTTACGAGTTTGATAACAGCCCTCTGCTCCATACCGGGGGTAATCATCACATTTTGCCTTACTGCAGCTTTGCTTGCGTCGCTAAATTGAATGGATACGCTCAGAAATTCGCCCGTAAGTCCTGTAGCCTTTACGTTTGCTTCAGGAGTACTGTTTACTTTATTACCATTTACCACGAGCGTAAAGGTTTCTCCATTTTCAGAAAACACTTCGAGATTTGATGTGTCTTGAGCAAAGGTAGTGATGCAACACGCTATCAGTGTGATTGATAGGATTGATTGTAACGTTTTTTTCATAATTATTCTTGTTGACTAATGTAAATGTTGAATTGGAATCTTACAAGGTATATGCCAAAACGTTTTTAACCTTGTACTCAACACTATACTGTAGAAAATAATTTTGGTTTTATTTCACTCCCTGAAAATGAAGAACTTTACCTTCGTCCCCGCAATAATCTAACAAGAAAATGCAAAAAATTCTGTTAATCGGCGCCGGAAGGTCTGCCGTTTCGCTCATCGATTATCTATTAAAAAATTCAGCAGTTCACGACTGGCATCTTACTATAGCCGATGCCAATCCAGAAGCTGCGAGGCAAATTACAGGAAGGCATGATCGGGTAGAAGTACTGGGTTTTGATGCGAACGATTCTGCAAAAAGAACGGAGCTTATTGGCAAAACTGATTTGGTAATAAGTATGTTGCCAGCATTTATGCACCCGCATGTTGCAAAGGACTGCTTGCGTCTGAAGAAGCACTTGATTACGCCGAGTTATATTTCACCCGAAATGAAGGAGATGGACGCCGAAGTGCAGAAGGCAGGCTTAACCTTTATCAACGAATTAGGTGTAGATCCGGGTATCGACCACATGTCGGCCATGCGCATGCTTGATGAGCGCAAAGCAGCCGGAGAGGAGATCACTTGGTTTGAGAGCTTTACCGGTGGGCTCGTGGCTCCCGAAAGCGATGACAATCCATGGAATTATAAATTTACCTGGAACCCACGCAATGTGGTCCTGGCAGGGCAAGGAGGAGCTGTGAAGTTCAAACACAACGACCGTTACAAGTACATTCCCTACCAAAAATTATTTCGACGCACCGAGTACATCACGATCCCTGGCTATGGTCGGTTTGAAGGTTACGCCAATCGCGACTCACTGAAGTACATGGAATTGTACAATCTCCAAGGTATCCCTACTATTTATCGAGGTACGCTCCGAAGGCCTGGTTTCTGTAGGGCTTGGGATCTGTTTGTACAAATGGGCATGACCGACGATAGTTATACCATCGACGATTGCATAAATATGACCCACCGCGATTTTACCAATAGCTTCTTGTCCTATCACGCTGACGACAGTGTGGAGCTGAAATTTATGCAATATATGCGGCTTGATCAAGATAGCGACTTACTGGAAAAGCTAAATTGGATCGGCATTTTTGATCGCACCCCCATTGGTCTCAATAAGCCTTCGACTCCAGCCCAAATTTTACAACACATCTTAGAGAAGAAATGGAGCTTAAAGCCTGATGATAAGGACATGATTGTAATGTGGCACCGCATTTTCACCCGAAGCTCACCAAATGAATTGGAACGTGAGCTGCACAGCAGCATGGTGGTAGTGGGCGAAAATCAGCTTCATACGGCTATGGCAAAAACCGTCGGACTGCCAGTGGCTATGGCCGCCAAATTGCTCCTGCAAGGAAAAATCGATCGCAGGGGAGTAGTGGCTCCGATGACTTCTGATTTCTACCATCCTATTCTAAATGAATTAGAAGGATATGGCATTCGATTTGAAGAGCGCCAGATTGCTGATCCCGACTTGAAAAACAGATAACTAAGGTAGGACCGCAGAAGCAAATCCGCCGGCTTCTACCGTTAGGTTTGGAAAGTCGACGGTACCGTCGGGATTTTCGATCATTTGATCGAAATTGGCATCTCCGTATATCGCTACATAGATCAAGTCACCAGCACTCAAGGCGAGCGATTGAAACCAGCTATTATCGTAGTTTAAAGTGATATTTGGCGATAGGGTAGTTCCAAATTCCTGGAAGATGTAATTCTCAGGTGAAACATCCGCATCGGTGCCGAAAAATAACCGGTAGCCTTTCGATTGACCCGTTGGCGGTGGCCCTGGCACTAAAGTCGCGCCTACCACTAAATCGTAGATGGTCGATGCTCCCACTTGGACCGCGGAAAGGTCGAGGGTGAAATTGTCGAAAACCGTCGAAGGCAGCCGTGTAATGGTTACAGTAGGAAATTTTTGGAAACCGTCTTCTATCGGAAATACAGGTTGCGTGTTGCTCACTTGCCAACCTCTTACCGTTACGGTGCTATATCCTTCCTTACTGAAAGTTACTTGATAAACGCCGAGTGGAGCTCCACCCAAACGGTAACTACCCACATTATCGGCTTGAACCGAGAAACTTTGGAAGCCGACTTCTAAATCGACCGTGATTCCATTTCGTTCATCGTAAAGTGGTTGCTGAAATTCGTTCTGAACTCCAACCCGCCCTGAGATTCCCGTGCCGTTTGGGAAATCGTTAATGGCTTCGTCATCGTTGCAGGACGCCAGCATGAAAACCATTGCTATGGCGAAGTAATTCCAAAACTTCATGGAACGCGAAAAATTATACATTGTCAGCGAAGATAAAAACTTTAGCATGATTTACGGGGCGCAAATTTGAGAGATTCCCATATTCTTATGTCAATTACATGTTTAAGTAAAACGGGGCAGTTAGAAAAATGTAGTCGTTGGAATATCCATGCCGGCCGAACGCTTCAATGGTTAAAGTAGATTTTTCAACTTCTTTGGAAGTTTTTGCAAACTCAAATAAGATGCGGTGTACGGCCTTTTCAGGGGTAGGTCGTATCTCGCAGATTCTACTCGGGAATAGGCTATGGCGTGCAGCGCTTTCTTCGAAAATAGGGTAGGTATCCGCAGGATAAATTCCAGCAAGCACTCCTTCGGGGCTAAGACGCTGTGCCAAGCTGGCCAATTCTTGTGGACTGAGGGATGCGGTATGCCGCGCTAGCGCTTTTGCAAGGTCGGGATTCTTTAGGCTGTTAACGAAAAACGGCGGATTGCAGATTATCAGATCAAATAACCTCGGCCAATCGAAATGCTCCAAGGTAGAATGATGAATCTTTAGTCGATCGCTCCAGAGCGAATTAGAAAAATTCGAACGGGCATCTTCCACTGCTCCCAAATCCATCTCTAAGGCTTCGATTAACGCCGTTGAATTGCGCTGGGCTATCATCAGGGCTAGAAGCCCTGTACCGGTGCCGACGTCGAGCACATGGCTTCTGTTTTTAGCGCTGCACCAGGCGCCGAGCAATACTCCGTCGGTGCCCACTTTCATGGCCGAACGTGATTGGGCTACTTCAAATTGCTTAAAGCGGAAAACGCTCACACCTTATTTATATCGATCAATCCTTCGGGTAAGTCAACAGAAATGAGACGTGCTTTTTTATCGACTTTTTTTACGAAAGCGTCTTGTAATGGAATCAATATTTCGCCTTCGCCCTGCATTACTTGAAGCAAGGGGTTGGTGGTGTAGTCGAGCACTTGAGTCACTTCGCCTATTTCGCCGGCATTCGCATCGATCACTTTCATTCCTGCAAGGTCGTGCAAGTAATACTGCTCATCTGGCAGCGCTGGTAAATCGGTAAGTGGGAGGTAGATTTCCTTTCCGCAGAGGGGGAGTCCCTGGTCTTCGCTTGCGATACCTTCCAGGCTCATCTGCACAAAGTTTTTGTCTTTCAGGTTTAGCGTCGCTATGAAAAACGGATGTAAGTTTCCCCCGATATCGACCAAGATGCGTTTCGTTTTTTGGTAAGCGCGTAAATCGTCTACATCAAAAAAGGCTATAAGTTGTCCTTTAAAACCTTGCGTTTTGGAAATGTAGCCCAGGTAGTAGCAGTCTTCGTGGCGGATGATCATGGAGAGAGAAATTTAATAAAAAACCCCGAACTCTTTTATTGGAGATCGGGGCTTAATTAGTTGAGCATACACCTTGTTAAAGGCTTTCGCTCGAATGGATTATGCTTTTGACGTGTCGTCCGCAGCTTCGTCCGATGCTGGCGCATCGGCAGCAGGAGCTTCTTCTGCGGCAGCTTCTTCTTTTATTTCGGCTACCACATCGTCGGCATCAACAGTTGCAGATGGGCCGTCTTCGGCTTTAGCATCAGCGGCTTGCATTTTTTCTTCAGTCGCTTTTAGTTCTTCGACTACCGGAGTTTCTTCCGCTACCGGAGTTTCTTCTGCTGCTGGGGTTTCTTTTGCTGCTGGAGCTTCTTCCGCTACTGGAGTTTCTTCTGCTGCTGGAGTTTCTTTTGCTGCTGGAGCTTCTTTTGTTGCTGGAGCTTCTTTTGTTGCTGGTTCTTCTACGGCCGGGGATTGTTCGGCTTCTGCTGCTGGGGCTTCATCTGCCGGAGCTTCATCTGCCGGAGCTTCTTCCACAACAACTTCTTCCACTACCGGAGCATTAGCTATGGCTATAGCGGCTTCGCGCGCTTTGTTTACATCTTCTTCTGCTTTCATACGCGCTTTTGCGACGTCGGAAGCCGATTGAACCAGACCTTTTTTCTTGTTGTCAATCTTTTCGTTTTTATCTTCCAACCATTTAGCAAAACGCTCATCAGCTAATTCTTGCGTCAATGCACCCTTCAGCACACCACGTTGAAGGTGATTTTTGTAAAGCACACCTTTGTAAGAAAGGATAGCCTTGGCTGTGTCGGTGGGTTGAGCACCTTTAACTAACCATTGGGATGCGCTATCCACATCGATCTCGATGGTAGCAGGATTGGTGTTTGGATTATAAAAACCCAATCGCTCGATATAGCGACCATCTCGTGTAGCACGTGCATCGGCTACGACAATGTGAAAGTATGGGCGGCCTTTCTTACCGTGACGTTGTAATCTGATTTTTACTGGCATAGATCATTAATTGTTAAAAGAGTCCGAAACTCCGGTCATTAATTAGGGGCGCAAAGATCAACTTTTTCTCTGAACTTCAACAGGTTTTTCATGATTTATTTTTCGGTCGCACCAAGGCCTTATTTTTGTCGGCATAATCGCGAGAAATGAAGGTTCTAAGTAAGATGATTGCCCAAATTGAAATCCTTGTCAAAACAAAGTTTGATGGCGAAGGTACGGGTCACGATTGGTACCATATCGATCGTGTCAGAAGAACAGCATTGCTCATTGGGCGAGCCGAAGGGGCGGATTTAGAACTGGTCGAGCTCGGTGCCTTGCTTCACGATATCGATGATCATAAATTTAATGGCCATGATCTGGAAGCTGGACCCCTCAAGGCAAGAGAAATTGTACTCGCATGCGGCGGCGACTCAGCCTTAGCGGATAAAGTAAGCGCTATCGTTTCTGAAGTAACTTATAGGGGAGCGGAAGTAGCCACCCCCATTTCGAGCATCGAATCGGCGTCGGTTCAAGATGCCGACCGTCTCGATGCCATGGGAGCCATAGGCATTGCTCGGGCTTTTGCGTATGGCGGAAGCAAAGGTAGGTTGTTGCACTCACCCGAAAGGCTGCCCCGTCAACATGAAAGTTTCGAAGAATACGTAGCCGATGAAGGGGCTACCACCAACCATTTTTACGAGAAGCTCCTGCTTTTGAAAGACCGAATGCAGACCGCTACCGGACGCAAATTGGCAGCAGACAGGCACGCGTTTATGGAAATGTTTCTAAGCCAGTTTTTTGGGGAGTGGGGGTAATCCGCCGCCTTTTATTTCCTCATATTTCGTTAAAAACTTCATTTGCCAAAAGGCAGCGAAGACCGCATTTGCCCCTACCTTCATACCCTTAATTTTATTGCTTTAATGCCTTAGCGATTCATTTGTAAACGCTGTTTATGGCGCTTTAATCTACTCTTGGCTACCGGTTCAACCGGCAGTGTTTTACCACTTTAATGACATCACTCCATGTTCCTCATATTCGATACGGAAACCACCGGCTTACCAAAAGACTACAAAGCACCTGCAAGCGACCATGACAATTGGCCAAGGGTAGTGCAATTGGCTTGGCAGCTCCACAGCGATACGGGGGCTCTGCTATCAGCGAAGAGCATCATCATAAAGCCTGAAGGTTTCACCATACCTTACAATGCCGTTAAAATTCACGGTATTACTACCGAACGTGCCGAAGAAGTGGGTCAGCCCCTAGCCGAAGTTTTGGCAGCTTTTGAACTCGATCGGGCGAAAGCCAAATATGCAGTTGGCCACAATGTTAGCTTCGATATCCTGGTGCTCTCGGCAGAGTACGATCGAATGGGTTTGCCGCTGGTTTTCAGCGAAATGCCCGAATTGGATACCAAGGAACTCTCGACGGAGTTTTGTGCCTTACCCAATAGCAAAGGGGGTAAATTCAAATGGCCATCGCTCATGGAGCTTCACCAAAAGTTATTTGGAAAAGGATTTGCCGACGCCCACGATGCGGCCTACGATGTGGACGCAACGGGTCGCTGCTTCTTTGGCCTCATCAAAGCAGGCCAGGTTCCCCTTCCGGAAATAACCGATCTACAAGAGATTAGCTACCAAGCTCCACAGCTTGATGCTGCAAATTTTGCAGATACATCGACCGCAGAGCCTGAAGAACTCACCGATATCGCGAAAACCTATAAAGTCGATATCTCCGACATTGCTAATCTTCCTTTCGCACATTTGCACTGCCATTCCCAATTTTCTATTCTCCAAAGCACCAGTTCAGTAAAGGAATTAGTCGCAAAGGCTGTGGAATTGGAGATGCCGGCTATTGCGCTTACGGACCATGGAAATATGATGGGCGCCTTTCAATTTGTGAAGGAAGCCTTAAAAGCCGGAATCAAACCTGTGTTGGGTTGTGAGTTCAACTTGTGCTCCGATCGACGCAACAAATCGGTGCAGGATAATGGGGCACAAACCGTGATACTTGCCAAAAATAAGGCGGGCTATCACAACCTGGCAAAGCTCGCTTCCATAGCCTACACCGAAGGATTTTACTACGTACCGCGCATCGATAAAGAGTCGCTATTGAAGTACAAAGAAGGCTTGATTGTAACGACAGGTGGTATTTGGGGCGAAGTTCCAAACTTGGTTCTCAATGTGGGCGAGACCCAAGCCGAAGAAGCATTTCTGTGGTGGAAGGAACACTTCGGCGAAGACTTCTACGTAGAGCTGAATCGTCACGGTCTTCCCGAAGAAGATGTGGTAAACACCACCATGCTCGGCTATGCGGAAAAATTCGGGGTGAAGTACTTTGCCGCAAACAATACCTATTATACTAATAAGGCCGATGCCAATACGCAGGATATGCTGCTCTGTGTCCGCGATGCAGAGCAAGTGTCGAAGCCAAAAAAATACATTGGTCGCCGGGGTCGTGAGTTTCGGTTTGGCCTTCCTAACGACGAGTATTACATCAAGCCAGCCGATGAAATGAAACGGCTCTTTGCCGATCTACCCAGAGCGATAGCTTGCGTAAGCGAAATGCTCGACAAGATCGAAACGTATAAACTGGAGCGCGATGTATTGCTGCCGAAATTTGAAATTCCGATCGAATTCCTAGACCCGCTCGATGAATCGGATGGCGGAAAACGTGGAGAAAACGCTTACCTCCGCCACCTTACCTTCATCGGTGCATCGGAGCGCTATGGCGAGCTCGATGAAAAAACCCGCGAGCGGCTCGATTTTGAATTGGCAACCATTGAGCGCACCGGCTATCCCGGTTATTTCTTAATCGTACAGGATTTTTGCGCCGAAGCGCGACGCCGAGGCGTTTGGGTTGGTCCGGGTAGGGGCAGTGCTGCTGGTTCAGCAGTAGCTTATTGCACGGGCATTACCAACGTAGATCCTATCAAGTACGATTTACTTTTTGAGCGTTTCCTCAATCCCGATCGGGTGTCGCTCCCCGATATCGACATTGACTTCGATGATGAAGGTCGGCAGAAAGTAATCGATTATGTAATCGCAAAATACGGCGCCAATCAAGTGGCTCAAATCATCACCTATGGGTCGATGGCTGCAAAAAGTTCGGTGCGCGATGCAGGTAGAGTGTTGAATCTTTCACTTTCCGAAACGGATGGATTGGCCAAAATGGTTCCAAGCGTTGCGCTGAGCGAATTGTTCAAACTTTCGGACACCGAATTAAAGAATAAGCTGCGCGATACGGAGCTTCCACTCGCCATAGAGCTCAAGCGCATTGCCAATTTACAAGGCCTGCAAGCCGATGTGGTGCAAGCAGCGAGAAAAATGGAAGGCAACTTGCGAAATACAGGTATTCACGCTTGCGGAGTGATCATAACCCCCGGCGACATTACCGATTACGTGCCCGTAGCCACCGCCAAAGACAGCGAGATGTGGTGCACACAGTTTGACAACGGCGTGGTGGAAAGTGCGGGCTTGCTCAAAATGGACTTCTTGGGTTTGAAAACCCTAACCCTGATTAAGGATGCTGTGTCCATTGTAAAGCAGCGCTACGGGGTGGATATTGACCCCGACAAAATTGATCTCGAAGACGTAAAAACCTACGAACTCTTTCAGCGCGGCGAAACGGTTGGAATATTCCAGTATGAATCGCCCGGTATGCAGATGTATCTGAAGGAACTGAAACCCACTCGTTTCGACGACCTTATTGCCATGAATGCCCTTTACCGGCCGGGTCCGATGGATTATATTCCGAGTTTTGTCAGGCGGAAGCACGGCACGGAGCCTATCACCTACGATATGGATGCATCGGAAGAGTTTCTGAAAGAGACTTACGGCATTACCGTTTACCAAGAGCAGGTGATGCTACTTTCGCAGAAACTTGCGGGTTTCACCAAGGGCGAAGCCGACGTATTGCGCAAAGCGATGGGTAAGAAAATACTCTCCCTGCTGGAAACCCTCAAGCCAAAATTCTTGGACGGCTGCGAAGCCAACGGTCACAATAGAACCATTGCCGAAAAGGTGTGGAAGGACTGGGAAGCTTTTGCGAGCTATGCCTTTAACAAAAGCCACAGTACCTGCTACGCTTTGGTGGCATTTCAAACGGCCTATCTCAAAGCGAATTATCCCGCTGCTTACATGGCTTCTGTGCTTAGCAACAATATGAACGATATTAAGCAAGTATCGCTCTTTATGGAGGAGTGCCGCAGAATGGACAACCGGGTATTGGGCCCGAGTGTAAACGAATCTCAACTCCAATTTACCGTCGATAGCGAAAACCGAATCCGATTTGGTTTAGGCGCTATTAAAGGTATTGGTGGTATGGCTGTGAAAGCAATTATCCAGGAGCGGGAAGCAAATGGTGCCTTTACTGATATCTACGATTTTGTAAAACGCACCGAGAAGCGCCACGTAAATCGCCGTTGCATTGAAAATTTGGCGCAAGCCGGCGCCCTCGATTGCTTTAACGGCATATACCGCAGTCAGTATTTCGCCGAAATGCCGGGCAGCACACTTACTTTCTGCGATGCCTTGGTGAAGTTTGGCTCAGCAGCCGGTTTTGATAAAGATGCTCCGCCCGATTTATTCGGCTCTATGATCGAAGTTGAAGTGCAAACTCCCACTCCGCCGCCCGTGCAGCCGTGGGATTCCCTGACGCGATTAAATCGTGAGAAGCAAGTGGTAGGTATCTACATTTCGGCGCATCCCCTGGATAGCTTCCGATTGGAAATGAAGTTTTTCAGCCGAGGCGATTTGCGCGTTTTGCAAGATTTGAGTCAGCATAAAGACAGCGATTTTGCCTTTGCGGGAATGGTTACAAATGTAGAACACCGCGTTACGAAGACCAACAAACCCTTCGGCAGCTTTGAGTTTGAAGATTTGTACACCACTTGTCGCTTTGTGATTTTTAATGAAGATTATCTCAAATTCAAACACTTCTTAATCCGCGATACCTTCCTTTTTATTCGCGGAAAAGTGGCGGAACGCAAATGGAGTCAGACAAAAGAATTGGAGTTTAAAATTAACAGTATGGAGTTGCTCGCCGGCTTACGCGAAAAGCTTACCAAGCGGGTGGTTATCGATATGCCCTTACCAAGAGTGGATGAGTCGATGCTCACCAATCTCGATAAAATGCTTTCAGAAAAGCCAAAAGGACCCGCCGCCCGGGTAGAGTTTCGAGTACTCGACACCAACCGGAAGCTATCGATCATGATGGCATCGCGCTCGCGCAAGATTGAGCTCAGCGATGAGAGCCTAGAGCGCTTGTCGCAGCAAGGGATGGAGTTTAGGCTGCAGTAGATTTTGGTTGACATTCCAGCTCACTTCAGCTAGAAAATCAAATCTTGGTTCGCGCACTCAATTAGTTTAGGATGCGCGGCATTGCAAATGCTGCGCAGCTGCCAGCATTTGTGTTGACGTGTTTCGCGTATTAGAATAGTTTATGCTGCGCAGCATTTGCAATGCTGCGCATGTATATTAACCATACCGGCGATTGTTCTGGCTACTCGTTTTTGCAGCATTTGTGTTCATGCCAAATAACTTTTTCACTTATTTCCCATCGGTTACACGGACAATAATTTTAGTAAAAGGGGTATGCGATTGAGCTTGGATAATTTGCCAGCGCACGATTACTACCTACTAAAGATCTCAGCGATACTAAATCCTCGGCGATGGGTTTCAAATAAGCCCAAAACATTTTTGTGGAACCAAATATCGATTTGTCTTTCAAGCGACGCGGAATAAGACGAGATTGCTGTAAATTAGCCTAAAAAAAATGAAGAAATTACTGATAAGCCTGTCCGCTACCATGTTGATTTTCGCAGCCTGTGGCGTAAATGATGACGAAGACCCTACGAACCCCTCTACAGATAATACCATCGGTGAGGCTGATATTGTAGCAAACGATTCAATAGAATTTAAAACCCATATTGATGGCGGGACTGCCAAAATATGGATGGCGTCCGGGTTTACCCTCGCCGGACTCACAACTTTCACCGAGTGCAGATTAGATGACGAATTCGTGTTCAATGCTGATGGCACCTATACGTACGATGGTGGAATTGATCTTTGTGGCGCCGAAGATAATGAACGCATTAAAACGGGGATATGGGAGCTCGATTTCAGGAATAGGACTATCCTGTTTGACAAAGGCTCTTCGAACGAAGAACCTGCCCGCGTAATTGGACTTAACGAAAATGAAATCAGGGTTAATGGCTCTTACATGACTATGGAAGTAAGAGGTATTTACACAGCCAGTGAATGAGATTTGCCCTTATTTGTGTGCTCGTTTTTCTCGGTTCGCAACTTCGAAGTCAGTCTGTTGGGGAAGCTAATCTTTCCATTGATCGGTTTTTAAGATCCTACGTTCAAGACGGATTGGTAGACTATAAGCGCATCGCGGATAATGAGAAGGATTTAGACGACTTGATCAGGCAAATTTCATCGCTGTCCTTAAATGGGTTAAGCGAAACAGGTGAAAAAACTATTTTGATCAACGTTTATAACATCTTTGTAATTAAGCAAGTGATTGAGAATTACCCGATAGATTCACCCCAGGCAGTTGGAGATTTTTTTACTGCCAAAAGGCTGAATCTGGCGGGAACCACTTTGAGTTTGAACGGATTGGAAAAGGATATTTTACTCAAAAAATATCCAGATCCACGATTGCATTTCGCACTTGTTTGCGCTGCTCAAGGCTGCCCGAAAATTCGATCTGAAGCTTATTTTGAAGAAAGTTTGGACCGGCAGTTGAATGAGCAATCTCAAACCACAATCAGGGATACGTTTTTTGCCAATTTTGATAAAGAGACCAATACGATCAGCCTCTCCAAAATTTTTGAGTGGTATTCTTCCGATTTTGGAAAGAACAAAAACGAAGTGATCGCCTTCTTAAATCAGTATGCTACGGAAGCCTTCCCTTTAGATGCCACTCTAAATTACACCGATTACGATTGGAGCCTAAATGAGCGAATGAGCATCCAAGCCGAAGGGACCAAGAGCAATTTGGAACTATTTACCCCTTCTGCTCTTTTTAATAAGGGTGAGTTTGAGGTTAATGTTTTCAATAGCATCTACTCACAACAGAGTATTAGAGATGAAGAAGGCGAATTGGTTAATTTGGGGCAGACCCAAAACTTCTTTACTTCGATCATTATGCTCACTACTGGCTTGTCCAAGAAGTCTCGTTTCAATGTGGGCTTGGATCTTTATATTTCGAAGGCAAGAACAGTTGAAGGGGAGCAAGGCGCGTTCAATGTTTTTGACAATACTGACGGGCTTTTCAATAAAACACTCGTATCTTACATAGCCCCTCGGGTCAAATTCGTTCCCCTAAAGAGCCTGCCGCGTTTTTCTATTCAAAGCTCCGTATGGATTCCCGTTTCTGATGAGCTCGAATCAGAAGGTTTTGTTGCCCATGATCGCTACACCTGGTTCACCCAAGTTTTCTACGACAAATCTCTTGGAGAGAACTTCCAGCTCTTTTTAGAAGCTGATCTCCTTTACCAGTTTGCTCGGACATCCGCTCAGCGGTATGATTTCTTCCGAACACCTCTAAGCGCTTTTATGAGTTATTTCCCCACTTCAAAATCGACTCTTTTTGCCTTCGCGCAGTATTCTCCGCGGTTCGAATCATCATTAATGATGGGGCAAGAAGAATTTGGTCTCACGCAGTCGTTTACTCAAATTGGAATAGGCGGCAAATATCAAATTATGGATGCCTTAGGTCTTGAAGTTTCCTATTCAAACTTTGCATTTTCAAAGTCGGATGGTGCTGGTTACACAGTAAACTTTGGTCTGAGATACATCTACCGATAAAGGATTCATTATCATCGTTCTGAGATTATCTGCAGCGAGCAATGTTCGAAGCACCTTGTTGAATTTTCCTGAAAATCTTTTGCGCTTTTCCCGCTCGGGCATTGTCAAAATAGTTCTAAATATTCACTTTTAATTCATCCTGCTTTGACTTTATAACAAAAGAATTGTCACATAGACTGATGGTTCTTTTTAAGTTTGATTCAGGAGTTTCCACGCTTGAACTACAGCACAATTGAAATGAATTTAGATTACGAATCGGGATTGAATCGTTGCAAAGCGCGATGAAGCAAAATCAAAGGCAGCTGGTGAGTTTGAAGAAGTAAAGCGAGAATTTTTCGCAAGGAATCAAGGGCATTCGAAAGCCTAACCGAAGATTTTTAAACAGACCAGGCAAAAGGTCTCCTCCGAAAAATTTGGTACGGTTTTTTACCAAACATAGATGTAATTGACTTTTCTGAACCTAAGAGCCCTTTGGGGTGTAGATCGGCGATAGTTAATTTTTAACCTAAGTAATTCATTAAAAACCGCCCTTAAATGTCAGATAGCCCAAAAGAAACCGAAGATGTGCTCTTGGAGCAATACGGATCAAGTTTGCTGGAGTACCGCAAAAGTCGATCGGGACTTTTTCTCAGCGCCCTAGCTGGGGGTTTGGAAATTGGATTTTCGGTAGTCTTAATGGGTTTGCTCTACACCACTTTTCACGATAAACTCAGCGAGGAAGTATTGCACGTGTTGGTTGCCATGGGTTATCCGCTGGGATTTATTTTTGTAATCATTGGCGGAAGCCAACTTTTCACCGAGCAAACATCGCTCGCCATGATTCCCTTTTTAAAGGGAAGCGTCGCCTTTAAAGAATTGCTTAAATTATGGAGTTTTGTACTCCTTGGTAACATAATTGGAGGGTCACTTTTTGCTTCCTTCATTAGTTGGATTGGCCCGGCGCATAAAGTGGTAAGTGCAGAATCCCTTGTCTCTTTTGCGGAAACAATGATCAAACCGGAGTGGTACATTGTAGCAGGCAGCGCTGTGTTGGCCGGTTGGATGATGGGTCTCTTAGGTTGGCTCCTTACAAGCGCGCAGGAAACTATCAGTCGGATATTTCTGGTCGCTTTGGTTACGTTCGTCATTGGCTATGGCAAACTTCACCATTGCGTAGTGGGTACGGTAGAGCTAGTAGCCGGATTGATACATAGCTCTGATCCCAACCTGGGCGTCTACCTAAGTACATTGGCTTTGACGGTTGTCGGTAATCTAATCGGTGGTGCAGTTTTCGTAGCCGTACTTCGCTACTCCATTCACAAGCTTTAAATGGGGATTTTTTCGTAGTTGCAGGTCGATCAATTCAAAATCATAAAACATCTCTGTAAAATACTGCGATTGCAAATTTCCACTGGCTGGAATAAAATAGCGCGTGAAATCTGCGTCTGGTAAATTTATGCTCACCTCGTATCCTAAATCGGCATCCTTTTGGAATACACGCATTGAAAAGGATATATTATGACCGCCGAAATGTTGCCACCCGGATTGGTGTATGTGAGCGATGAGGAGCCGGGGATTTCGCGGAAGCGCAGTGGAAAAGGTTTTTCTTATTACCTCCCCGATAACTTCCTGATAAAGGATCGCGCTGAAAAAGAGCGTATTAATAAATTGGTTATTCCGCCAGCGTGGAGCGACGTTTGGATATGCTTGCTTCCCCAAGGTTTCCTGCAAGTCACAGGTAGAGACGATAAGAGCCGCAAGCAATACAAATATCACCCGGAGTGGACGAGCTATAGTTCTAGCGAAAAATTTCTACACCTCATTGATTTTGGGAAAGCACTTCCACAGATTCGTGAGCGATACGAAGCCGATTTGCGAAAACGCGAGTGGACGAAGGAAAAGACGTTGGCCTTAGCCGTGGCCATTATGGACGAGGGCTACTTACGTGTGGGAAATGCTTACTACACCCGCATCAACAAGTCCTTTGGACTCACGACCCTGCGCCGAAAGCATTTGAAGATTGATAAAGAAGGGCTGCACTTGGAATACATCGGTAAAAAAGGCGTGAGCCGAAAGGTAGATATTGAGAACAAACGTCTTTGCAAATTGATTCAGCGTTGCAGCGAGCTACCCGGTCACAGCCTGTTGAAATATAAGGCCGGCGGGAATTTGCTTACCATCTCGTCCAGTGACGTAAATGCCTACTTGCGCGACATCTCGGATGGAAAAAACTTTACAGCCAAGGACTTCCGAACGTGGGGAGCCAATGCTTTGGCCATTAAATACCATCGCACGGCATGCGAGCGAGTGGGCGAAAACCCACGCTTAAAATTTGAAACTACGTTGGTAAAATTGGTGGCCAGTTATTTGGGAAATACACCTTCAGTTTGTCGAAGCTCATACTTACACCCCAAAATTTTGACATCCGCTTGCGAACCTGGTTTCGCAGCTGTGGTGCAAAAATACACCCGCGAAGATGCGTGTTTCGAACCGGAAGAACTGGTTTTGATGGCCATAATAGCAGGGTCGGAGACACAAATGCGGCGAAAGCACACTTGAGCGCAGGATATAGATTTCGATAATAAGTCGATCATTTTAAAGGTATGCCACCCGACTTAGCAGGCCGCAGAAATGGTTTAGCTTTGCACCAGCTTTTAGGTGGAGCAGCTACGCTTCACTTTTCATTAACCACATAGAAAATAATTATGGCAGTAGAATTCACGGAGTCGAATTTCGACGAATTGGCACTCAAATCTAATAAACCCGTTCTCGTTGATTTTTGGGCAGAATGGTGCGGGCCTTGCCGAATGGTAGGTCCTATCGTTGAAGAACTTTCAAAAGATTACGACGGTAAAGCTGTTATCGGTAAGGTAAATGTGGATGAAAATCCAGGTATTGCTTCCAAATACGGTATCCGAAACATCCCAACTATTCTTTTTTTAAAAAATGGAGAAGTTGTGGACAAATCGGTTGGTGCCGTTCCGAAGTCAGTTTTATCACAGAAACTGGACGCACAGATGTAATCAGCCCTTCAGTGAAAAATTTAAAGCGCCCTTTGGCGCTTTTTTTTTTGCGCAAGCCATTTACCATCAATCGGATAGCTGCGCTGCATAGGGATTTATTGTGGCATAGAAACACTAGGTTTTTCCAAAACCATTGATCGGTGCTAAACATTCCAAGTATTACAATCACTTTTCCATCTGTGGATAAGCAAGTAGCCGAACTTGAAAATCGTCGAGCTCCAAATCGCCTTTTGTTGGATTGTAGAAATAAACTTTAATTTTTGCTCCCGCAGCGAGCACTTCACCAGCCACTGATTCGGTCCACTTTACAGGCCACCAAATACCCGGAGCAAGCAGTTCATTGTCGATACGGCTCTCGCTGCGAAAGAGCACCCGTTCACCTTCTTCTATGCTTAATACCAACAATACGGTGCCGGGAGATGATGATCTTGCGCGACACTGGGTTTCCAAAATCAGCATTTGCTCATCAATGTGCAAACTGTCAACAGGATATTCAAACGTAGATGAAAATTCACCGACATGTTCAAACCTATTTTCACTTCCATCGGCCTGTTCCTTGCGTATATCTGATCCGAGTCGCCACGCTTCATCGGCTTCACTGAAGGTGAGTAAGGTTTGTTTGAGTTCTACTCTTTTAGAAAGTATCTTTTGAAGCGGCGAGGCATCGTAAAGCGTAATACCCAGGTCTTTGTGCTGGGCCATCAAGGCGTCAGATTGAAGCAGCTTTAAATACCAGGGCTCAACTCCAGGGGTTGCTCCCGAAAGGTTGCCGGTATGCCTGTTTCGCAGAAAATATACGCTTGGTGATGGAGTTTCCCACCAATTGGCAGTCGCGGATCGAATAGCTCTTACTCTGGAAGTATCGAACTCCAACCAATATGTTGCAAGGCGCGCTTGCACAGGGTCGGCCAGCAAGAGGCTTCCCACCGGTAGCTCGTTGAGCTCTTTGGTAATAAAATCGCGTTGACCGCGATAATTTACATTTTTAGCATAAGGAACAATTTGGTAGGGTAGGAAGGATATTATTAGAATGGTTCCGAATGTAAAAGCAATCTTTTTTTGGTCGTATTTTTTGATAATGAAATAGATGGCCGTAAGCAAAACAAGGGCAAGATATACTTTGGATAGGAGCACCTTCTCGCTGTAATGAGCAACCACGGCAAACGCCATGAAAAAGGCCATCAAAAGAGTGAGTGTCTTCTTATTTTCCAATTGCGACGGGAGCAATCTTGCGGCGGCCACTGCCATTATTGGCGTGAGGTAGAGATAATGGCGTATATCCAAACACATTGGCACATAGGCCGAAGGGCTGATGCTCATGAAATTGGCCGAGAAAAGTAGAATCACAGCGCCGTACAAGAAAAAGGATTGGTCTTTTTGCCGTTTGCCGCGTTCTCTTCGGAAAAGTCCCGCCAAGATGACAGGTAAGCATATAAAAAGGCCTTGTCGAAATCCCATATCCCAAAATTCCCACCCCACCCGGGCTATTACTGCGCTTAAAGGCTGTTGGTCATAACTGCAAGCGTTGAGGTAGCCATTGGTCGCAATTGCGGTTAGTCGGCCTGTGAATTCACCAGACACGTAGTACGACCAAATCGCATAAAAGCCGCCTAAGACAAGTGTAGTAATAAATGCTGCCCCCCAAAATTTCAGATGGTCTCTTCGAAGCAAATCTCCTGCGACGAGGAATGCCAGCCACGGAATTATCAAAATGATGGTTGCCTTTGCCGAGAACCCAATAAAAAGCGCCAATGCGAGCGCCAGACCACCCCAGGGAGTGGCGCGCCAGCGATAAAGGACGCACGCCGCCAGCATTACCGATAAGGCTACATACATATCGGGCATAAGCTTATCGCTGTAGAAAAGAAACCATTCGGTGCCGAGCGCAAATGCGAATGCAATTGCCACCGATACGGGTCCAGCCTTTCGGCAGACCAGGAAAATCAATATCAAAATGGAAAACGTGGCCAACAGGGGTGGAAGAGCCGAGCTGAAATCGCTTACTCCAAATAGCCAATACGAGAGCGCGGTGGGCCAGATTATGGCTGTGCGATAAGAGAAATGATTGGTGAAATCTACCGTGCCTTTTAGCGTCCGAAAAGCCAATTCGGCGTACTCCAGATCGTCGAAGCCATAATGCCCGACATAGCCCCAATGATGAAAAGCGAGCAATGCCAAACCAGCCAAAACCAGCAAAGAAGAGGACAGAATACGGGAAAGGCCTTTAGACATGGCGACCAAATTAAATCAATTCCGAAGGCCACAAACTTATAAATAGCCATTAGAGTAGCTTTTTCGATTCTTTTTATGATCCACAAATGGAAGAATGGCAAATAATTCTACAACCTGTTTATTTCACTTTGGGGATTTGATTCCCCATCCTATTTGTAACTGGGTGAAATACAGACGTCTTAATTCGGAATGGATTTTGAGTTTTTCATGCCGAACCCCAAATCTGAAATATTATGAATTCCCAACATACTACATTGCTCTCGGCTACTTCCCTCAACGGAACTCAGGTAGATAATCTGGCCGGAGAACATATCGGCGAAATCCTCGACATGGTAATCGATACCTCTATGGCGCGAGTGTCTTATGCAGTGCTTTCTGTTTCCACAGGCTTCTTGAATCTTGGAAGCAAGTACTTTGCTATTCCGATGGAAGCCTTAACCGTAGATACCGAAGATCGAAAGTTGATTTTAGACGTCTCAAAAGAGCGACTTGAAAATTCCCCTGGTTTCGACAAGGACAATTGGCCAAAGGGTCCGCAGAACGAATTTATCGACAGCGTTTATGCCTATTATGACCTCGACCGTAGTCCAGAACGATTTGATAGTGACTACAGGGAGTCGGCCTATGCCCAAGAATCTATCGACGGCTTCGACGAGCCAAATTACGAAGAGTCTGATGGAAGTTCTAATCGAACGCGAAATGAGCACGCCCGGTCGGAGCAGAGCATGAATTACGACCCCAAGCGCGGCGACTCATCCGATAGCTCAACGAAAAATAATGAGAATACTGCAACGCGCAATTTGGAAGGTGTTCAAGGCTCGCGTGCCAATTTGAAATATGGTCATCAAGATGCATTGAACAATGATCCCAAAGGACGCGAAGTCCGGTTTGAAAACCATGACTCGGTGGAAGGCAACAACCCGATAGACCGAAAGATATAGAGCCTATGATTGCTGGAGTGAAAATGGGGCTTGCTGTATGGCGAGCCCCATTTTTTTTGATTGCGATTTTTGCACGTCAATTTAGAAATTGTGCTTTTCTGGCTTGTTTTAATTTCTACTATGAAAAAAGAGAAAAACTCCAATTAGTACACCAGTATTACCCCAACGCTATTACAACGATAGACAGCGTGAACAAGCTGATAGATCATGTGGAGAGCGAGCTTGACTTGGAGCCTAGTCAGGCAATGGTGGGCGATAGCATTTGCAGCGACGGTGTAAACAGCATTCAATACCCTTCGCGCATGTCGGAATATCCAGGTCCGTTTAAAATGGGACGGCATCATTATTTGGGTGTTTTTTCTTACTGAAAAAATTGGCGAATACTCAGAAAACCCGTTTGAAAGCTCTTACAATGACGTGCCAATTACCAGTATCGCCAGAGCGATCGAAATCGATCTTCGGCAAATGCTCGATGAAGCCCATGTGCCACCTGCGTAAACCAGTGAGCAGGGATTCTTGATGTAGAAGCACCGTTGTATATCGGAGTCAAATCCCGACTATCTTTCTGCGACGGCAGATTAATGGTATTTTTGCGGCCTATGGAGAAAGTTGAAATTGAGAATATTGAGCTTACGTTTTTGGAGTTAAGCGATTACGAAGAATTAAGAAAGGCCATGATTCAGGCCTATATTACCATGCCCACCGCATTTTGGCATGAGGCGCAAATCAAATCATTAATCGATAAATTTCGGGAAGGGCAGGTAGTAATTAAAGTAAATGGCCAGATTGCCGGTTGTGCACTCTCCATTATTGTCGATTACTCCATGTTTGAAGATGCGCACACGTACCGCGACATAACGGCCAATTATACATTCGATACCCATAATTCTTATGGCGATGTAATGTACGGCATCGACGTATTTGTGAAGCCAGAGTTTCGCGGTCTCCGTTTAGGCCGGAGGCTTTATGATTACCGTAAGGAGCTCTGTGAAAAGCTCAATCTGCGCGGTATTGCATTTGGCGGCCGCATTCCCCATTATCATAAATATGCCGAAACCCTAAGTCCAAAAGAGTATATCGATAAGGTACGGCGGATGGAAATTCACGATCCTGTGCTGAACTTTCAAATCTCTAACGATTTCCACCCTTCAAAAATTTTGCGGGGATACCTTGAAGGCGATTCGGCATCTGGCGGATTTGCAGTGCTACTTGAATGGGACAATATTTATTACGAGAAGCCGCAAAAGCAAGCTGCAACAAAGAAGAAATACGTGCGGTTGGGATTGATTCAATGGCAGATGCGTTCTTATAAGGGTATGGACGATTTGCTCCAGCAGGCGGAATTTTTCATTGATGCCGTTTCGGGTTATAGAGCCGATTTTGCGCTCTTTCCGGAGTTCTTCAATGCACCACTCATGGCCGAAAATAACCACCTTCCAGAGTCACAGGCCATACGCGAATTGGCCAAGTACACGCAGCAAATTAAGCAGAAATTCTCGGAGTTTTCTATTTCGTATAATATCAATATCATCACCGGTAGCATGCCTGAAATTGTGGATGGAAAGCTTTACAATGTAGGCTATCTCTGCCGCCGCGATGGCACCACCGAGCGTTATGAGAAGCTCCACGTCACCCCCGATGAAGCCCGTGTTTGGGGTATGCAAGGAGGTAACGAACTCAAAGCCTTCGATACTGACTGCGGCAAAATCGGGGTATTGATCTGCTACGATTCGGAGTTTCCGGAACTGAGCCGCATACTCGCCGACGACGGGATGGATATTCTCTTCGTCCCATTCCTTACCGATACGCAAAATGGATTTTCACGCGTTCGCCATTGCGCCCAGGCGCGCGCCATCGAAAACGAATGTTACGTGGCCATTGCGGGTAGCGTGGGCAACCTTCCCAACGTGCACAATATGGACATTCAATTTGCCCAATCCATGGTATTTACGCCCTGCGATTTTGCCTTCCCCACCAATGGTGTAAAGGCGGAAGCAACACCGAATACCGAGATGATTCTAATGGCCGACGTGGATATTGACCTGTTGCGCGAGCTCAATCAATTTGGCGCAGTGCGCAACCTGCGCGATCGACGGAAAGACGTATTTTCCCTTACGAGAAATACTAAAAGCTAAAGCTTGAGAATTTAACGAAACATGCGGCAGTGGGCGTCCCAATTCCGGAGCTATAATCCCGAGCTAGTTGCGGCTTCGCCTTGGTTGATAATTCTCGCAGCGGCGCTGCTGGGATGGAACCACGTGATCGAACTCCGCGCCGAGGAACCCCGCCGGGCCATTGTGGCCTTGGAGATGTTCCTGCGCGGATCATACATCGTTCCCGAAATACACGGAGAACCTTATTTCAATAAGCCGCCTCTCTTCAACTGGCTAATCGCTGGCTGTATCTGGCTTTTTGGAACTACCAGCGAATGGGTAGTGCGTTTACCAGCTGCGCTTTCGTTCCTTATTTTGGCCTTCTTGCAGTACCGGGTGGTGCGGCTTCACGTGAGCCGACAAGTGGCCCTTTGGTCGGTTTTCATCCTGCTCACTGCTGCCGATTTGCTTTTCTACGGTACCATCAATACAGGTGAAATCGACCTTTTCTTTGCGATGTTGGTTTTTGCACAAGCCGCTGCTCTTTTCCATTTTTCTAGCAAGGGGTTGTGGCTCGCTATGTATGCACTTTGCTATGGGTTGGCAGCTCTAGGCGCTCTCACCAAAGGTATGCCGGCAGTTGCATTTTTAGTTCTGAGCATTTTCCCCTGGATTATTATTGCACACCATTGGCGTATGCTCATCTCATGGGCGCACTTGGCGGGTATTGGCTTATTCGTCGCTATACTGGGTGGCTATTTTTGGCTCTATTCCCAGCAAGGCGACGCCTTAGGATTTGCTTTGCAGCTCGTTTTTGAAGCTACCCAACGCATGGAAGGAGCGACTGGCGGAAGTATTTTGAAATCTCTTTGGGTATTTCCTGCGTTGATTCTCAAGATTATGCTTCCGTGGTCCTTGTTCTTATTTTTCTTGATAAGAAAGGGTTTCTGGAATGGTTCAAGGGCAAGGCCACTGGTGTTTTTTTGCCTGATATTTCTCATCTTCAACATGCCCGTTTATTGGCTCGCCAATTATCAAAAAGAGCGATATCTCTATGCGTTTATTCCTTTTCTATCCATCGTTCTGGCTTATGGGTTTAGCCTTTCGGCAAATGCTTGGCAGAGTGGGCTAAAGGTCGGCATGCAACAGTTTTTGAAGGTCTTGATTCCGATCACAGTGCTGGGTGTGCTCAGCATTCCATTTATCCCCACTTTTTCGAATGTCGATTTTCGCTGGGCGAAGGTTTTGGTGGTATTTCTAATCGGAGTTGGCTCTTATTGGGTTTTAAGGAGGTCTCCGGGTTCTCTATTGGGTTTGTTTGCCTTTATGGTTTTTCTCCGAGTAGGTGTCAACTTATTTTATTTACCGGTTTTAGCAGCAGAGTCGAGCCGTATGACCTATCGCGCTGAGATAGCGAAGGTTCTGGAAATTAGCGAAAGCGATGTAGTTTATTGGACGGGTGCTCCCTTTGAATTTAAGGCGGAAGCCTCCTTTTTGGGAATCGATTTGGCTGCAGCCAACCTATCAACCCCGCCATTAATAGCTTATCAAGTGCCCTATTATCTTTCGCGCTGTAATGGAAAGGTGATGCAATATCATGACACCCCACAGCGCGGTTTGTACTACTTAACCCACGAAGATCAACTTCCGAAGAGTTTGCAAATTACAGCTCTTTACCGCTTCCGCGACCATTCGGCGGGGAAGGATTTGGTACTGTTTTTTATGCCTTCGAAAACGAATATTTAGGAAATTGAAGAAGATCATTCAAACAACTGCGATATTGTGTTTTTGTTAAGCTTGGTGTTGTACGTTCGATATTCGCCTAGATTTTTCTAGCTTGCGCTTTATCGATTTACCGAACTCCATATTGCGGGTCAAATGATTTTACGCACCTTATTAAGTTTAATAATGCTCTTGGCGCTGCCGAATTTTTCAGGAGCGCAGGAATCAATCAAACAGAAGCCCTTCATTTATGGAGAAATCTCGGGGATGTTTGGCACAATCGGTGGAGTGGATATGCGCGTGGACTTAATTACTCCAACAAAGTTCTGTCTTTCCGTTGGTTTGGTATGGGGCTCACGCGACCCACTCCAGGTTCCCGACGATTATTCACCGGGTTTATTAGCTCTTTTAGGAAACCTTGCCACGCAAGGTTTGGCAGGAACAAAACCCAAGGAAGATTATGGAACTCTTTTTGCTTTGGCGGGGAAGTCGTTCGATCTTAACCGTGCCGGTACCATTCGTTTCAATCCCCAACTAGGTTTCGCATTTATCGAACGCGCTCGCCCCGTTTTTTTCCGACCAATCGATGGAAATGGATTTTTATTTCAAAATTATGAAATAGACTATGACCGAAGCAGTCATTTGGGTCTTTTCATTAGCCCTAAATTGGAATTCCCCATTGCTAAGGGTTTTGGATTCCTTTTGAATCCTACGGCTCAAATTTCGGGTGCGTTTACGCTATTTGGTATGCAAGCAGGCATTCTTTTTGGTAGATTAAGGAAGCGGGCAAATCGCTAAAAAAGGATTTAAAACGACCAATGGAGCGTGCAAAAATTTATTCTACAATAAGCGATATACCTTGACGATCATCACTCTCCAAAAAGCTTCGATGTTAACCATTTTCCTGCTCACCGCAGGACTTACCTACACCAGCCATGCGCGCGGAAACTACTGGGGCGTGAACTTCCAGCTGAAAAAGATCGCAAAAACTGGCATTAGCCGTAGTCCGGGTCGCTCTACCGCTTCCGCAACCATTCGGCGGGAAAGGATTTGGTATTGTTTACTCAAAATCTTCATTCTCGGAAAGTTATCCAAGGCTTATTTTGGGTGTAAACCGACAATTTCCCAACCGTGCGAGCTATATTTGTAACAACAGCTATCGATGAAATCCCTCTCAAATATCTGGAAATTAGTGTTTTCATCTGCTTTGATAAGTTTGGTTTCCGGTCTGCAACCTTGCCAGTCACAATCATCTGGTGAGACTTCTTATTTCGGGAGCTCCGACCTTTTTGGTGGCAATTATTGGGGAGCAGATTTACAGTTTAGTTACATCGCCAAGTCTCAAATCAGTCTATCTTCCGGGGTTCGATGGGGAACGCGAAAAGCTCAAAATCTACCATCGGACTATGCACTCAGCTTTGGTGATTTCTTGATGGCAGTGGTAACGCTTGGAATTGAGGGCGGCGCACCGCGAGAAGAATTTACGTCTTATTATGCGCTTGCGGGATACGCATTTCCTGTGGGTCAAAGCGGATTGATACGATTTAATCCGCAAGCGGGGGTGGCTTACACGCGCAGAATTGAAGCTGTTTCGTTTACTCGTATTGAAACTTTTTCGAGCGGCGAAAGCACCTATACAGCATTCTTCGATGATTCTTACCATTTGGGTATAGTATTAAGCCCTAAACTCGAATTTCCAGTTTCTAATTGGATTGGATTTCATATCACTCCCGTTGGACAATTTAGCGGTGAGTTCAATTTGTATTCCATACAAGTGGGTCTTATTTTAGGAAAACTTTGATGCCTAAAAGTGTCCGTTCTAATTATTTTGAGATCGCGTAAAGATGAATTGTAAATTTTTTGGGATCGACGTTCATCTTTTATATTGTAGTCTCGTGTAGCGAAAAAAAAAGAGTAGTTTGCTTTTCAAAGAAAAAGGCACCTGAAAAATTCATCCGTTTTGGATGGTTGGGGGTGCTCATTCATCTTTACAGAGGTAACCAAATGATCGAGTCTTTCAATTCGTCGAGTTTTGACATGGAATTAGTCGATGAGAAACAGACGAAGCATTGATATGCCGACGTGCAAAAAAACATTGGTTCAATTCAAATGCCGAACAGGTGGTATTGGTAAAAGGTATTGAGGAAGATCAAGAATTAATTCGCAGTTATTTCTTCCTTCTCTCCTCCCGGCCCCTTGGGGCAAGGCATCCAATGCGTAACATCAGCAAAATAATGATTGCTTTGGCCTTCGCCCAGCCAAAAGTTAGCGCCGAATTGAGCTCGCTTTGGATTAATCTCCTTAAAAAATTCCGCAGCGAAGCGAAGGAAAATCACCGGCTCGTAGCGCCAAATCCCCGCCTTACCCGGTAGGTAAACCTTATTATCAGGCAAGAAGGCAAGCACCCTTTCCCCATCTTTTGGCAATCGATCAGCGCAAGAAATCCAATCCACTTCGTAAGTTTTGGCCTAAAATTAAGGCTTTCGGAACACCAAACAGTGTTGCCAGGGAAGATTGCCGATGTTTTTCTCGAATACAAAGCCCGAAGCAGTCAGTTCCTTGATAGCCTGATCGCTGGTCATCTTATGTATTGGCTTTATTGGAACCCAAGAATCTTCCTGTCGAAATTCGATTAAGAATACTTTTCCGCCAGGCTTCAAGGCTGCGAAAATCGATTCCATCATCTCTTTGGGAAAAGCAAATTCATGGTACACATCCACCAATAGGACCTTATCGATTGCATCCGATTCAAGATTAGCCGATTGCTCTGTTCCTAATACCGGTTTTATATTCGAAATCGCGGATTCGTTTGCGCGTTGTTTGATCATCTCGAGCATCTCGGGTTGGATATCGACGGCGTAAATATTACCAGCACCTACCAAGGGTGCCATGAGTAGGCTGTGGTATCCCGAACCTGCACCGATATCTGCTATTGATTCGCCTAGTCGTAAATCAAGATTTTTCATCAATTTGTCTGTTCGCTCTTCCTTGGCCCTATCTGCTCTATCTAGCCAATCGGCTCCATGATAGCCCATTACGTGTGCTATTTGCCTTCCCATGTACCACTTTTCTATTCCATTTGGGTCGCCAGGGCGGTACTCATACACTGCTGCAGTATCCGTTTGAGCTGGCAAACAAGCAGGGAGCAAAACGCACAAGAAGAAAATTTTGCGAATAAAGATCATATTTTCAAAACAGGGTGACCTTGGTTTTGGTTCGAACTCTGCACACATATACTCATCGAGTTTTCCGATAGGACTACCGGAATCGGGTCATTTGTATTGGAATGCCAAGACAAATTTAACGACCTTAGCGGAATCTAATTTATCGAATGAAACCACCTTTGCAACGCCTTGCCCTACTCTCTTTTTGCCTGCTTATTTTCGGATTTTCAAAAGCTCAACCTTGCATCGACAACATGGCGGGAATTTATCCGTGCCAGTACGTCGATCAGTTAAGTTATATAGACCTTACTGTTTTCCAAGCCACCACAGGCAATGATGTTTGGGGCTGGACGAGCCCAACCACTGGAAGGGAATATGCGCTTTATGGGGTGCGCAATAAAACTGTTTTCGTAGATGTTACGAGTCCAGAATTTCCGCTTTATATTGGTTTCATTCCCACCACTACCGATGGGAGCCTTTGGCGCGATGTAAAGGTCATTGGTCACTATGCCTTCATTGTAAGCGAAGCTGCCAACCACGGTTTGCAAATATTCGATCTCAATCGATTGGAATATCAAGAAGGCCAGCAGGTTCCCGTGCAGTTTGACGTGGACGCGTTTTACGGTGGTTTTGGAAATTGCCATAATATCGTGGCCGATACCGCCAACCATTTTGTGTATGCAGTCGGCACGAGCACCTTCGGGGGTGGGCCGCATATTGTAGATGTGAGCAATCCGCTAAGCCCTACCTATGCGGGTAGTAGTGAGCAAGCTGGCTATACGCACGACGCGCAGGTGTTTGATTACAGCGGTCCCGATCCAGACTATCAAGGCCGACAAATCTGCATGGGTTACAATGGCGATTTTTTGGCGATCTACGATGCTAGCATTAAGGAAGATGTGGAAGTAATCTCTATCACTCCTTACGAAAATGTGGGTTACGTGCATCAAGGCTGGATAACGGAAGATCAGCGATACGCTCTGAGCAACGATGAAACCGATGAACTCGAATTCGGCATCACCACTCGAACCATTGTTTGGGATCTTGCCGATTTAGACAACCCACTCGTATTAGGCTATATCGATTTGGGCACCAATTCCATCGATCACAATCTCTACATCCGCGGCGATATGGTCTATGAGTCGAATTATACTTCCGGTTTGCGGATTTTAGATTTGATCGATCTGCTTGATAACGGACAAGCGCACTTGGAACCATTCGGCTATTTCGATGTGTTTCCCGATGCCGATATCAATGAGTTGACGGGTGCCTGGAGCAATTATCCTTACTTCGAAAGTGGTGTGGTGGCGGTAAGCGCCATGACTTCAGGCCTGCACATAGTTCGACCTAATTTCTTCCAATTGCAGTCGGAAGTATTACAGGTTTGCAATCAAAATTTCGCGCAGTTGCCTTTTTCTGTCAATCGCCGATATGTTGGTCAGATCAATTACTCCGTTGTTATGGATGATTTTCCAGCGCCAGTGCCACAGCTTAACTTTGCAACCAGCATTGGATCTCCATCTTCGAACGCAGTAGTGTTTACTAATCTCACCGGGCTTGCTGATGGCTATTACAGCGGTAACGTGATCATCGATTACCCGGGCGGACAGGAGATAATGCCTTTTGCCTTGGTTAAGGACAATAGCAATACGCTCGCAGCTCCTGCAATCGTTTCGCCGATGGGAGAGACTTTTGCCACCCAATTAGTTCCCTTCACTATCGACGATCCGCAATCGGCTTATTTTATCTTCGAAGCCGCCTTGGATGCTAATTTCGATGAGATCGTATATCAGGAAACTTTGTTTAACAATGGCAATACTTTTCAGGCTTGGATGCCTTTTCAAAGTACTTCTTATTTCTGGCGTATTCGCAAGCCATCGGCCTGTGGCGACGATTTGGTGAGCCCTACCGGAACGTTTACTATTGGGCTTGTATCGAGTGTGGCTTCAGCTTCCGCCAAACCTTCCTGGTCAGTTTATCCCAATCCGGCGATTGATCAGGTAACGGTTAGCGGCCTTCCCGCCGATCGTGTGGCCATCAATGCTTACGACCTTTCCGGAAGGCTCATGAAGCAATGGCAAAGTACTGGCTCTCCAAGTTTTCAAGCAGATATGAGCGAATTGGCTTCGGGGGTGTACTTGGTAAAAGTGGATGGCCTGGCTGGTGCTTTAAAGCTGGTGGTTCGGAAATAGTTCTGCAGAAAAATGGCTATTAGTTACCCGGAGCAAGCTCTTCCTTCAGGTTCTTCATCCAACTTTCAGGAATAGCGATGGATTCGGCGCTTTTGAAATTATAACATACCTGCACTGACTTCCCTTTGGTTACAGCGATCCAAACATCACCTTCGCGTTTTTCGATGAGGTATTTCAAATCGAAACTTTTAGAGCCAATTCGGCATACGGAGATGTGAATCTGAACTTCGTTGGCTAGCACTACGGGAAGCAAATAGTCTATTTCAACCCGTGCCAATAGCATTCCGGCTTCATCCCAATTCCAATCTACGCCAACTCTGTTTCCGAGGAAATTGATCCGCGCTTCTTCAAAGTAGGTGAGATACACGGCATTGTTCACATGGTTGTAGCCGTCCAGATCATTAAAACGGATCTTTACAGGGTAGGTCTGCACGCTCGATTAAGTAATGGGGTTCATTATAACGCTAAAAACGGTAATGCTATTCGGGTCGCGGTCGTAAAGGAGTTTATCGAGCGCAGCCTGTACATTCTTAGCGCTGAAGTATGAAGTTTGCAGCGAATCGCCGGTGGCATGCTTCCATTGTATAGTGTAGCTGGATTCCTTGTCTTTGTAGCACTTTACATAGGCCAGCATTTTTTTGAGCACTTCGATTTTGTCGTAGCCCGATTCGGAATGAAACAAAAAACTCTGATTGTGTCGGGGATTGAGTGTCACCAAGTGAAGGCTCACATTGCGCTGATCGTCATCGCCAAAATTATAAATCAAACTATTAGGCCCCAAGCCAATGTATTCTTCGATTTGACGCTGAATTTTCGCCAGTTCTATGTTCTTATCCGTCATTCCAACTTTAATTAGACGTCAAATTTACTGAATTCGCTATTGTTGCTGATGTACTCCGGCACAATGCGTTTCAATTTCTTAATCAAGGCCTCATTATCCTGAAGCTGGAAGATCGCCACCAACTCGTCGATTTCCTTTTGCACTTCTATCAAATCGTTGGCTCGCACCTTGGCGCGCAAGATCCGTGGATGATGGGTAGGCATAGTGTTCTCTGCACTTGCGAGCAATTCTTCGAAGAGCTTTTCTCCGGGTCTTAAGCCCGTGTATTTTATTTCGATATCCTTCCCTGGCTCCAGTCCGCTGAGGCGAATCATTTTATCGGCCAAATCGGCTATCCGCACAGATTGGCCCATATCGAACACGAAAATTTCTCCACCCTCGCCCATTGCACCTGCTTCGAGCACCAATTGGCATGCTTCGGGGATGGTCATGAAAAAACGCACCACATCTGGATGAGTGATGGTCAGTGGGCCTCCGTCTTCTATCTGTTTCCTGAAAAGGGGAATCACCGAGCCATTGCTTCCGAGCACGTTTCCAAATCGGGTGGTGATAAAATGGGTTCCTGTTTCCGAATTGCTCGCCTGCGCATAAATTTCCGCTACCCGCTTGGAGCTTCCCATTACGCTGGTCGGATTTACCGCCTTGTCGGTTGAAATCAAAACGAAGGTTTTGACGTGGCTTTCGATACTCAAATCTACCAAATGCTTCGTGCCAAGCACGTTGGTGAGCACTGCTTCGGTTGGATTGAGTTCCATTAACGGTACGTGTTTGTATGCGGCGGCATGGTAAACTACGGCAGGCTTGAAGGTGGCGAAGAGCTTTCGAAGGCGTTCTTTCTGCCGCACGTCGCCAATTACAATTTCCAAACGGAGTTTAGGATGAGCTATCCGCAATGCAATTTCGAGTTCGAACAGCGGCGACTCGGCTTGGTCGAAAGCGATAAGCAGCAGAGGTTCATGCCGAGCCACTAGCTGCATTAACCCGCTCCCGATAGAACCAGCAGCACCGGTAATGAGGACGACCTGACCTCGAAGCTGCTCGCCCACATGGCTATCGGCAAGTACAATAGGCGGCCTTCCGAGTAAGTCCTCGATTTTCACCGATTTGAGCTGCTTTAGACTCAGCTCGCCATTTATCCAGTTGTTTACCGGCGGCACATTGAGCACATTTACCTGGTGGTTTACAGCGGTATCGATTACCGCGCGCCGCTTTTCGGGGTCAGATTGTTGAATAGAAACGATGAGTTGGCTCACTGCTTGTTTGGACAAATAGGCATCAAGGCTTGAAGTATGCAATATCGGAGCACCTTCGAGTCGTTTACCCGATTTCCGTAAGTCATCGTCAAAGAAAGCGATCACCTGATAGCCCGACGCAGCATCGCGGTCGATGGTGCGCTTGGTAATGACCCCCGATTCGCCCGCTCCGTAGATCACCACGGCCGATTTTGCCGACCGCGGGTTGCGCATCTCCAAGTACAGCATTTTGGCTCCAAGCCGAAACAAGATCATAAAAACGGAAGCCAGTACCGCATCGATTATCACGATGGTGAAGGGTAGAAAATAGGCGGAATCCCAGAAATAAAACTTTAGCGGATTCAACAGCCCCATCAAAATCGACCCACCGACAATGGCTTTTAGCACCCGAATGGAATCTTCGGTACCGCTGTAGCGCACCACACTTGCATAGGTTTCGGCTATGAGGAAGGAAGTAATGCGTACCATCATGTAAATGGGGAAGGCAAAGAGCAGCGGCCCGACTTCTACCGGAGGTATGGTAAACTCGAAGCGAAGCATATAAGCCGTGAAAAGGGCCAGCATTACTAAGAAGGTGTCGATCAGTAAAATGATCCAACGCGGAACGTGGTGATCCGGAAATCGCATGTCGGGCTTAGAGTTCGGCTCAAATATACGAGAATTCAATTCCGCTGCTTTTTAGCTCGCTCTCCTCTTTATATATTACTTTTACGCCCCAAAATCTGATATGAAAAAAACCGCCCTTTTCCAGACACATACCGAGCTCGGAGCTAAGATGGTTCCCTTCGCTGGCTATGAAATGCCGCTACAATACAGTGGTTTGCTCGATGAGCACGATACTGTGCGCCAAGCCGTAGGCATGTTTGACGTGTCGCATATGGGCGAATTTTTTGTGGAAGGAAAGGGTGCGCTCGATCTTTTGCAGACGGTAACGAGCAATGATGTGGATAAGCTGGAGCCGGGCAAGGTGCAGTACAGTTGCCTTCCAAATGGAGAAGGCGGAATAGTGGACGATCTACTGGTGTATTGTATCAATCCCGATCGGTACATGCTTGTGGTAAATGCGTCGAATATCGACAAAGATTGGGCTTGGATCAAAGGCAAGAATGAAGGCGATGTATCGATCGAAAATGCAAGTGACGAATACGCGCTTCTAGCCGTACAAGGTCCGCTTGCCACTAAAACTTTGCAAAAGCTAACATCGCTTTCACTAGCAGAGATGCCTTATTACACTTTTAAAAAAGGCACCTTTGCGGGAATCGAGCATGTGATACTCAGTGCTACGGGCTACACCGGCTCTGGTGGCTTCGAGGTATATGTGCGCAATGAATTTGCCCATAAGGCTTGGAACGCGATTATGTCGGCCGGCGACGAATTTGGCATTAAGCCCATTGGTCTGGGCGCCCGCGACACCCTGCGGTTGGAAATGGGTTTCTGCCTTTACGGCAATGATATCGACGATACCACAAGCCCGATTGAAGCCGGACTGGGGTGGATTACGAAGTTCAACAAAGATTTTATCGACAAGGAGCGCCTTCAAGCGCAAAAGGAAGAGGGGGTATCTCGAAAACTGGTTGGTTTCGAGATGGTCGAGCGCGGTATTCCACGCCACGATTATCCGGTGATTGATGCTGCTGGATCCGTTATCGGTCGGGTTACTTCGGGTACCCAAAGCCCTTCGCTTCAAAAGGCTATTGGTATGGGGTATGTACCGCGCGAATTGGCCGCGATCGGCAGTGAAATTTATATTGAAATCAGGCAAAAACCCGTCCTGGCACGGGTGGTTAAACTGCCATTTTACACGGCACCTTGATGGACGATCAGAAATTCCGCGTAGAAGTCTGTTTTTCGCCCGAAGAATTTGATCTCTACGAACAAGAGTACACCACCGTGGTAGCCATTGACGTACTCCGCGCTACCACAGCCATTTGCGCCGCCTTTGATCATGGCGCCGAAGCCATTATACCCGTTTCGACCGTCGAAGAAGCCCGCGATTATCAAAGCCGCGGCTACATGGTAGGAGCGGAGCGGAACGGTAAGGTGGTCGAAGGCTTCGACTTTGGCAATTCACCCTTCAGCTATATGAAGGAAGAAATTCGTGGGAAGACGCTGGTTCTTACCACCACCAACGGCACTAAGGCCATCAACAAGGCTGCTCAAAAGCACGAAGTTTTAGTTGGTTCGCTTATTAACTTGCAGGCTATTATCGACTATCTCATCGCCACACCATCCGATGTGCTTCTGCTGGCTTCGGGCTGGCAAGGCAAGTTTAATTTGGAAGACAGTATCTGCGCCGGAGCCATTACGGAGTCGCTTTTGGAATCGGGGAAGTATATGAGCGACGAAGACTCGACCATCGCGGCTGTATTCTTATTCCAGAAGGCAAGCGTCAATTATTTTGGATTTCTTAAAGCGTCTTCTCACCGCCGGCGCCTACACAATCTCAATCTCAACGAAGACGTGAAATATTGTTTAACGCCCAATCTAACGCGTGTGATACCAGTCTATCGCGAAGGGAAATTAGTTAAAATGGAACCATGGCAATAGTTGATGCTTTGAATGATTTGCGCTCGGAATGCGGAGCAGACGTCACCTTGGTGGCGGTATCGAAATACAGCCCCATCGAAGCGGTAAGGGAAGCCTATGCGGCCGGTCAGCGCGATTTTGGCGAAAATAAAGCCCAAGATATAAGTGTGCGCGCCGCGGAAATGCCACAGGATGCACATTGGCATTTCATCGGCCACCTCCAGCGGAATAAGGTGAAGTACATCGCGCCATTCATTCATTTAATTCACAGTGTCGACAGCATCCGCCTGCTCGATGAAATTGAAAAGCAAGCTGCTTCTGCCAATCGCACAATCGCGTGCTTATTGCAGGTTCACATTGCCAACGAAGACTCTAAATTCGGGTTTTCCTATGCCGAACTCCATTCAGAAATTGCCGAAACCGATTGGTCAAAATATGCGCATGTGCAGATTATCGGATTGATGGGAATGGCCAGCCTTACGAGCGATGAAGCGCAGATTAAAGAAGAGTTTGCAGGATTGAAAACGTGCTTCGATCAATTAAAAAATCAAGAATTACCGAAGCCTTTTGCCCTGCGTGAGTTGAGCATGGGTATGAGTTCCGATTACTTATCGGCTATAGCCGAAGGCAGCACCATGGTTCGCATTGGGTCGGCAATCTTTAAATAACTTTGCTAGTCATGAATAAGCCCCTTTCAAAAACGGCCGAAGCCATTATTACCGACTTGTTTGCCACCAAACCCGAAACGGTACTCGCGGCCTTAGATAAAGTACCTTCTCAAGGCCGGCCCGAAGTAATCGTGCCCCTTCTACGCGCCTATCAGTCGTGGGGAGATGAGCCGACGATTCAAGCCAAGATTACCAGGATTCTGTATGAGTTGAAATCGGAAGCAGCTATTCCCGAATTGCTGAAGGCGTTGAGCTCCGAGGAGTTTTTCGATCAACGTCAATTGATTATTTCGGCATTTTGGAACGCTGGGCTATCGCCGGTTGATGGTTTTTCTGATTTGATCAGGGAGGCAATCAAGGGCGATTATCTTGTGGCTTTTGAAGTGCTCACCGTTATTGAGCAAATGGAAGATTTCGACGACAATCAACTTGTGGAAGAAGCCATTTTCGATATAGAAGAGTTTATGGACGAAGAGCCCGAAGCCGGTCATCGCAATGTGCTCGAACAACTCAGAGATTTTTTACGCACCATTCATAATTATTAAGCAATGAGAATAATTGGTTTCGCCTTTTTGGTGGCAGCGATCGCCCAGAGTTGTGGCTCATCCGAAAATCAAACTTCCGAAAAGGAAGAGTCCAGCGCACCGTGGTCGATGTCGGTTCAGAAAGTCGAAAAGGTCGACGCCAGTTGCAAAGTGGAGCCTTGTGCGCATGTATTGCTCACGATACCCGCCGTAGAAGGGGGCAATACCCAAGCGCGTAGCAATATCAATCGACATATCGACGATTATGTGCGTGATGCGCTGAAATCGCGGCTTCCCGAGCCGGAAGGAAATACGCCGCTGGAAGCCATGGCTGAATCGTTTTTGGAAGGCTACGATCTTTTTGTTTTGGAATTTCCCGATAGCCCGGCTGCCTGGATGCTTGAAGCCCGGGGCGATAGCAGCTTTTTTGGCGAAGATTATTACACCCTCGATTTTCAGATGGTAGATTATATGGGTGGGGCTCACCCCAATTCGTACAGGTATTTGCAGTCGTTTGATCTGACAAGCGGAGAGCCGATCAACCTTGCCGATCGCTACGATATGGCCGGGGTAGAACAATTGGCAGATGTAGCGTTCCGCAAGCGCCATAAGCTGGCATCCGATGCAAACCTCGACGATGAAGGATTCTTTTTTGAGAACGCAGCTTTCAGCCTTCCGGCCAATATGGCGCTGTCTAAAAAGGGGCTCATGCTCATTTACAACCCCTACGAAGTGGCTTCCTACGCGTTGGGTCAAACGGTTATATTCCTTCCCTACGCCGAACTTCCTGCTGCTTCGAAACCTGCTTGATAAAAAGTGTGGTGCAAAGAAAAACCCCGGAAAGGGGAGACCGGAGTTCTTCGTTTCGGCGTGATAGTTTAAGGAACGCCTGCTGTTATATGGTACGGCTTATGCGGCCATCATTTCGAGTACTTGGCTTGGGGCACTTAGCCCCACGGCTCCCAGGGCTATAATTCTTATTTGATACACTTTACCCGGTTTTAAATCCTGAAGCACACAGCGCGCTTTTGTAGAATAAACTGCGGTATTCCAGTTTGGTATTTTCCGACTCGTTTTAGTGGCGATTTGTACCAGATAGTTGCGGCTATTCGCTACAGGTTTCCAAGTCAGTTTCAGTTCGCCGCTGGCATCAGTTCGCTGAGCTTTTGGCAATTCCGGGCTCGACACTGGAGCGGCGGTATTATTGGTATTGCGGGTTTCAAATCCTATTTGTGCGAGGAGCTCTTCTTCGCCCAAGCTCCATTTCTCGGCTGCCAAGGCAGCACGGCGAATGGCTTGTTCGAGTTGTTTTTCACAGCGCTTTCTCCATTCTATGGCGCGTCTGTCGCCAAATTGAGCTTGGGTATGGGCTTCCGAAAATCCGGCAATGGCTGCATTCAATTCCATCAATAGGCTAGTGCGTTCGTCCATTCCAGCCACCCTGTTAAGGCCGTGCACTATCTGCTGTGCCATTTCCATTTTTGATATTCCGTTCTTGCCGCGAAGTCCCATTTTAATTCGATTCATTGCTTATTTAAACTTTACGCTTCCAATACGCGGGCGCACGGCGGAAGGTTGCAAACGTAAAATGATTTGAAGCACCGTCAATTTTACACCATGCAAACTGTGAGTGAGTTTTTGCGTGAACGCATGTGCTCGCCGTCAGTGTATTACATGGTTAGTTTATAAATGTTGCATAGGCCTTTGTCTTCATTATATCTTGCTGAGTGCATAGCACCCTGCCTTAGCAGCATATTACCAAACTGTTAAATCTACCTTGTAAGCCTAACGTCTATCCCTCAAGTATTTATAGCATGCTGCGTTGCAGAGCGCTTTGAATTCTCTTGCAATCCCAAACCTATTTTGGGTGATTAAACGTGGACTTTAGGGTGTTTTAACGTTGGAAATCGGAAAGTGAAGCGTTACTTTTAGGTCAACCTTAAAAAACATCCATTATGAAATCAATTCTCCGTTCTCCGTTCTCCGTTCTCCGTTCTTTTAATACTACTGTTCACTAGCCTTATGAACGCCCGCGCCCAAACCGTGTTTGAAGATTGGGTGGCCACCAAGGGCTTTCAAGACATGTACCTTTATGGCAAGGCCGTAACCGATGGTGCGGGTAACGTTTATCAAGCCGGCGCAACACTAAATGACACGGGCAATTACGACGCCTTGGTGACCAAGTACGACCGCAACGGAGTGGAATTGTGGAGTCAATTGATCTCTACCACGGGCGACGAAACCTTTACCGACATAGTACTCGGTGCC